>JAPKYX010000194.1 GCA_026394075.1 Acidobacteriota bacterium
GACACGCTGAAGGCGCATGTCGAAGGCGGCGGCCATGTATTGTTCATGCTGGACCCGCCGCTGAAGCTGGGCCGTGATGAGACCGCGGAGAACGCGGCGCTCACCGCGATGCTGGCCGGTTGGGGCGTGACGCTGGACAAAAATCTGGTGATTGACCTGTCGGGCATCGGTCAGATTTTTGGCCTGAGCGAAGTGGTGCCGCTGGTGACCAGCTATGAGCAGCACCCCATCGTGCGCGAAATGAAGGAAGTGGCCGTGGGTATGCCGCTGACGCGGTCAATGACGGCGGCCAGCGCCGAAAAGACGCAGGTGGAGAAGCTGTTCTCGAGTTCCAAATCCAGCTTCGCCACCACCAATCTTTCGGCGGCTGAAGTCCGGCCTTCGGATAAGGACCAGAAGGGTCCCCTGCCGCTGGCCGTGGCTGGAACCTACACGGGAGCGAGTGGCCAGGGCCGCTTTGTGGTGGCCGGAAGCTCCGGCTTCGGCGCGAACAACATTCTGCGCTTCAACGGCAACAAGGATCTGTTCCTGAACATGATCAACTGGCTCTCGGCCGACGAGGACCTGATCTCGATCCGGCCCAAGGATCCGGAGGATCGGCGCTTGTCGTTGACCCGCGCGCAGATGACCATGGTCCGCAGTGTCAGCCAGTTCCTGATCCCGTTGATGGTGATTCTGGCGGGCATCGCGGTGTGGTGGAAGCGCCGCTAGTGGAGAAGTTGGGGAAGCGCAAATGAACAGCCGAGGACTTATCATCGCGGGGGTGGTGGCCGCCGCGCTGGGCGGTGGCATCTGGTACTCCGAGAAGCTGGAGAAGGAAAAGGCCGGCAAACCTCCGGCCGATTCCGCGCCCAAGCTGATCGAGTTGGCGGATGACCAGTTCAAGAAGCTGGAGATCACCAAACGGGGCGGCGAGGCTCTGGTGCTGGAACGCGGCACCGATGGCAAGTGGAAGATGCTGGCACCGCAGGCGCTGCCGGTGGACGCGGATGCCGCGACGGCACTGGTGACCACGCTGGCGACCTTCTCCGCCGAATCGCTGGTGGAGGAAAAGGCGTCGGACGTGGCACAGTTCGGTTTGGCCGCGCCCTCGCTGAAGGTGTCAATTACCACCAAGGACACAAGAACCCGGAGCCTCCTGGTAGGCGATGAAACGGTGTCCGGCGGCGGCTTTTACGCCAAGCTGGAAGGCGACCCGCGCGTCTTCACCATCTTCAACTACAACCGCGCCGCCATCGACAAATCGCCCAACGACTTGCGCGACAAGCGTCTGCTGACGTTTGATCAGCAAAAGGTGACCCGCGTGGAACTGGCGACGGCCAAGGCCTCGACGGAGTTCGGCAAGAACACCGCCGGTGAGTGGCAGATCCTGAAACCGGGCCCCTACCGCGCCGACAACTTGCAGGTGGAAGAGATCGTCCGCAAGTTGAAGGACGCCAAGATGGACTTGGCGCTGCCGGAGGACGAGATCAAGAAAGCCGGGGCGCAGTTCGCCGCGGGCACCGTCGTGGCCACCGCCAAGGTGACCGACGCCGGTGGCACGCAGACGCTGGAGGTCCGCAAGAACAAGGACGACTTCTGGGCTAAGTCCAGTGCGGTTGAAGGCATCTGGAAGGTGGCCAAGGAGCTGGGCGAGGGCCTGGACAAGCCGCTTGATGAGTTGCGCAACAAGAAGCTGTTCGACTTCGGTTTCAGCGATCCATCAAAGGTGGAGTTCCGCCTGGGAGACACGGCCACTGTGCTCGCCAAGTCCGGCGAGGAGTGGACGCGGGGCGGCAAGAAGATGGACTCCGCGCAGGTGCAGACGCTGATCGACAAGCTGCGGGACTTGGCCGCCATTACCTTCATGACCACCGGCTTCACGACGGCGTCAATGGAGATCACCGTGACGTCCAAGCAAGGCGAGAAAGTGCAGATCGCCAATGTGGACGGACGCTTCATCGCCAAGCGTGATGGGGAACCGTCGCTGTACGAACTGGATGGCAAGAATGTCCAGGAGATCGAGCGGGCCGTGAAGGAACTGAAGGAAGCTTCAGCGGCTCCGGCCAAAAAGTAGGATTTGCTTGAACGCGCTGCTGACGGACTTCTACCAGTTGACGATGGCGGCGGGCTATTTCGAGGCCGGCAAGCAGCACGATCACGCCACCTTCGAACTGTTCGCGCGACGCCTGCCGTCCGTCCGGCAACATCTGGTGGTGGCCGGGTTGCAGCAGGCGGTGGAGTATCTGGAGGGCCTGCGCTTTCGGGCGGAGGAGATTTCCTGGCTCCGTTCCCTGCCCCAGTTTGCAAAAGTCCGCGAAGAGTTCTGGGCCTACCTGCGCGATTTCCGGTTCACGGGTGCGGTGTTTGCCATGCCCGAAGGCACGCTGGCCTACGCCAATGAGCCGCTGGTGTCCGTGCGCGCTCCGTTGATCGAGGCGCAGTTGGTGGAAACATTTCTGCTGGCCACCATCGGCTTTCAGACCATGATCGCCTCTGCTGCCGCGCGCATTGTGGAAGCAGCGGACGGCCGCAGCGTGGTGGAGTTCGGCACGCGGCGCGCGCATTCGCCACAAGCGGGGCTCTATGCCGCACGCGCGGCCTACATTGGCGGCTGCATCGGAACCAGCAACACGCTGGCCGGATTCCAGTTCGGCATCCCGGTGTTTGGCACGGCGGCCCATTCCTGGGTACTTTCTTTCGCCGATGAGCGTGAGGCGTTCGCGCGTCTGCAGCAACTGCTGGGTGAGCGGTGCGTCTACCTGATCGATACGCACGACACATTGGCTGGGGCGCGGCAGGCCGCGGCGCTGGGGCGGCCCTTGTGGGGCGTGCGCCTGGATTCCGGCGACCTGGTGACGCTCTCGCGCGAGGGCCGGCAGATTCTCGATCAGGCCGGACTGACGGACGCCAAAATCATGGCCACCAATGAACTGGATGAGGCCAAGATCCGGGCCGTGGTGGCGGCCGGGGCTCCGATTGATTCGTTTGGCGTGGGCACGGCGCTGGCCACCTCGTCGGACGCGCCGTCACTGGGTATGGTCTACAAGCTGGTGGAGATCTCAACCGGCGGGCAGCGTCGCGATGTCGCCAAGCACAGCCCCGAAAAGCAGACCGTTCCCGGCGCCAAGCAAGTATTCCGCTACGATGGCCTGGACGTGATCGCCCGCGCCGATGAGTGCAAGCCGCTGCCCGGTGAGTGTCAGGCGCTGCTGCAGCCGGTGATGATGAATGGCGAGCGGTTGGGCGACATTCCCATGCGCCGCCTGGACCGTTTCCCGCTGCCCCAACCCCAATGGACGCGGTTGAGCGATAGTCTGGAAGCACTGGGCCAATAGCGGCTCCTGAGCGAACATGCGCACCGTCTTTTTCGACGTCGATACCCAGATTGATTTCATGCTGCCCGCCGGTGCGCTCTACGTGCCGGGGGCGGAGAAACTGGTGCCCACCATTGCCCGGCTGAACGCCCACGCCTTGGCCAGCGGCATGCCCCTGATCTCCACCATGGACGCGCATCGGGAGAATGACGTGGAGTTCTTGAGTTGGCCGCCGCACTGCGTCACCGGCTGTCTGGGCCAGCGCAAAGCGACGCCGATCGCTGCTGGCGCGTTGACGGTCAGCCTGACGGCGCCCTGCCCCGATGTGCGCCAAGCCGGGCACATCATCGTCGAGAAAGTGACCGTGGATTGCTTCACCAACCCGCATCTGGCCGAGGTGCTGGCGCAGCTGGCGGCGGACCGCTACGTCGTCTACGGCGTGGTGACCGAGATCTGCGTCCAGAATGCGTTGTTCGGTTTGCTGAAGACCGGCAAGCCGGTGACGATGCTGTCGAACGCGGTGAAGGAACTGAATTCCGCCGCGGCGGAAGCGATGCTCGCAAACTTCATCGCGCTGGGCGGCGAGGTCGCTTCGGCTTAATTGTTCGACCAGCCCCATGCGTCAGCTTGGGGCTTTTTCGCGCACAGGAAGAAGGCCCAAGCTGACGCATGGGGCTAAAACCTCAAAACCAACCAAACGTCATTCGCGGTGCGGGCTAATTGACAGATCCGGCTTCCGGATCGGGTGGGATCTCCACCACTTTGGCCATGCGCCACAACCGCTCCAGGTCATAGAACGCCCGGGCTTCCGCCGACATGACATGGATCACGATGTCGCCGTAGTCCAGCAGCACCCATTCCGCCGTCTGGTAGCCTTCGCTGGAGTTGGCGCGCTCGCCAATCTCGGCCAGATCTTTCTCAATGCCATCAGCAATGGCCTGGTTTTGGCGCGTGTTGCTGCCGGAGCAAATCACGAAGTAGTCGGCGAAAGAGGTGACCTCGCGTAAATCCAATACGCGAATGTCGAGGGCCTTTTTCGATTCAGCAGCCCGAACGGCCGCGAGCCAGGTAGGAATAACAGTCTCGATACCCGAAGAATACTACAATTAAGGAATGCGTTGGTTCCTGGCCGCATTCTTTTTCGCGGCTCCGCTCCTGGCTCAAGCCCCACCCGCCCCCTCGATGGCCGACCTCGACAAGGCGCGGATGGACATCTCACGCCTGGAAGAACTGGTGCGCGAAGGCGCGGTGGCCAAGGCGCGCCTGGATCAGGCGAAGGCATCCCTGGCTGATGCGGAAGACGAGGCGGTGCTGAAGCGCACCTTGTTCGGGCATCTTTCCGTGCAGGATCTGACCGACGGCCAGACCTCGGAAATGGTGGCGGCGGCGCGGCGGCGGTTGGAACGGATCCAGCCGAAACTGGAGACGATCGAGAAGCTGGTGGCGGATGGCGTGATGGCGCGCACGGAGCTGGCTCCGGTGCTGGACGAACTCGACATCCGGCGCCGAACGCTGGAACTGGCCGAATCGCGGGCGCGGACGTTCAAGGAACTGCTGGACATGGTGGAGTCGGAGCAGGAAGCGGCGGCTCGTGCGGCCGATGACCGCGCGGCCACTCCGCAGTGGCGAGCAGCCGAGAAATTCGAAGGCAGCGGCATCTTCCGCATCGCCATGCTGCGCGGCATCGAGGATGCCTACAAGCGCAAGTTTGAGCGTGAACTCCCGATCAGCGCCATGGGCATGACGGAGTTGCACCGCAGCCTGGGATTTGACCACCGGGACCGCGTTGACGTCGCCCTGGCTCCGGACACGTCGGAAGGCTTGTGGCTGCGGCGCTTCTTGGAGCTGAACCGCATCCCCTATTTCGCCTTCCGCAGCTTTGTCCGCGGACAGGCCACCTCACCGCACATCCATATCGGCCCACCCAGCCTGCGTCTGCCGCGCTTCTCGTCGGTGGCTGGCGCACCTTAGTACCTCCGCTAGCCGGTTTAGCGGGCCGTGCATCGTACAATAGCCGTACCGATGGCGACTACCCTCAATGTCCTGATTTCAGCGGAAGAGATTCAGAAGCGCGTGGCCGAATTGGGCGCGCAGATTGTGCGCGACTACCCGGAAGGGCCGCTGCACCTGGTGTGCATCCTGAAGGGCTCCTTCATCTTTATGGCGGACCTAGTTCGCGCGATTGACCGTCCGGTGAAGATGGACTTCATCTCGGTGTCGAGCTACGGCAAAGAGAAAACCAGCTCCGGCGAAGTGCGGCTGAACAAGGATCTGGACATGTCGATCGAAGGCGGCAACGTGCTGGTGATCGAGGACATTGTCGACACCGGCGTCACCCTGACCTACCTGATGCATGTGCTGAGCCAGCGGCGGCCGCGGACCATCCGCATCGCGGCGCTGCTCGACAAGCCGTCGCGCCGCATGCGCCCGGTGAAGGTGGACTACCGGGGCTTTGAGATCGCCGATGAGTTCGTGGTGGGCTACGGCCTTGACTATGCCGAGGACTACCGCCAGTTGAAGGACATTTGCATCCTGGGAGGTGTCGAATGAGTGACGCATTCCTGACCACACGCCGCGATGCGCTGGTGATCCTGGCGGGAGCCGCGGCACTGCCCGCCCAGGCCGCGCCGCCCAAGTTCTTCACGGAAGCCGAGCTGGCGCACTTGGCCAAGCTGGTGGACGTCATCCTCCCGCGCACCGACACGCCCGGTGCCGCTGACGCGCAGGTGCACGTGATCCTCGATGAGCGGTGCGGTGCCAATGCGGCGCTGGGCGCGCGGTGGCGAGAGTTGTTGGGCCGGATGTCAGGCGACCCAGAAGCTGCCGTAAAGGCCGCAGTGGACACGCCGGATTTCAAGCTGCTGAAGGATTCAACGATCGACGTGTACTACGCTACACGCGAAGGCCTGCGGCAGGAACTCGGCTGGAACGCCAACACCTATCTGCCGGAATGGAAGGGGTGCACGCATGATGAACACCGCTAACCAGGCCGCGCCCAACGTCCAGCGGAGCACCGAGGTCCACGAAGTAATCGTTGTCGGCAGCGGCGCGGCGGGCGGCATGGCCGCCTGGAACCTGACGCGGCAGGGCGTCAATGTGCTGATGCTCGATGCCGGGACTCGCTTCCGGCGCACCCAGTTCTGGAGCCATGTGAAGCCCTGGGAGGCTCGTGAGAAGGCGGCGCTGGGCCAGAAGCCGCCGCAGTTCTACGTCGACACCAAAGAGCAGCCCTACCTGACCGACGAGAAGAACCCCTTTGAGCTGGTCCGCGTCTGGGGCCGCGGTGGCAAGACCAACGTCTGGGGCCGCGTCTCGCTGCGCTACTCCGATGTCGATTTTGAAGGTCCGGCAAAGGATGGTTGGGAGATTCCGTGGCCCATCCGCTACAAGGACATTGCTCCGTACTACGACCGCGTCGAGCAGTTGATTGGCGTCTGTGGTGGCGATGACGATCAGGATTCGCTTCCCGGTTCCAAATTCCACTTGCCCGCGCCCGCCCCGCGCTGCGGTGAGCGGATGATCATGCGCGCGGCCAAGCAGGTGGGTATCAGCTTAGTCGCCGGACGGCGGGCCGTGTTGACCAAGGAACACAACGGCCGCCCCAAGTGCCACTTCTGCGGCGCCTGTGGCAAGGGTTGCGACATCGGAGCGTTCTTTAATTCGTCTGACTACCTGCTGGAACCGGCGTTCAAGACGGGCCGCCTGAAAGTGCTCGACAACGCGGTGGTGGCGCGGGTGCTGGTGGGTGATGATGGGCTGGCCAATGGCGTCCAGTACTTTGATCGCACTACCCGCGAGGAGCGCCGCGTCTATGCCAAGCGCGTGATCGTCGCCGCCAGTTGCATTGATTCAACACGCATCCTGCTGAACTCGAAATCCGCGCGCTACCCCAACGGCATCGGCAACTCGAGCGATGTGATCGGCCACTACTTGACCGAGCAAGTGCGCTTCCACATGTACGGCTTTGCGCCGGAGTTGATCGGCACCAAGGCACAGAACGATGACGGCATCGGCGGCGAACACATCTACCTGCCGCGCTACAACCACCGCGGGGCCAAGCGTGATTACCTGCGGGGCTTCGGGTCACAGTTCTGGAACACGGGCGCGCAGCCGGGTCTGTTCTGGGCCAAGCAAATGCCGGGCTACGGAGCGGACTTCAAGAAGCGCGTCAAGGACCGCTTCCCCGCCCTGATGGCCATGCACCCGTATGGCGAAGTGCTGCCGTACCGCCACAACCGCGTTCGCGTCGATGGCACGCCGAACGATCAGTATGGTGTGCCGATTGCGAAGCTGGAATACCGCACAGGCGAGAATGAACAGCGGATGCTGAAAGAGATGTACGCGATGGCGGAATCGGTCTTCCATGCGGCGAAGGCGGAGATGCTGCCGTTCACGCGGGGGGCGATCGATAGCTACGGCTCAGCCATTCACGAGCACGGCACCTGCCGCATGGGTGACGACCCGAAGCGCTCCGCGTTGAACAAGTTCAACCAGATGCATGACGTGAAGAACGTATTCGTGATGGACGGCTCGTCGTTCACGACCGCCAGCGAGAAGAACCCCACGCTAACGATTCTCGCGCTGGCCTGGAGGGCGTCGGACTACTTGGCGGCGGAGATGAAGCGCGGTAACGTCTAGGTATGAGCCTACCGGCCCACTTCATTACGCCTGAGCGATATCTGGAGTTGGAGCGGGAGAGCATACACAAGCACGAGTATCTCTGGGGTCAGATGATCCTGAGAGGCAGCGGCAACGCCTGTCATTCATTGGTCGCCACCAACACGATGGCGATACTTGGAAGCCGGCTGCGTGGCTCGGGCTGTCAGGTCTTCAATAGCGATCTTCGCGTTTCGGTCCGGTGGGACGGCCTGATTACTTACCCCGACGCTTTTGTGATTTGTGGCGAGCCTGAGTACGTGGACGAAAAACGCGACACCGTCATCAATCCACGATTGGTGGTGGAAGTTCTCTCACCCTCAACCGAGCGGCATGACAGGGGCGAGAAGTTGCGGCTCTACAAGGCGTGCGAGACGCTAATGGAGTATCTGCTGATTGACCCCAACCCGGTCGAGATCGAACACGGTTGGCGCGACGAGCATGGCTCCTGGACAGCGGAAACGATCCGGGCACGTGAGGCCGTGTTGAAGCTGCAAACGGTCCCGGCGGAACTACCCATCAGCGAGATTTACGAGGGCGCCGAGGCCGTGCGGGGTTAGGCTCTTCATCCGGCAGTTGGCCCAGGGCTGCCGCCACCATGGTTTCCCGGCCAATGGCCCGCAGCACCACCGTGCCTTCCACCGTTGCCAGCAGTAACGACGCGGTGGGCAGGCGGTCGGCTTCGCGCGAGACCTCCAGGCGGGCGGCGGTCCAGGCCAGAAAGCCATCACCCAGTTGGCCGGCGATCGTCAGATAAGGCTCCTGCTGCCGGGAGGCGAGCGCGGCCAGTTCCAGCCAGAGTTGCAGATAGGGCTTCATTGGCGCCGCCGCCATCAACCGGCAGATCCGGGGCAGCAAGACGGCATACGGGGCCACTCCGGGCAGGGCAGCATCCAGCAGTTGCGTCAACCGCGCCGCGACCGCGCCCAGGGTGGCCGACAGCAGCTCATTCTTGTCGGCGAAGTAGTAGAGCAGCATCCGGTCACTGGTGCCGCAGGCAGCCGCCAGCGGGCGCAGACTGGCTCCGGGCAAGCCCACGCTTAACACGTGATCGGCCATTTGCTCCACCAACGCCTGCCGCCGGGCGTCACGCCCCTTCATCACATGGATCTCCCCTTCAGTATTTTCTCTTGCCATTTGGCGTAGCGAGTGCTACAACTTTTATGTAGCGACTGCTACATATCATCGATCATTCTGGAGGTTACCATGAATTCCGCCACCCAACGCTCGGCCATGCCACCGGCTGCACCTGCCATCACGGCCGGCCAACAATTGAGCCTGTCTCAGGCCGTCATCTCGGCTGTGGTGGGCCTGGCGCTCTGGTTCGCCGGCACTCAGTTGGTGTTGTGGGGTGGACGGCTGGGCTGGCTGGATCAGAGCTCCCTGTGGATCACGTATGTGTTGACCATCCCGTCCGGTTGGGTCACGGTGTGGCTGGTGAAGGCGGCGGCGGGCTTGCGGCCCGCGCAGGTACTGGCGGCGGTGGCAGTGGGCAGTGCCGCGGCGACGCTGACCGATGGCTTGGCCCTCTCATGGGCCCGCAGCCTTTACGGCCCCACCCCGGAACTCGTACTTCCGGGAGCGGCCTTGATTCTGTGGGGAGCGGGCTGGGTTTTTGTGGCGGCCTATCTGGAGTTGTGGCGCAGCGCCAAGTAGCTCTATTTCGAGCTTAGGCCAGGCGGCTGCGTCCATCGGCCTGATAGCGTGCGAGCAGGGCCGTCAGCCGCGCCACCACGGCAGGCTGGGCGGCGTAGAGATTGCGCTGCTCAGCGGGGTCATCCTTCAGGTTGAACAGCTCGCCGGGGGCGTCGCCGGGTGTTGGTGTCACCTCCACCGGTGGTGTAAAGCCACCGGAGCCAAGGCCCAGGTGCAGTTTCCAATCGCCATCCCGAATGACGAAATGGCCGTTCGCTGAATGGTGGACGATCGCCGTCCGGCCTCCCGCCTTTCCTTCCATCGCCGGTAGCATCGAGAAGCTATCTTCGCCAGCTGTGGCCGGCAAGGCAGCGCCAGTGATCTCGGCCGCTGTCGCTATAAAGTCGGTCAAGCAGGTCAAGGCGTTGGACGTCGTGCCTGGCGCAATCCGCCCCGGCCAGCGGGCCATGAACGGGATACGATGGCCGCCGTCATAGACATCCGCCTTCTGCCCGCGCAGCGCGCCGTTGGAGCGGTGGCCCCATTCGGCAATCTCGTCGGGCAACCAGTGCGCACCGTTGTCGCTGGTGACCACCACCAGCGTATTGCTGGCCAGCTTCTTGTCGTCCAGCGCCCCCAGCACTTGCCCGATCGCATCATCCACCATGGCCGCGAAGTCGCCGTAGGGTCCGGCACCGGAGCGGCCTTTGAACTTCTCCGATGGCAGCCACGGCGTGTGCGGCCCCGTCAGCGGCAGGTAGAGAAAGAATGGCTGCGGCGCGGGTTGGCGGATGAACTCGACCGCTTTGCGCGTCAGGGTTGGCAACACGTCGGCATGCTTGAAGCTGGGGGCCATGCGGCCTTCGCGCCAATAGATGCCGCGCTTCTCGCGGATGCCGGCCACTTGCCCGGTGGGCGTCTCGACGGCGCGGTTGTTCTCGAAGTAGAGATACGGCTCCATGTCCAGCGACGCAGGGATGCCAAAGTAGGAGTCAAACCCAAAGTCGAGCGGTGAGGGCTTCAGCGGCTGGTTGTAGTTGGTTTCGGCGTCGGTACCCAACCCGAGATGCCACTTCCCCACCCCGGCCGTGCGGTAGCCTTGCGCCTTAAGCATCGAAGCCACGGTCATGCGCCCGGGCTCAATCAAGCTGGGTGACTTGCCGTCCAGCACGCCTTTCTTCAACCGGGACCGCCAGCAGTAGCGGCCGGTCATGATGCCGTAGCGGGTGGGCGTGCAGACCGACGAAGGCGAATGCGCGTCGGTGAACCGCACGCCCTGCGCGGCAAACCGGTCAACATTGGGCGTGGGGATCTTTGATTCCGGGTTGTAGCAACGCAAGTCGCCATAGCCCAGGTCGTCACAAAGGATGTAGACAATATTGGGCTTCGCCGGAGCTGCCGTGGCCACCAGCGGCGCGGCGGCAGAGGCGAGAAAAGAGCGGCGCGAAAGAGCAGACATTGCTCAACATCGTATCTTGCCCGTGATGCCCACTCGGGCCGACGTCACGACTGGCGGGTAAAATCGGCCACGCCTTGCTCCGTTAGCCGGAACGTGTCTGACCAATCGGCGGTTTCAATCCGGAAGGTCCCGGCCGCATCGCGGCTAAAGCTCTTGACCGGCGCGGCATTCTGGTAGGGTTCAAGCAAGGCCGCAAACACGGCCGAGCGGCCCTTGCGGCGCGCCAGCACAAACGGCACTGGCTTCTGCAGGTCCGGTCCTAAGCCGTCCCCGGTCACCACTGTGGTCTCTGGTGCGGCCAGCATCCAGACCCGCAAATTGCGCAGCGGTGTTTCAAAGTTGTTCACCATCTGGCGCGATCCATCGGCGTACTCCAGTTCAATGTCATCCACGCCAATCGCCCCGGTGGCCGGTCCGCCGCCCACAAACGTGAGTTCCAACGAGACGGTCCGCGGCGGGCCGTCAAACACTCCGTCCGCGTTGCCGAGGTAATGCTGCCAGCTTTCGGGATTCTCCGCTTCAATCCGCTTCCAACCGACCCAATCGACGGGGCCCAGCTGGTAAACGAAGCGCTCATCGGTCGAATCGTTCAGCCGCACCGCCAGCCGATGCTTGGAACCGTCGCCGCGGATCATCAGCGACAGTTTCCGCACCGGCACGCCCACGGGTTGACCAGTGATCACCGGCGTCGAATAGAGGATGTAGCCCGTCCCGCGAAACGTATAGCTGGCGCGCCCGGCAAACTGGCCCGAAGCGGCCTCGCCTCGCGCGGTCTGAAAGACGCCCGTCACGTTCGCATTGGAGTTGAAGACCGCGCCGTAGGTAGCCACCTCAACCGGAGCCCAGTCAAAACGCACCTGCCAGGCCTCATCGGTGGCGGTGGCCCGGGTGGCGGTGAGGTGTTGATAGCCGTTGCGCGACCCAAAGCCGCGCCAGGATTGCAATGGCAATTCGGTAAGCAGGCGGCCGTCGTTGTGATAAATCCAATCAAACGTATGGTCCTGCCCATCGGTCGCCTGCACTTCAAAAACATCCAGCGCATAGCCCGCCGTCACCACCATCGTGCGCTCCAGGCGCGCCGCCCGGTAGGCCGGTCCGGCGCTGACCTTCACCGCGCGGTAGACCGGATGCTCCAACTCACTCCATAGCAGTTCCCCGGTAGCCTCGCCCTGCGTGGTCTCATCCACCACCACCGTATTGTGAGCCACCGTCACCTTGTCCCAGGTATCGTGCGTGGGGGCGGCATAGGATTGCGTTCCCGGGTCCACGGCCATCGTCGCGCCGTTGTACCAACTGACAAAGGATGGCTTATCGTAATGGCCGTGCCAGCCCCCATGCGGACCGAACTTCACGATCACCGTATGGCCTTCGGCCGACCCCGGGGCGCGCAGCACCGCGTAGCCGGAATCGGCCAAGACCAAGCTCGGCAGACCCTCCAGTCGAACTTTCGGCAACTCCGATAGCCCCCACAGCAGCGCCCAGAGCCCACGCGTGCGGGTTCCCAGTGGAGCCGCCAGCCGCTCCTCGCCGTAAGTCGCGGCCGCCACTTCATACAGGCGGTCCTGGCTGTAGAGCGATATCTCGCCCGAATCGTTGAATGCCGGCAGCGCTCCGTTCGGGAAAGCCATACTGAGCGGCCCGGTAAACATGCCGCGCAAGGAAGCTTCGGCAAACAGATCCATACCCGCCTGCCGCGCCATCAACGCCAACTGCAGCAAGGGGTCCAGCGCATAAAAGTGATAGCCCCAGGCGCCTTCATACCAGAAGCCATCCGGGGTCACCGACTTGCTCATCTGGAACCGGAACCCGCTTTTGCCGTCAAGGGCCTCCGCGATCAGCCGCGAATCCGCCAGAGCAAAACCCACCGCGCCGATGGCCGCATTGTGCCAGCTCTGCCAGTTACTTTCTCCGGCATCATTGCGCTGGATGGTCTGGACCAGCGGGCGGAGCAGCTCGGACTCGATCCGCAGCCGGTCCGCCGCTTCCAACGCACCGCTCCCGCTCAGCAGATCGTAGGCCCAAACCAGCGGTATCGCCCACACCGCTTCATCGAGCGTCTGCGCATGCGCGCGAGCGCCACCGCGGGTGTTGCGATTGTCCTTGTCGTGGAGGACGTAGGTGTTGTACCGGGCGGCATACTGCTTGAGGATCCAGGCCGCCTGTTCGGCGAAAGCGGCTTCGCCGGTCCATTGCCACGCTAGCGCCAGGTCTCGTGCCGCCCCCGCCAAATCATTATGGCGGCGGCCAAACGTCACTTGGTCGAACGGCCAGCCGGAATAGCGCCGCCCATCAACCGGACATGTCTTGATATCGGGTGGCGAGTAGCGGAGGCTGACCCCGTGCACCGGGCAGACATCCCAAAGCGACCATTGGCCGCCTTCCGGAGGCAACTCCAACTCCTTCAGCCCGTAGCGTGTCAGGTGCGCCTGCGGCCAACTAAGCGCCGCGTTCAAAGTCGCATCCAGAGCCGCGCGCGCCCAACTGAAATCCGCCGCCAATTGCTTGGCCCGGGCCAGATCTTCCGCACTCATCAGCAGCCGCGGACCGCTGCTCTGCTGCTCCCAAACACCGCCGACCGCCAGTAGCGCCGCAGCACATTGGCGCCGGGTCAGACCATCCGTTCGCTTTGCGCGGCCGGACGGATACGCTTCTCCCCGATTCATCCTGGCTTCCATGTTAGCCGCCGGAAGGATCCGCCGTCTGGCAGATCACGAGTGCAGCGCGCGGCCATCACGGGCCATTCAACTAGGTGCCCGGGTAAGCTTCTAGCCCGAATCAGCGGCCAGAGGAATCAATCAGGTGGAGAGAAATGCCAGCATGGTGGCGTTGGGGAAGGAAATGGCTGGGAGACAGGGATTCGAACCCCGATACGCGGCTCCAGAGGCCGCAGTCTTACCGTTAGACGATCTCCCAGCGAGGCAAGATCATTCATTAGTGTACTATCACGCTCGCCGTTTTGCCACTTTGGGGGGTGCGATCAAGTCGGGAATGGCAATCCGGGGCTGTTTCGGGGGCCGGCTGGACTGAGCGGCTTTCGTTCGGCCGGCGTAGTGCCGCAAGTAGTGGACCCACAGCGCGGAGTCCGCCCCGGCGCTGAAATCCTCCGTCCAGCAACTGGTCAGCGCCACCCGCACCGGAGCTTCCCGGGCAGCCAATAGCGTCGTGATTTCAGGTACCGGCACCAGCGCGCGAGCGGTGACCAGATCGTTCAGGCGGCCCAACGAGTCCTGGAGCTTCTTCAACCGCCGCAGGCTTTCCGTAAAGCGCGGTCCATAGAGCGGCGCAAAAAACTCCAGCCCATAGCGGAAGCGCTTGGCGGCGATCCGGAATTCGTGCAAGTGCTCGGCGTCACCCGTGGCAAAGGCCTCGCGTCCGGTGCGGAAAAATCGGCGGGCTAGGCGTGGCAACCAGCGGACGGCGGCCTCCGGCAGCAGCGCGCCCGGTGGCAGGCGGCCTTTCAACTTTTTATCAGGCGGGGCCGATCCCAGGGCTGCTCGCCATTGGGCGGAAAAATCTCGTAAGACCCAACCTCGCAGATGTTCGGTGAGCCGCATCGACCACTGCATTCGTTCCTGCTGCAGATAGGCGGCCGTTTCCGGCGCGCCCTCCGCCAGCAAACCGGAGGCGATGTCCCGGTTGCGCACCTCTCCGGCCAGCGCAAACAACTCGCGGATCTCTTGCTTGATTCGGGCGCGCTCGTTCCGGGGGAAGTAGGCCCGGAAGACATCAAGCGCCGCCCGGAAGCGCCGTGTGGCCACCCGAACCTGGTGGACAGCTTCTTCATCGGGAGAACGCAGCGTCTCCGCCACTTGGTCCACCACCCGCTGCAGGCGGTCCTCCATTTGCCGGTGGGCAAACCGTGTCACCGGGATCTGCGTGTAGGGCTTCCTCATCGGTGCAGCCACCTGGGGTGCCGCGGCGGGTGACGGCGGTGCCGTATCGCTGGCCACCTCCGGCGCAACCCCGGTGCGGCGCCGGGGGCCAGCAGAACGCGGTTTCGCCATGGCCTACAGGCTCTCCTTGGAGACGGTGACGGCCAAACCCCGTTGATAGACCTGCCGGAACGGCTCGGCGACGCGCTCCACGGCCCACTGCTCCAGGTCGGTGTCCATGTTGGAACGCAGACGCAACAGGACATCGGGGCCGGATAGATCACAGGTGACGGATTCCACCCGCTGTTCCCGGCTGCGGTCCAGACCATCCACCAATCGCAACAGCGGGATCAGCAGCAGCAGCGCCCGCCGGTTGTCCAGGCCCAATGACTGAAACTCGCTATGACGCTGGTTCGGCATCGCCTTGCGGTGATACCGGCACAACTGCCCGATCAACTGGCGTTCGGAATCGGTGAAGCCTGCCAGGTCAGCGTTCGCAATGATGTACTGCGAATGCTTGTGATGGCTGATGTCGGAGATGTAGTGGCCGATGTCATAGAGATAACAGGCGGCCTCCAGCAGCTTGCCGTAATAGGGCGGTAACCGGTGCAGCGGCTCAAGCGAAGCGAACAGGCCGCGCCCGAACTCAGCCAGCTTGCGCGCATGGCGCAGGTCGGCTCCAAAACGGCGCCCCAGTGTCTCCACCACGGCCCGCTGTTCCCGGGTCATCCGGGCCATCTCACGCCCCACGCGGCGCTGCGCCAGATCGGCCACCAAGCCATCGCGCAACCCGGCGGCGCAATAGTGGATGGCCGGCAGGTTCAGCAGTTCCAGGATCGTCAGAAACACGGCGACGCCCGGCACAATGATCTCGGCGCGGCGGGGGCCAATGCCGGTCACCTTGCGCCGCTCTTCCAGGGTCTTCTGCGTGATGTCCTTGAAGACCCGCCGCACTTGGGCGGTGGTGGCGCGCAGTCGGTCGGCCTGGTCGCGCTTGGCACGCGCGATCCGGTGTACTGAGCTGAGCAGTGCGGAGGCCGACGCGGACGTGGCCACCACGCGATTGAACTGGCGGCCCTTCAAGCGCGGCATGGCGACGGCCAGCTTCTCTTCGATAAACTCGCGCAGCCGGTGCAATTCGACCTTCGTCGGTGGGTCGGAGTGTAGAAATGCCTCCTGCAGCCGCACCGCACCCAGCGGCCGTGACCAGGCCGCGGTCAGCCGTCCAAACTCCGCCACGATCAACTCGGCGCTGCCTCCGCCCACGTCAATCATCAGGACCCGCTCCTCCGGGTGCGGCCAAACGCATTCCACACCCAGATGGATCAACCGGGCCTCTTCCTGGCCGGAGATGATCTCAATGGGGGCACCGATGGCGGCGGAGGCCCGCTCAATAAATTCGGCTTGATTGCTGGCATCCCGGGTGGCGCTGGTGGCCACCGCCCGGATGCCGATGACGTCGAACCGCTGCCAGGTGGCGCGCATTCGCTCCAGCACTTGGCAGACTTCGGCCATTGCTTCCGGGCTTACGCGGCCATCGTGGAAAACACTCGCCCCCAGGCGGGTGACCTGGCGGTCTTCGGCTAGCCGGGCGATCTTCGGCTGCGGGTCTCCCGGCACCACATCGGCCACAAGTAATCGGACAGAGTTGCTGCCAAGGTCGACAGCAGCGTATTGGGGCATTACAGCTATCATAAGGAACCGCCGTATAATAAGGAACTGCCTTAAATTTCATGTCCTATTTCCGAACCAACCGTTATCGCGGCAAGTTGATCGTGGTGGAAGGTATTGATGGCTCCGGAAAATCGACGCAGCTTTCTTTGTTGAGCCAATGGCTCCGCTCCGAAGGGTTTGCGGTCGCTTTCAGTGAATGGAACTCCTCCCCGCTGGTGCGTGAAACCACCAAGCGCGGCAAGAAAAAGGAGATGTTCACGCCGACCAGCTTCAGCCTGATTCACGCGACTGACTTTGCCGACCGCCTGGAAGGCTACATCATCCCGTTGCTGAAGGCTGGCGCCGTCGTTTGTGCGGACCGCTATGCCTACACCGCTTACGCACGCGACGTCGTGCGGGGTGTCAGCCGCGTGTGGGTCCGCAACCTGTATCGCTTTGCCGTGCAACCCAGCCTGCGCTTCTATTTCAAGGTGCCGCTCGACATCGCCCTGGGCCGCATTTTGGGCGGGCGTGACGCGCTGAAGTACTACGAAGCCGGCATGGACTTGGGGCTCAGCCGCAACATCGAAGAGAGCTTCCGGATGTTCCAGGGCCGGATCCTGGAAGAGTACGACCAGATGTCCAGTGAGATGGGCTTCCACGTGATCGACGCCACCCAAAGCATCGAAGCTCAGCAGCAGCAGATGCGCCAGATCGTGATGAACGAGATCGGCGACAGCCTGCGCAAGAATCTGTTGCGCACGGCGCAGAAAGGCGAAGCCCATGGCCACGACGCCGAAATCACCGCTTAGTTTTTACAGTGAGCCGCTGCTTGGCGTGGACTTGAGTGAGCTGCAGGGCAAGCTGATCGTCATTGAAGGTCCTGATGCGGTGGGCCGCTCCACGCAAGTGGCGCGTCTGCGCAGCTGGCTGGAACAGCAAGGCCACGCCGTGCTCGACACCGGCATGGCGCGCTCCGCCCTGGCGGGTGACGGCATCCAGAAGGCCAAGGAAGGCAACACGCTGGGTCCGGTGACGATGACGCTGTTCTACGCGACCGACTTTGCGGATCGCCTGGAGAACGAAATTCTCCCGGCCTTGCGCGCCGGCTTCGTCGTGCTCACTGACCGCTACATCTTCAGCCTGATGGCCCGAGCGATCGCTCGCGGTGAAGATCGCGTGTGGCTGGAAAAGCTGGCCGGCTTTGCTCTGGTGCCGCACGCCGTCTACTACCTGCGCGCTGAAGTTCAGGATCTGGTGCCACGCGTGGTCCGGGGCCGCGGCCGGTTCGACTTCTGGGAAAGCGGCATGGACATGCGCTTTGGCCCGGACATGTACGACAGCTTCGTGCGCTATCAGGCCCGCCTGATCAAAGTGCTGGACCGCATGGCCCGGCAGTACGATTTTGTCGCCATCGACGCCACCCAATCGCCGGACGCGATCTTTGCGGAGCTGAAGCGCGGGATCGGAAAGCTGTTCCCGAAATCACGCTACGTGGTGAAGACCGCCAAACCCGGCAAAGCGGCCAAATCGACCGCCAAGACGTTGAAGAAAGCGGCCGCCGCCAAGGCCTCATCAGCCAAGAAGAAGGCGGCTCCCAAGGCCACTGGCGCTGCGAACGGCCAGCCGATCGCCACGGAAGCCTAACCGGTCCTTCGTTGATCGCGAGCGATGCTGGCTGCCCGCTATGATGGTCGGCAGCCATCCGTCATGCGAATCAACATTCGGCCATTGTTCACCGCTCTCGCGCTGGTCTCCAGCCTCCGCGGGCAAGACCCCGCTGCCCTGCGGGCGCACACTGAGTTTCTGTCCTCCGACCTGCTGGAAGGGCGGGCAGTTCCGTCCCGCGGCCTGGACATTGCGGCGGAATACATTGCCGCGCAGATGCGCGCGATCGGACTGAAGCCCTATGGCGGCAGCTATTACCAGGATTTCTCCACCAAGCTGGTGGAGGCGGATTGGCAGGGCTTCCGGCTGGTGGTGAATGGCCTGGAGATCCCGGCGGACCAGGTCTCTCTCGTACCCGGCAATGCGCTTCGCCTGAAGGACGCGGCCCTCATCCGGCCCGCGCCCGATCAACTGGCCGCACTGAAGGCCGCCGATGTAGCGGGCAAGGTGGTGATGCTGGAATCCGACTTTGACCCGTTTGCTCCACGCATTGCCTTTGCCCGGCGCATGGCTGAACTGAAGCCCGCGGCGATCATTTATCTCGACCCCACCGGGCGGCGCTACCAGCGTTACGCCGACCCTCCGGCAGACGGCCCCGCCATCCTCCGTGTACGCGACCCGCGGCTGAAAGGCATTCGTGAAGGGCGGGTGAGCCTGGATGTGCCCGCCGGCCGCCGCTCCACCGCGGCGATTCGCAACGTTGTGGGCGTGCTGGAAGGCACCGACCCCACGCTACGCGGCGAAGCCGTGGTGCTCTCCGGCCATTTCGATCATTTGGGCCTCTCCAATCACACCTCCGGCGACAAGATCTTCAACGGTGCCAGTGACGACATCAGCGCCATCGCCGTCATGCTGGCACTGGCGGAAGCGTGGAAGGCGAAGCCCGGCAAACGAAGCTTGATCCTGGCGGCATTCACCGGCGAAGAGGTGGGCTTTCTCGGAGCGCGCTACTTCAAAGACCACCCGCCGGTGCCGCTCGACAAGATCCGCGCCAACGTCAACCTGGAGATGTTGGGCCGCCCGGATTGCCTGGAAGGCACGGCACGCGGCAGCGTGGGGTTGATCGGGTTTGAGAAGAGTCCGTTGACGGCCGCTTTTCAGGCGTCGGCCACGGAGTTCGGAGCCAAACTGTTCCTCTCAGAACGCTACAGCGAGGCTTTCCGCAACCGGGTGGACGCCAGTGTTTTCCGCGACACACCCGTCTCGGCCGTCACCGCCATCGGCTGCATGACCTACGCCGACTACCACTACGTCACCGACGAAGTGTCGCGCATGGACTTCGCGGATCTCACGGCCCAGGCCAAGTTGATCGGTGTGGCCGTACGACGCCTGCTGGACGAGCCGCGGCCGTAGGCGGCTGCGAAACTGGCCCCGGTAACCTTGTGCTGCCGGTCAGCGTTCGTACAATAGCGATGATGAAACGACGGCGATTTGTTCAGGGTCTGGCCGCTGCCCCCGCCATTCCCGCACTGGCCCAGCAGCCAGCGGTCCCCACCCCTCCTGGCGCTCCTCCGCAGGGTCCGGGCGGGCCTGGCTTTGGTGGCCCCGGTGGCGTCGGTGCCCCGATGGAGATCCCCAAGCTGGAGATCACCTCGCCTGATGCCGTGGCGGAGACCGTGCGGCGCTTCTTTACGGCGGACCAGTTCGCCGCGCTCGAAAAGCTGAGCAGCACGCTGCTGCCGCCCATCGGCAAAGCCCCCGGCGCTCTTGAAGCCAAGGCCCCGGAGTTTCTCGACTTTCTGCTGGGCGAATCGGGCGCGGAGCGGCAGCAGCTTTATCGCACCGGCCTGGACACCTTGAACTCGCAGGCTCGCAAGCGCTTCTCGAAGACCTTCAGTCAACTGGAAGCCGGGCAAATCACGGAGCTATTGGCACCGCTGAAGCGGCCCTGGGCCTACGATCCGCCCACTGATCCGCTGGAGCGCTTTCTGCGCGCCGCCAAGCAGGACGTGCGCACGGCCACGATGAATTCGCGTGAGTATGCCGCTGCCGCACCGGCTACCGGGGGGCGAGGCCGCTTTGGCGGCTCCGGACTCTATTGGTATCCGCTGGACTAGTCAGGAGACGACAACATGGCGACTCAAGAATACGATGTACTGATTGTCGGCTCCGGCGCTTCGGGCGGCATGGCCGCTTACACGCTCACTAAGCTGGGCGTAAAGTGTCTGATGCTGGATGCCGGCCCGGCGGTGGACTTCAACCGGCAGCGCGTGCTGAAGCCGGCGCACGAACTGCCCTATCGCGGCTTCGGCAAACCGGGCAAGCTGCCCCATGTCTTCCAGGCCAACGAGTTCAACGCGAACCAGTGGGTGGACGAAGCGAAAGTGCCTTACACGCACGATCCAAAGAAGCCCTACAACTGGGTCCGCGTGCGCATGGTGGGCGGCAAGAGCCTGTTCTGGGCCCGCATGTCGTTCCGTTTGAGCGACTACGAGTTCAAGGCCAAGGACCATGACGGCTACGGCGACAACTGGCCCATCAGCCACGCCGATCTGGCCCCGTTCTACGACCGCGTAGAGCCGATCTTCCGCGTCACCGGCCGCAAGGAAGGCTTCGCCCAGTTGCCCGATGGCAACTTCATCCCTGACGAATCGCCCGACAGTGAAGCCACCAAGCGCTTCGCGGCCAAGGCGAAGGAGATGGGCATTCCGGTCACCAAAATGCGCCGGGCATTAGGCCGCGGGCCGTTTGCCAGCAGCTACAATCTGCTGCTACCCGATGCCCTGGCCACCGGCAATCTGACGCTGGTGCCCAACGCCATTGCCCGCGAGATCACGGTGGACAAGGCCACCGGCAAGGCCACGGGGGTTCACTTTGTCGATCGCGCGAGCGGTCGCGAGATGCATGCCAAGGCCAAGGCCGTCGTCGTCGGTGCGTCGTGTCTCGAAAGCACGCGCCTGCTGTTGAATTCGAAAATCGCCAATTCCAGCGGCGTGCTGGGCCATTACCTCTGCGACCAGTTCTACATGGGGTCGAGCGTGGTGGCGGTGATCCCGGAAGCCCGCAACGGCAAAGCGCCGCGCGGCTTTGTGGGTGGCGCCGGTTACATTCCCCGGTTCCGCAACCTGAAGAAAGACGAGAAGCACAACTTCCTGCGCGGCTATGCGCTGGACTTTTCCACCGGCGGTACGCCCGATGCGAAGCTGTTCGGGTCCTGGGGTGAAGAGCTGGAAAAAGATCTGGCCAGCGCCCGTGGCGCCGGCTTCTCCTGCACCAGCATGGGTGAAGCGTTGCCGCGCTTTGAGAACTTCGTCAGCCTGGACAAGAAGGTGGTCGATGCCTGGGGTATACCGGTGCTGAACATCAACTGCACCTACACGGACAACGAGTACAACATGGCCAAGGACGCCGTCGATACCATCGGCGAAGTCTGTCAGCGCGCGGGCTGGGAAGTGCTCAACAAGAACCCCAAGTTCTACCCGCCCGGCTACAGCATCCACGAAGTGGGCACCTGCCGCATGGGCGACAACCCCAAGACCAGTGTGCTGAACAAGTGGAACCAAAGCCACGACATCAAGAACCTGCTGGTGGTGGACGGCAGCAGCTTCGTCACGGCTGGTACGCAGAACCCGACCATGACAATTCTGGCGCTCTCCATGCGCGCCAGTGAGCATCTGGCCGAAGAGTCAAAGAAGGGCAACCTCTAACGGGAGGTAGCCGATTCCGAGCCGCGACCAGCAGGAGCGGGCTGCCCCAACCGACGTGCCACCGCCGAGAGATCTGGCCGTGTGCGGGGAGCGGCGCGGCAGTGGCTGGCTGGACTTACTCACTGGGTTTCTGGGCAGCGGTGCGCAGCTGGAAGAGCCCGCTCCCGCTGGTCGCGGCTCGGAGCGATTCTTCTTGGTTTACAAGCCCCCAGTAAACGCAGCTTCTAGGCCGGGTCTGAGAGGCCCAGGGTCGTCAGTCCCCGGCGTGAGAAGACATCGAGCACGCGGTCCGGGTGGTCACTCATCATGCCATCGACACCGAAGTCGAGCAGCCGCTCTATGTCCGCCGGTTCGTTGATGGTCCAGGCGATCACGCCCAGGCCGATTGATTTTGCGGTTCGCAGCAGCTTGTCGTTCAACACCTGCAGCCCATGCCGGCGCTCCGGCACGTGCAAGGCGCAACTGGTCCGGCGGCCGAGCAGTGAATCGATGCCCAGCTTCGACAGGGCAAAAAGCCGTTGGATCTCAGATGGGTCGGCCGCAGTGGCGAGGTCGGGCCGCAGGCGCCGCACTTGGGCGATCGCTCGCGGATAGAACGAACAAAGCAGCACCCGCCGCTCGCAACGGAACTCCCGGATGACGCGCAGCACGGCCCGGACAAATCGCGGCTCGTCGCTCTTGAGATCGAGGTACAGGACGGAATCCGGGAGAGCCGTGATCGCCTCTTCCAGCGACACCATCCGCAGACCAGCACCCCGATAGGGGAACGTCTGCCCTCCATCGGGGGTGAATCGGTAGCCCGCATCCAGCTTGCGCAGTTCGCGGAGCGAATGGTCCCTCACCCGGCCGCGGCCGTCGGTCTGGTGATCAAGAAACTCTTCGTGGCTTAGCACCAGCTCGCCATCCAGCGTCGGCATCACGTCGATCTCAATCGCATCAACACCCAGCCGCGAGGCCTCGGTCAGCGACAGCAGAGTGTTTTCTGGATACCGCCCGCCCCAGCCGCGATGGCCGATCACCAGGGGCCGGGCGGGCAAGCCGAGATAGCTGCGATCTCGCTCCCAGATCGGGTGATGTGAAGTGAGCCCGCGCAAGGCCGACCACAAACCGTCCATCTGGAAAGTGTACTTCCCTTGGAAGGTGGCGCGGTGCTTTAGGTCTGCGCGGCTACTTTTTCTTCTTTGGCTTGGCGGCCCCGGCCGGCGGGGCGGCGGGCTTGCCATCGGCACCGGGCTTCTCTTCGCCATCAAAGCTGACCGACGAATCGGTGGCGGAGATGGTGGATTCAGCCGAGAAGCGCCGGTAGTTCTTGAAGGTGATCTCGTTCTTGGCGCAGAAAGGCGTGCCGCGCTGGCAGCTGAGATTGTCGCTGCGGGTGGGCAGCAGATACTTCTGCTGTCCAATGGTGACCCAGCCATATTCCAGCATCACTTCCACCGTGTCGACGGCATAGCCCTCCGGGATGTTCATCGCTTGCATCTCGATGCGGAGCACGCGCGCGGAGACCGGGTCAACCCACAAACTGCCCTTGTAGGCGGGCTTCATTTCGCCATCAAACTGGATGCGCCAATGGGAGTTGGGTTGGGCCACGGTGTAGTTGTAGATCACCGCGTCCAGCCCCTCGATCTTCTCGTGCTCGGGCCGCTTCTTGAACTTGGCGTTGGAGGCGGGGCTCATGATGTCCATCAACGTTGTGCCGAAATCCCCGCGCGACCACTGGCCGGTCTGTTCAGGGTCCTTCTTGGTGACCTTGCCGTTGATGCGGACGTTGCGGTATTCCTCTTTGCGGTCGATGTAGAGCAGCTCCACGTCGATGCGGTCCTGCTTTTTCCACACCGGGGCGGAGCCGGTCTTGCTCTCATACCGCACGGTCCCTTGATCGCAAATGAAGTTGGGCAGCCCCTCGTCGAAATCAAGAGATGCTTCGCGCATGCGGTCGATCAGTTCGTCGCCGGAAGGGCGGAAGTGAATGACTTTTTTCTCCGGTTCATTGGTGACTGCTTCCGCCTCAGCCGGTGTATCACTGGCACGGGCGGCTGGAGGGGGAGCTGAAGGTGCGCCCTTGTTCTCCTCGTCATCCACGGGCCGTGGCGGGATCTTCATGGACTTGATGTCTGGACCCGGCGGCGGTGCTTTTCGTGGTGCATTGCCGCCACGCTTTAACACCGGCGGGCCGGGGTCATCCGGCTCCGGCTTAGGCGGATTCTGCGCCCACGCCACCAGAGTCCA
>JAPKYX010000224.1 GCA_026394075.1 Acidobacteriota bacterium
ATCGAGGCTGGGCAGCTGCAGCTCGCCAGCCAGCCTTTCTCGCCCGCCCAAGTCCTGGCCGAAGTGGCGGATCTTTTGGGACCGGCGGCGCAGTCCAAGGGCTTGGAGATGACCCGGGTAATCCATGGCCCGGCGGAACTTTGGCTGTCGGGTGATCCCATCCGCTTCCGGCAGGTGCTGGTGAACCTGATCAGCAATGCGATCAAGTTTACCGACCACGGCAGCATCGCCGTCACGCTGGAGCTTGCCCCGCCAGAAAGAGACCTGGCCCGCTGTCACGTCCAGGTTCGTGATACCGGGATCGGCATTCCCGCGGCGGCCCTGGGGAAGCTATTCCACCGGTTTGCCCAGGTGGACGATGAGCAGACCCGTCGCCGGGGTGGCACCGGGCTGGGCTTGGCCATCTCCAAACAGATCATCGAGAGGATGGGCGGCCAGATTGGGGTGGAATCGCAGACCGGCGGCGGTTCGACGTTCTGGTTCAGGGTCAGTTTGCCCGCCGCCGCGGCCCCGGCGCCCGCCCCGGTATCGCGCGAAACCACCGTGGCCAGCCGGTTTGACGGCTTGCGGGTGCTGCTGGCGGAAGACAACCTGGTGAACCAGAAAGTAGCCAGCGGCCTGCTGCGGCAGTTTGGATGTCAGGTGGAAATTGCCAACAATGGCCGGGAAGCGGTGACCATGGCCCGAGACAACGAGTATGGCCTGGTGCTGATGGATTGCCGCATGCCGGAGATGGACGGGCTGGAGGCGACGCGCCAAATCCGGGAGTTCGCCCAAAAGCTGCGCGTCGTTGCCTTAACCGCCAATGCCATGCCCGAGGACCGGCAAGCCTGTTTCGAAGCTGGCATGAATGGCTTTTTGGCCAAGCCGATCAACCGTGAGGCCCTCACCGAGGTCCTGCGCGACTCCGTTCGCTAGGCGACGAGAAGTCGCCAGCCTAGCTCTTTGCTTCGCGGAAGGCGCTTTCAGCCCCATGCGTGAGCTTGGGGCTTTTTCACTCACCCGGGGCCACCAAAGTGTTACCCATGTCCCCGGGCTATTCTGTTACCCATGTCGCCGGTCTGGACCCCCCGGAAGCCCCAAGCTGACGCATGGGGCTGGACCGCTGGGACAACGGCTTCCGAGTTCTAAAGAAATGGTCTACGGCCGGGCTTCGTCGGAATCGAGATAGCCTAAGCGGGCGGCGATGAACCGGAGAGTGCCGGGGGTCTGGATGGTGACTGGTTTCCCGGTATAGAGCCGCCAGTAGGGCTTTGCGCCCGTCTCGAAGGTGTAGGCGATGGAGGAGCCCGGGGTGGCGCAGGTGGCCTCGACGGCACCGCCCTTTGGGGTGAGCACCGGGGTGGCGGTTTTCTGCCATTTGCCGCCGGGCCGCATCCGCTCTGTCAGCTGGCTTTCCGGCATTTGGCCCAGGTCCTTGGTGTCGCGCATGAACTTTTCATGGACGGCGCGCATCTTCAGGAGCGTCGGTTTGAACTTCGGGTCCGCCGCCAGATTGTGGATCTCGTGCGGGTCGGCGACGGAATCGTAGAGCTCCTCCACCGGCTTCTCGGCGGCAAAGAAGGGCTTCATCCCCTCAGGCATCGGCGCGCCCCCGGCGTGGGGCCCGTTGCCCACGGCCTCCTTGTACACGCGGCGCATCTCCTGCATAGTAGGCATCTCGTCCATGTACTCGATGTGCTGCACGTAGGGGCGGCCGGGGAAGTAGTTGCGCGTGTAGCGGTAACGCGTGTCGCGCACCGACCGCATCATGTCGTAGGATTCGTCCATCCGGTCCCGCGCCATGAAGACATAGCTGCGCGGCGCGGCCTTCTGGTCGCCCAGAAATGCCTGAGCCTGCATATGCTTCGGAATCGGCACTCCGGCCAGAGAAAGAGCCGTCGGCCCCAGGTCCATCAGACTCACCAGGTCATCGTTCACCGAACCCGGCTTCAAAGTCCCGGGCCAGCGGATGATTAACGGAACTTTCGTGCCGGAATCGTAGAGCCAGCGTTTGCCACGCGGCATGCCCCAGCCGTGATCGCCCCAATGCATGACGACGGTGGAGTCGCGCAGCCCGTCCTGCTCCAGTTCCTTCAGCTTCTCGGCCACCTGCAGGTCCATGGCGGAGACCACGTCGTAGTAGCTGGCGATATCGCGCCGGACGATGGGGGTATCGGGGTAGTAGGGCGGCATGGGTGCCTTCTGCGGGTCATGCAGAGCAGGCAGCCGCGCCACCAGCCGCTTGGTCTCTTCACTGCGCAGACTGCGGATCTGCGATTCATGCGAGCTGACGAAGTTGAAGACGCTGAAAAATGGCTGACCCGGGTCGGGACGGTTGCGCCAGTGGGCACGCCCGGAGCTGTCATCCCAGGCCGTCAGCGGTGCTCCGGCCGGGCCGTTGAAGTTGTAGTCGGTCTTTGAGTTATTCGTGCAGTAGTAGCCGGCGGCGCGCAGGTATTCGCTAAAGCACTTGGCCTCCGGCGGCGGCACCGCCCGGGAGCGCATGTGATGGCTGCCGATCGTCGCCGGGTACATGCCCGTAATGATGGACGAACGAGACGGC
The DNA here is from genome assembly GCA_026394075.1 of Acidobacteriota bacterium. GTDB lineage: Bacteria > Acidobacteriota > Terriglobia > Bryobacterales > Bryobacteraceae > JAPKYZ01. The sequence continues at coordinate 2,546 of JAPKYX010000224.1, forward strand.
GCGCACACCGGATAGACGGAATAGGCCTGGTTGTAGCGCTGCCCTTCGCTGGCCAACTGGTCGATGTTGGGTGTTCGGGCATAGGTGTCGCCGTAGCAGCCATAGGTGGGCGAAGTGTCTTCGCAACTCAGCCAAAGGATGTTCAGGGGACGTTTGGACTGGGCGCGCAGCAGAGCGGGCGCGGCCAGCCCGGCAGCGAACTCGCGGCGGGTCATGCCGGAGATTGTACCCAAAGTGGGCAACTACTCTTCGGCG
>JAPKYX010000192.1 GCA_026394075.1 Acidobacteriota bacterium
AAGTTTGCCGGGGCGAACGCCGGTTGCGCCGTGGGCAGGAGGCTGATGCTAGAATCAGAGAAGGATTGCGGGTGTGGCCTAAAGGTTGGGCAGTAGCCTTCCAAGCTACCCATACGGGTTCGATTCCCGTCACCCGCTCCAAAACTTCCCGCCTTACTGGCCCTTCGATTTCACTTCCTGGATCAACTGATCCACGCGCGAGCCCTTTGCCACCGGTTCGATAAACAGGATGTGGTCCGGGTTGATCACCATGCGGTCTGGGCCATGCCATTCGCCGCCGCGGCGGACTAGGACGTTGGCTACGGCTTTGGTTTCCGGATTCACGTTTTGGCGGACGTAGAAGACGTCCTTCAACACCGGATGGCGGCCGCCGTAGCCGGAAAGTTGGCCGATCACGACCAGGTTGTTCTCCAGGAAAACAGCGTGGTAGCCGCTCCCGGTGGCCGTGTCGGGCCGGGCGGCAAAGAAGTAGAACGTTCCCGCGGCAAGCACCAGGAGTACTAGAAGTATTAGGCGTTTAGTCATTATTTTCTTTCGGTTAGCAGTACTTTTTGCCCCTTGGCAGGGCCACAAAACGGTGCCGAACACCGCCTTTGCGGTCTAAAATTAAGTCTACTCGGGCTTGACTTCCCCAAGTTTAATCCATGATTCTCCGTGGATCATGGCGCTACTTCCGGGGGCACCCGCCGCATGCTGGATCGAACCGGCAGCGAATAGGAGGAAACATGAAAAGATTCATCGCCCTGGCGGCTTTTGCCAGCTTGGGCTTAAGCACCGCCGCTTACGGAGGCGCGGTTATCACGACCGGTCAGACTTCGCTGGGTATACACGACTCTGGTGAGCTGAACTTCTATGGTCCGGGTCCGGATGGCTTCCAGTTGTATGGCGTCTGGCGCACGGGCGTAGGTGATGCCACTTCGCCCGGCTGCCCGTGTGAGGGTTGGGGCGCGGCGGTCACCAATGCCGCGGGCGAACGGTTGGCAGGCTTTGCCAATCAGTCCAGCGGGTCTGGCGGCTATACGGATGGCATTTTCGGCTCCACTGGCAATACCGCCACTTCCCGCGTGCGGATCGATGGAACCGACGTTGTGGTGACGCAAAGCTACGGCCCGTCACTGGCGCCGGATTTGTTTATGGCGCAGGTGACAGTGAAGAACAATTCGCTCTCCGAGACCTTTGGAGATCTGGTCTACCGTCGCGCGATGGACTGGGACATCCCGCCGCACGTGTTCGACGAATTCGTCACCCATGTGGGCGTCGTGCAGAACCTGGAATCGGGTGGCGGCAAGGTTCGCTATGCCAGTAACAATGGCTTCGCCAGCTCTGATCCGCGCAATGGCGCGGGATATGTGAGTGGTACGCCCTATGTCGACATCAATGGGAACCTGATCAACGACGGTTCAGTGACCGTCAACACCGACTTTGACAAAGTGGGCGTGGCGGAGGGCGGCGGTTGGGACCATGGTTCGGTATTCGATTTCGCCTTTGGCGATCTGGCCCCCGGCGATTCCAAGACGTTCAACATCTTCTACGGCTCGGCGGCCAACAAGGCCTCGGCGCTGGCGGCTCTGCAACAGGTAGGCGTCGCGAATGCGGATGGCACGGCGAAGCCGGGCAGCCTCTACTCGCTGGGCCAATGGGATGGCGACGATGGCAGTGGCGGTGGTGGCGGCGAAACCTCGGTTTCCACCGCGGCCAACCCGGATGACTACGCGACGTTCATGTTCGCCTTTGGCGGCGTGGGCGAAGCGGCGATCGGCGAGACGGAAGATAACCCCGTGCTCCCCTTCGTCCCTGCCCCCGGACAGTTCAACTTCCCGGACCCGACGCCGCGCCGCTGGTACGATCCGCCAGCCTCCACCTACGAGTACGAAGTGGACACGGAGTTCATCTATGTGGAACTCTGCTCCTTCTGCCCGGCATCTGATCTCTACATCGGCGGCGTATTCACCGCCAGCCTGGCACCGAAGGGTGGCTACACCTTCGGGTCCGGCGTGAAGGAGTTCACGCTGAAACTGGTGACGCCCGTGGACGGCGCTGATCCGACGGCCTACCCCGTCTTCCTGGACTTCACCCGCGGCGCGGCTTCGCTCAGCATTCGGGCGATCTTCGATCCGACGGGCGCTGTTCCGGAACCCTCCACCTACCTGATGTTGGGGATGGGTCTGGCGGCACTGGCCTATCGCCGGATGCGCGCTTAACTTTTCTTTCAGTCCAACCCTTGCGGCGGCTGGTTTATCCCAGCCGCCGTTTTTTTATTGGTATCGTGATTCTGATGCGTACCTGCACTCTCCTCACCCTCGCGCTCGCGGCCACCTTGACGGTTTCGGCCGGCGAAAAAAAGATGATGCACTGCTTTGCGTTCACCGTCATCGAGACGGCCACCGACGCTGAATGGAAAGCGTTCGGTGCGGCCACCGATGCCCTTCCCAGCAAGATCCCTTCGATCACCAAGGTCTGGCACGGCAAACTACGGGGCACACTGAACCTGTTTACACCCGATGCGGAATCGCGCAAGAAGCTGATGGCGGGCGACCCCAAGGCCACCGGTGACATCACCCGCCTGCAGCGCAAGCACGGCGTCTGCATGGAAATGGATGGCCCGGACTCCTTGAAGGCCTACGCCGAGCACCCCTATCACAAGGAATGGATGACGGCCTACGAGAAGGTCCGCGTGGCGGGCACCACCACCATCGACATTTTGGGCCAGTAGCAGACAAGGCCTGTCGCGCTAGCGCGACAGATTCAACACCCACAGCCAGATGCCGGCGGCTTGCCGGATGTATAACCACGGGTCGCTCCCTCCACCATGGCGGGGCGACCCGTAGACTTTTAGGCCATGGACTTCCAGCATCTTCTTGGCCCGGAAGACGTGGTAGCCGTCGCTGACCACGATGCAGCTTTTCAGGTTCATCCGGTCCAGGATCTCCGCCACAGCGGCAATGGATTGGAGCGTCGAGGTTCCGTCCGTTTCCAGCACGATGTTCTCCGAGGGAACGCCGTGCCGGACCAGATAATCGCGGCCGGCCTCGGCCTCCGTGAACCGTGAGCCTTCGCCGGAGCCGCCGGTCGTCACAATCACCGGGGCCAGCCCTCGGGTGTAAAGAGACAAGGCATGCTCCAGCCGGGCCCGTAGCACCGGGGAGGGCTTGCCCCGGTACTCTGCCGCGCCTAGTACTACAATGGCATCAGCGGGCTGCGCTTCGTCCCGCGTGGACTGCCGGTAGACCTCCCGGGTCGCCCAGCCCAACGCGATCAGCGCGACCAGCGACAAGACACCCGCAGCGGCGATGAGCAAACGTTTCATGCAGTTGGGAGACTTTGATTCTAGCGCTCAGTGAGGGCTCGCCTCACGCCCGGGCAACCATCCGCGCACGACCAGCGTCCGCGCAGCCCGCTGACGCGCCCGCACGGGGTGGGCGATGCTACGCTCAAGGCGATGCCCGTCCGCGAGTCCATTCAGAGCCTGCGCCACCCCTTGCTGAAACAAATCCGGCGTGCGCTCGACCATGGGGAGCCAACGCCGGACGGCTACACCGTGATCGAGGGCCGGCACTTGCTGGAAGAGGCTCTCCGGGGGCCCACCGTCGTCGAAACGCTTCTGGCACCCGCCGAATGGGAACTGCCGGTCCATCGCGCCCGCCGCATCGACGTGCCCGAGACCGTACTGCGGCAGGTGGCCTCCACGGAATCCAGCCCCGGCGTCATCGCACTGGTCCGGTGGCCCTCCTGGACCTTGGCGGATCTGCTGGCCCCGCCGGCGCTGGTGGTGGTGCTGGATGGCGTGCAGGATCCCGGCAATGCCGGCACGATCCTGCGCTCAGCGGAAGCATTTGGAGCCACCGGTGTGGTGTTCCGGCGCGGCGCGGTAAGCCCGCGCAATCCCAAGCTGCTGCGGG
>JAPKYX010000018.1 GCA_026394075.1 Acidobacteriota bacterium
CCGCGCGGGTCCGTCCCATTCAGAGCCGTGAACGGCGCCCCGGCCTGGAAGGTGAGGAAGCCGCTGACCTGCCAGCCACCGGTCAAGCGGCCCAACAGGCCGGACTGGCCGCGGCGGAAGGGAAGCTCAAAGACGCCGTTGGTGGTGAAGCGGTGGGGCCGGTCATAAGTGGAGCGGCCCCGGTCCAGGTTGCGATTGGTGGGGTCCTGCGGGAAGGCAATCTCACCGCGCGCCGACGGGTTGAAGACCTCGCTGGCGCCATCGATGAAGCTGCTCCAGGTGTAGTGCGTCGCAAAGGAGAAGTTGCGCGAGAGCCGCTTTTCGAGGCTGGTTTGCAGAGAGTGATACGCGGAGGACGTGCAGTTGCAGCGTTCGCGGATGACGCCGCGGCTGGTGTCCACGCGACGGCCGTTCTGTTCCAGCACCGGCGCATTGCCATCGATCGATTGGAACAGGCCGGTGCCTTTGGTGCCGACATAGCCCATGCTGGCCGCATAGCCGCCGCCGAGTTCGCGCTGGAACTGCAGCGAGACTTGCTCGGACAGTGGCGCGCGGAAGTCCGCTGAGGTGATGGTGCGGATCAGTAGATTGGGGTTTGACAGCGGCGGCACCTGGCCGTTGCGAATATTGTTGATCGCGTTAAACGCATTGGGGCGGACTGACCCGGGAAGCGATGGGTCCACTGGGATGTCGTAAGCGAAGACAAACGGGAACGAGCTGCCGATGTTGAGCGGGATGTTGAGGTACATCGTGTCGTAGGTGCGGGAGTAGCCGCCGCGCAGCACCAGTTTGCCATCGCCGGTGAGCCAGCCCAGCATGCCGGGCGCTTGGCCGAAACGGTAGTTGAAGCCGAACCGTGGGGCCCAGTTGTTCAGGTCGCGCTTGGGGACGGGGCCATAGGCGTAGGCCGGGTTGTTGTTGTTCAGCGCCAGCACCTTCTGGTTCTGGTCCGCCAAATTCTGGAACGGATTGCCCGGTGCCTCGTAGCGGATGCCGTAGGTGATGGTGAAGTTGGGCCGGATGCGCCATTCGTCCTGCACAAAGAAGAAGAAGTCGTAGTAGCGATACCGGAGGGTGGCCAGAGCACCCGGCAACAGAGCGTTGATCTGCGCCGCCGTGGCGCGGTCATCGGCGAGAGCTTGCAGGTTGGCATACTCCAGGCGGCCGCGCAGTTGGGGAAGAAAGCTGCCGAACTGTTCCTGGCGGCGGAAGTCGAACCCAAACTTGGCCGAATGCGAGCCGCGGATGACGGAGAGCGAATCCTGGATCTGGTAGCCGTTCACGACGGTGGATTGCGGGTAGTTGGCCGCCAGGCCAATGCCGGTGCGCGCGGTGCTGGCGTTGAACTGGCGCAGGCCTAAGTCGGGGATTTCGATGGAAGGAATGCGTTCCGCCACGGCCGGATTTTCGGCATTGGCCGAACTGACAAAGCGGTTGTAGGAGGCGCGGAATTCGTTCAGGGTGGTTGGCCGCAGCGTGCTGGTGAAAGTGGCGATCACTGAGCGGGAGCCCAGTGGCGTGACGGCCGTCAGTCCCGCGGGCGTGGCCTGGCCTTGCCCGCTGGCAGTCGAATCATCCACCATGTAGCGGCCCATCAGGCTGTGCTTCTGGTTGAACCGGTGATCCACACGGCCGGAATACTGCCAGTCATCGAACTTACCTGCGGCGGCGCCCGTGATGTTGCCCAGGGGCACGATGATGGTGCGCCCATCGGCCGTCACCGTCCGGGATTGACCGTTGGCGGCACCGGCTGGCAGATTATCCAGCAGCGCGCGCACTGCGGGACGGCCGGCGGCAATAGATTCCAGCGCGCGCCGGCCCTCTTCAGTGGGAGCTCCGTTGATGGTGGACCCGGAACCGAGGACCCGCGTGGTCCAGCGCTGGACGGAGCCAAAGAAGAACGTCTTGTCCTTGATCACCGGGCCGCCGAAGGTGCCGCCATACTGATGTTCAATGCGGAAAGGTGCGGCCGTGAAGCCAGCCGCTTTGTCCAGGTTGCTGCGCGCGTTCAGCTTGTTGCCGTTGTAGAACCAGAAGCCCGAACCATGGAACTGGTTGGTGCCGCCTTTGGTGACGATGTTCACCACTGAACCCGCCGCCCGGCCAAACTCCGGCAGAAACTGGTTGGTGATGATGCGGACTTCGCCGATAATGTCGGGATTGTTGAGACCTTGCAGCAGGCCGCCGGTGGAGCCGTAGTAGCTATCCTGGCCGTCGATCAGAAAGGCGTTGGAGCGCAACCGGTTGCCGTTGGCCGAAAATGACGTGGACGTGCTCTCCGTGCCCTGATTGCCCTGTGCGCCGAAGCCGTTGTTGCCGGAGCTGATGACGCTGATGCCGGGCACCGACGCCGCTAGATTCAAGATGTTGCGGTTGGTGGAGAGCGGCAGTTCCGAGACGCGCTTGGCATCGAAGTTGGTGGAGATCTCCGCGTTGGTGGTGTTGATGATGGGCGATTCCGCCACCACCGTCACGGCATCGCGCACGGCGGCCACTTGTAGCTTCACCGGCAGTTCGGCACGTTGGTTCAAGGCCAGTTGAACAGCTGGGCGGACGTACTTGGCAAAGCCTTCTTTCTCCACGGTTACTTCGAACGTCCCGATGGGCAACTGGAGCGCGCGAAACTGGCCGTCGTCGACGGTGGTGAGCTCCTGCCGGATGTTGGTTTCCAGTTGACGGACAGTGACCTTGGCACCTCCGACGGGTGCGCCGGAGGCGTCCATCACGCGCCCCAGAATCTCACCCGTGGTGCCTTGCGAGAACGCCGGAAGGGCCGCGAGCAACAGCGCGACCGGTACAGTTGCAAACCTGATCATGAGACAACCCCTTTAGGCACGGATGTACTGCGGGCCTTAGTGTTAGTTGGTAACTCAGTGCTGTGATACCGCCACAATGGTTTGTGGCCGGGCGCGGATGGACTGGGGGGAATCGGCTATTGGAGGGGCGAATCGTGAGCTTCTGATCGCCAGGCTTGGCGTAGCTGCGGCGTGGGCTATTCGCCCACTTGGCGCAACGTGCGTTCAATACGACGGTCCGGCACCACCCACAACAGCGCCACACCGAAGTAGAGCCCCGCCGCCAGCCAAGGAAGGACGAACCCGATCGGGATGGCCGCCACATAGGCCAGCGGCGAGAGCTTGCCCTTCCAGTCAGCACCCAGCGCCGCCGCCAGCACTGAACCTGGCCCCTGCTGAATCACGATCGCTTGCTGCAACATGAAGTACGCCAGCGCCGCCATCAGCAGCACCACGCCATAGATCGCCAACGGAACGGGTGCCAGATAGTTCTGCCCCACCCAGGCCGTGGCGAACGGCAGCAGTGAGAGCCAGAACAGCAAATGCAAATTGGTCCAGAGAATGGCCGCGCTTACCTGGCGCGTGGACTGGATCAGGTGGTGGTGATTGTTCCAGTAGATGCCAATGTAGAGGAAGCTCAGCACATAGCCGGAAAAAATGGGAGCCAGCGCCGCCAGGGCGGACCAGTCAGCGCCCCGGGGCACTTTCAGCTCCAGCACCATGATCGTGATGATGATGGCCAGCACGCCATCGCTGAAGGCTTCCAGGCGGTTCTTTTGCATAGCTTGATTGCGCCCGCTCAGGTGGGGGCTCCTGGGCGTTTCCGTCACTGTACCAAGTCAGGAGGCGGCAGAACGGACGGGGGCAGGGATGGTGGCCACTTTCCCTTGAACCCCCGGCCGTCGTACAATCGGCGACGAATGGCAAACCTGGGATTTCTTGGATTGGGCATCATGGGCTACCCGATGGCCCGGCACTTGTTGGAAGCGGGACACCGTGTGGCCTTGTGGTCGCATACCGGCTCCAAGGCGGTGGAATTGGCGGCGAAGGGCGACGGCATTGCTTGCGCCACCCCCGCCGAAGTGGGCGCTCACGCCGACTGCATTTTCCTCTGCGTTGGCGACACCGCCATGTCGGAACAGGTGATCCTGGGGCCGAACGGAATCATTGAGGGTGCGAAGCCCGGAACCGTCATCGTTGATGCCTCCACCGTGTCCCCTTCGGCCAGCCGGGCGGTCTCGGCGGCGGTGGCGGCCAAAGGATTCCATTTTCTGGATGCGCCCTGCACCGGCTCCAAACCCGGCGCCGAGGGCGGCCGGCTGACCTTTATGGTCGGCGGCGACAAAGAAGTGTTTGAGCGCGTGAAGCCTTTCTTTGAACCGATGGGCAAGAATCTCTACTATTGCGGCGGCTCAGGGTTAGGCCTGCAAGCCAAACTGACGCAAAACCTGATTCTTTCTAACATCATGCAGGCGTTCAACGAAGGCCTGGTATTGGCCACCAAGGGCGGCGTGCAGCCGGAATTGATGCTGGAGATACTGGAAAATTCGGCCGCCAAGAGCGGTTTGGTCGCCTTCAAGGCCCCCTACATCTTCCGCCGCGACTTCTCCACCAATTTTTCCGTAAAGTGGATGCACAAGGACATCGGGCTGATGCTGGACAGTGGAAAAGAGCTGGATGTGCCCCTTCCGCTCACCTCCCTCACCCAGCAAATGTTCCGCGCGGCAATCGCCAAAGGCTATGGCGACGACGATATCTGTAGCACGATCAAGGTTTTAGAGGAGATTGTCGGCGTTGAGGTGAAGGGCACCACGTAAAGCTTACAAAAATCTGAAAAGATTTCTCTTGCAATTCCAAATTCCATATCCTATTATTGGAATCAAGCCGGGGAGGCAACTCCCACCAAAGCGAGACTAACCTCATAAGACCCCTGAAGCAAACCTTCCCGGCGCCCCTCGGGGTTTGGGTCTTGAACGAACGAGGTTAACTCCTCTGACGAACTTCTTACCGGTCCAATTCAGCTAACGTGGTACCGCGATAGGCGTGGTTCCGTGTGTGACTCCATCTCTGACGTCTCTCTCGTGGCCTGGCTGGGCCCGACGAACCACAAACTCCGCGATACTGGTCTAAAGAGACACTGAATGACGCAATTGACGATTCTTGGGTCCACTGGGTCCATTGGCCGCAGCACGCTGGATGTCGTGCGCCAGTGGCCGGACCGTTACCGTATCTTTGCCCTGGTGGCCGGCCACAATATTGACCAGCTGGCAGCGCAAGTAGAAGAATTTAAACCACAAGTGGTGGTGACCGCCGACGAGACCGGGCGCGATGCGCTGGCGGCCAAGCTTTCGGGTTCCGCGCACAAACCGGAGTTGCTGTTTGGGCCGGAGGCGCGCGTGCAAGCGTCCATCGCCCCGGAAGTCGGCTTTCTCATGTCGGCGATTGTCGGCGTGGCGGGTCTGGAAGCCACCTATGCGGCCATCAAGCGCGGACTGCCCATCGGCTTAGCGAACAAAGAAGTGCTGGTGGCCAGCGGCGAACTGGTGATGGCGGCGGTCAAGGCCGCCGGCACGGAGCTGCTACCCGTCGATAGCGAGCATAACGGCGCCCACCAGTGCCTGCGCGCCGGACGGCGCAATGAAGTGACCAAGCTGATCCTGACCGCTTCCGGCGGCCCGTTCCGCAAGACTCCGGCTGCGGATTTGGCGACCGTGACGCCGGAGCAGGCGCTGAACCACCCCACCTGGAAGATGGGCCAGCGGATCACGATTGACTCTGCCACGCTGATGAATAAGGGCTTTGAGGTGATTGAAGCCTGCTGGCTGTTCGATTTTCCGGCCGAGGAAGTGGAAGTGGTGGTGCACCCGCAATCGAGCATCCACGCCATGGTGGAGTACAACGACGGCAGCGTGATTGCGCAGATTTCGGCCACCGACATGCGGATGCCGATCCAGTACGCACTCACCTACCCGGAGCGCGCGACGGCCCCGGTGCCGCGCATGGACTGGCAACAGGCTCGCCAATGGGAATTCTATCCGCCCGATTTCGAGAAGTTCCCGTTGCTGGGGCTGGCCTACCAGGCGGTCCGGCAGGGCGGATCCGCCGGCTGCACCTTGAATGCCGCCGATGAGATTGCGGTGGAAGCATTTTTGCAGGGCCAGATCCCCTTCCCCGGCATCTGGGAAACAGTGGCGGAAACTTTGTCGCGCGTGCCCGTATCGAACCCGCGCAGCGTGGCCGAAGTACTGGAAGTGGACCGCCGCAGCCGCGAGATCGCGCGGACGCTGGTGGCGAAACGCGCAACCGGAGCCGTCCGCCGCGCGTAGAATTAAAGAGATAGACTGGCGCACCCCTGAAGTGAGCCCGCCGTCAAAGGAGAGTCATGGAGTTCATACAGAACGTTGGCGCGCTGTTGGTGCTGATCGGGATCATGATTCTGATCCACGAACTGGGCCACTACTGGGCGGCGATCTACTTTGGCGTCCGCGTCGAAGCGTTCAGCTTTGGGTTCGGCCCGCGCATCTTCGGTTTCAAGAAGGGCGATACGGATTTCCGGTTCTCGCTGATTCCCTTTGGCGGCTATGTGAAGATGACCGGGCAATCGGACACGGGCGAGGCGTTTGAGGCTTCCGCCGACGAAGGCTCCTTCATGAACAAGCCGCGCTGGCAGCGGCTGATTATCGCCTTTGCCGGTCCGGCGATGAACATCATTTTGGCCGTTGGTCTGGTGACGGGCATCTTCATGGTGCGCTATCCCAAGATGCTGTCCGTGGACGGACCCGCCGTCATCGGGCACATCGCTCCGGACTCACCGGCGGCAAAGGCCGGGCTGCAAGAAGGGGACCGCATCGTTCGCCTGGAAGATAGCGCCAACCCCACCTGGGAAGATGTCGCCATGCGTGAAGCCGGAGCCGTGGATATTCCGCTGCCCGTGATCGTCGAACGCAAGGCGGACCAAGGCCCGCAAACCGAACGCTATGTACTGACTCCCAAGCTGGATGCCAAGACCGGCCTCGGCTACCTGGGCTGGTCGGAGCAGAATGAGACGCTGGTGGCGTCGGTGTCGCCCGGTATGGGCGCCGAAAAGGCGGGTCTGCAGAAGGGCGATGTCATCATCGCCGTCAATGGCGTGCCGTTGCACTCCACTATGAAGTTGCATGAACTGGTGCGCGCCTCCGCCGGCAAGCCCCTGGATGTGGCGTACGCCCGCGCCGGGGAACGGAGCAAGGTGGCGGTGACGCCCACGTTCTCGAAAGACGATACGCCGGAAGGCCGCTGGATGATCGGCGTCCGCCTGGAGCCTCGCTATGTGATTACGCAGCTCTCCTTCCCGGATGCGCTGGCCGAATCGGTGAAGCAGAACACCAAGAGCGCCGGGCTGATCTTCGGCTTCGTGCGCGGCATCGTGGAGCAACGCATGTCGCCCAAATCGCTGGAAGGCCCGATCCGCATCGGCCAACTCTCGGGCGAAGCGGCGCGCGAGGGGATCATCCCCTACATCAGCCTGATGGCGATGGTCAGCCTGAACTTGGCCATCTTCAACCTGCTGCCGATTCCGATTTTGGATGGCGGCATGATCCTGATGCTGCTGATTGAGATGCTGATGCAGCGCGACCTGAGCCTGCGCGTCAAAGAGACCGTGCTGAAGTTCGGCTTCGTCTTCTTGATGGCGCTGGTGGTGTTTGTTCTCTACAACGACATCACCAAAACCATCGGCGGCTAGCGCTGCGGCGCTTGCGGGCGAACGATTTCCGAGACTGTCTCGAACTGGCAACCCCGCTCCAGCAGTTGCGGGATGAGGCGGCGGACAGCTTCGATCGTGTTCGCTATGTTGGGCTTCTCAGCCAGGCCCCGGCCATCGTGTAGGCAAACGATCAAGCCGCTGGCGGGCTTGGCCAGCACCAGATCCGCAATAGCCGACCCGGAAAGACTAGTCCAATCGCGGCCGATCACGCCCCACATCACGTTGGTCAGGCGATGCCGCGCCAGCGCCGGCCGCAGGCCAAACCAGCGCACCCCAAAGGGAGCACGAAACCACCGGACGGGCGCGTAAGCACTCAGGGTCTCCTGCGCGCGGTCCACCTCATCGCGGATAAAGGTTCCGCTCTTCAGCCATAGCGCCGGGTGCGTATCGGTGTGGTTGCCGATCTCGTGGCGTTGGGCCACCTGGCGAGCGATCTCCGGTAGGCGCCGCGCATGGTGACCCACTTGAAAGAAGGTGGCCGGCACGTTGTACTGCTCCAGCAGCCGCAACAGTTCCGGCGTCGATTCGCTGGGGCCATCGTCAAAGGTCAACGCCACCGACCGCCTGCCGGGATGCCCACGCCAAATGTTCGGGCTGAACACAGCGGAGCGCGGGTGCCGAGTAGCCAGCGATCCAGCGACCGCCGCGGCGGCTCCGGCGGCCAAGGTGGGAAGTAGAATCATTCAGCGCGCTTCGCCCGCCAGTATAGCGGGCCACGCCGTCGCTTTTGAATACCCTGAAGCGATGAGGCAAAGGCAGTTGCTGACCTTCGACGGTGCCGTCCAGCGGGATCCGGCCATTGATCGGTGGATGAGTGCACAGGCCGTTGAGTTAGGAGCCATCGCCCGGCATTGGTTTGAAGTGATGCGGACCTGTGGGGATGAAGTCCAGGAACTGCTCCATGATGGCTGCCCGGTGGCCTGCCTGGGAGATGTGCCCTTCGCTTACGTGAATGTCTTCACCGCGCATGTGAACGTCGGGTTCTTTCAGGGAGCCGAACTGCCGGACCCGGCGGGCTTGTTGCAAGGCGCGGGCAAGTCCATGCGCCACGTGAAGCTAAGGCCCGGAGCCCCGCACCATGAGGCGGCGCTGTACCAGCTGATCGATTTGGCCTACGCCAACGTTAAATCGCGGCTGGAAAATGAGTAGCTAAGGAAATCTACGGACTGAAGGGAGCGAAAGCAGAGAGAGGGGAATGGTGCGCCCGGCACGACTCGAACGTGCGACCTTTTGGTTCGTAGCCAAACGCTCTATCCAACTGAGCTACGGGCGCCAACTTCTCAATAATACCACTGGAGGTAGAGCGGATGCCAATCAACCCCCTGGCCTTGGCAAAGGTTTCCCGATCCGGTGATGAGGATCCCGGAGGGTGCGCCAGAATGGAGGTATCCAGTCTGCGCATCCAGCATTGCTCGAGAAAGTCTCCCAGCTGCCCACGCAGCCGGGCGTGTACCTGTACAAGGACGGGGCGGGCGATGTCATCTATGTCGGCAAAGCGAAGAGCTTGCGCGCGCGGGTGCGCAGCTATTTCAACGACGACAAGCTGGGCGACACCAAGACCTCCACGCTGGTGGCCACCGCCCGGGACCTGGAGTACATCCTGGTCGACAACGAGAAGGAAGCGCTGGCGCTTGAAAACAACCTCATCAAGCAGCACAAGCCGCGCTTCAACATTCTGCTGCGCGACGACAAGACCTACCCCTACATCAAGCTGACGGCCGAGAAGTACCCGCGCGTCTACGTCACGCGGCGGCTGCGCAAAGACGGCGCGACGTACTTCGGCCCCTACTTCCCGGGCAACCTGGCGCACCGTCTGGTGCACTTCATCCACCGCCACTTCAAGGTGCCCTCCTGCAAAGTGGATTTCAGCCGGACCCACAAAAACCCCTGCCTCCAGTTCCACATCCACCGCTGCCTGGGGCCTTGCGTCGAAGGGCTGACGACGGATGCGATTTACGCGCAGCATGTTCGCGACGTGCGCCTGTTCCTGGAAGGGCGACACAAGGACCTGTCGCGTGAATTGCGGTGGCGCATGCAGGAGGCGTCCGAGGATCTGCGGTTTGAGGAAGCGGCCAACCTGCGCGACCTAGTCACCACCGTCGAGGAGATCGAAGAGAAGCAGAAGATGGCGGCGGCCGAAGGCGATGACACCGACATCCTGGCCTACTACGCCGAGCCGCCGCTGGGAGCCGTCAACCTGTTCCACCTCCGGCGCGGACGCATCGTCGATCGGCGCGAGTTCTTCTGGGAGGACCTGCCCACCGAAGATGGCATCTTCTCGCCGGCGGAACTGTTCTCCTCGCTGCTGTTGCAGCTCTATCTCGACCAGAACTACGTGCCCGGCATCATCCACGTGCCTGTCGAGTTCGAGGATCGCGAAGTGATGGAAGAGCTGCTGTCAGAAAAGCGCGGCCGCAAGGTGGAGATCCACACGCCGCAGCGCGGCCCCAAGAAGCAGATGATGGCGCTGGCCGAAACCAACGCCCAGCACAGCTTCGCGCAACGCTTCCGGGTGCTGAAGCCAAGCTCCAAGCAGATCTCGGAGGCGATGGCCGATGCGCTGAACCTGGCCGATCCGCCCAAGCGCATCGAGTGCTTCGACATCTCCCACATCCAAGGCACCGACAAAGTGGCCAGCATGGTGGTGTGGGAGGACGGCAAGATGAACAAATCCGCCTACCGGAAGTTCATCATCAAGACGGTGGAGGGCAACAACGACTTTGCCTCCATGCACGAAGTGGTCACGCGCCGCTACTCGCGCCTGAAAGAAGAAGGCCTCCCCTTCCCGGGCTTGGTGCTGATCGACGGCGGCCTGGGTCAGCTGCACGCGGCGGCCGATGCTCTCGAAGCGATTGGTGTGATCAACCAGCCGCTAGCCTCGATCGCCAAGCGCGAAGAGATCATCTACGTGCTGGGGCAGGAAGACGAACCGGTGATGCTGGACCGCTTTTCGCCCGTGCTGCACCTGGTACAAATGGTCCGCGACGAAGCCCACCGCTTCGCCGTCACCTTCCACCGCAGCCGCCGCAACACCTCACGCATGACCTCCGAGCTAGCCGAGATCCCGGGCGTGGGCCCGAAGACCATCCAGAAGTTACTTTCCGAGTTCGGCTCACTAGAACGCGTGCGGCAAGCGGATGAAGGTGCTCTGGTGAAGGTGCTGGGGGCAGTCGCGGCGCGGAAGGTCCGGCAGGCGCTGGGGACGCCGGGCGTCGAAGGGGACCGGTCGACGGAAAGCTAGCGGCGGCAGCTCACCCCTTGAACCGCTCGTCAATCTCCACCTGATAGCCCGTAACCAGTTTGTTGGTCTCATTGGCCATGCCGACCACCGCCATCAGTTCGCCGAACATTTCGGGCGTCATCCCGGCTTTGCGGGCGGCGGCGGAGTGGGAGGCGATGCAGTAGTTGCACTGGTTGGTGGTGGAGACGGCGACGTAGATCAGCTCCTTGGTCAGCGGGTCCAGCGCGCCGGGGGCCATGATCTGCTTGATCGATTCCCAGGTGCGTTTGAGCGTCGCCGGGTCATTGGCGAGGGCCTTCCAAAAATTGTTGAGGTAGTCGGTTTGGCGGGTCTGCATGATGTCGTCAAACACTGCCTTCACGGCGGGTGAGGCGTCGGCGTAGTCGATCAGTTGGGGCATCTCCTCACATTACACTCCAGACGTTACACTCAAGAGCGTGAGCAAGCTGGCCGCAGCCCGCACCTACGAAACACTCTCCGGCATTCCTGTCGAGGCGGCGTACGCGGATCACCTGCAGACAACGGGCGCCCCGGGGCAGTTCCCCTACACGCGTGGCATCCACGAAACCATGTACCGCGGCCGCTTGTGGACCATGCGGCAGTTCTCCGGGTTTGCGACGCCGGAGGAGACCAATGCGCGCTATCGGTACCTGCTGAGCCAGGGGCAGACTGGGCTTTCGGTGGCTTTTGATTTGCCGACGCTGATGGGTCTCGATAGCGATCATCCGCACTCGTTGGGCGAGGTGGGCAAGTGTGGCGTGGCGGTGTCGTCGCTCGAAGACATGGAGACGCTGTTCGCCGGCATTCCGCTGGCTGAGGTCTCGGTTTCGATGACGATCAACTCCCCGGCGCCGGTGATCTGGGCCATGTATGCGGTGGCGGCGGAGCGGCAAGGGGCGGACGTCGCGGCGCTCTCCGGGACACTGCAGAACGACATCCTGAAGGAGTACATCGCCCAGAAGGAGTACATCTATCCGCCCGCGCCTTCGCTGCGGTTGGCGGTGGATGTCATCGAGTACACGGCGCGCCATGCGCCGCGCTACAACCCGGTCTCGATCTCGGGCTATCACATCCGCGAAGCGGGCTCGAATGCCGTGCAGGAGCTGGCGTTCACGCTGCGGGATGGCATTGAGTATGTCGAGCAGATGCTGAAGCGCGCCGTGCCCGTAGACAGCTTTGCTCCACGGCTGAGCTTCTTTTGGAACGCGCACAACGACTTTTTTGAAGAGATCGCCAAGTTCCGCGCCGCCCGGCGCCTGTGGGCGCACATCATGCGGGATCGCTTTGGGGCTCGCGATGAGCGTAGCTGCAAGCTCCGCTGCCACGCGCAGACGGCGGGTTGTACGCTCACGTGGCAGCAGCCGGAGAACAACCTGGTCCGCACGGCGGTGCAGGCGATGGCGGCGGTGATCGGCGGTACGCAGTCGCTGCACACGAACTCGCTGGATGAAGCCTACGCCTTGCCCAGCGAGCAAGCGGCGACGCTGGCGCTACGCACGCAGCAGGTGATCGCCCACGAATCCGGCATCACCGAATATCCTGACCCGTTTGGCGGCAGCCACTTTGTCGAGCAACTCACCGACGAGATCGAGCGGCGCGCCCAGGTCTACATCGCCAAGATCGATGAACTGGGCGGCATGCTGCCCGCGATCGAGCTGGGCTACCCGCAAGCCGAAATCGCCCAGGCCAGCTACGACTATCAGCGGCTGATTGAATCAAAGCGCCTGCTGATCGCCGGCGTGAATGCCTTCACAGTCGAGAATGAGCATCCGCCGGAGTTGCTCCAAATCAGCGGCGAGGCGACCGAGCGCCAGTGCACGAAGCTGGCCAGTCTGCGGCAGCGGCGTGACAGCGCGGCGGTGGAGCGCACGCTCGAACGATTGCGAGAAGCTTGCCGGGGCACGGAGAACACGATGCCACACATTCTGGCCGCCGTCCGCGCCTACGCCACGACCGGCGAGATCTGCGCTGCCATCGGCGATGTATTCGGCGGCTGGACCGAGACGAGCGTCCTGTAAAGGCCGCTTAGCGGACCTGCACCAGCTCCTCAGATGTCATCCGCTTCAACTGCCCACAGGCGGCATAGATGTCCAGCCCCCGAGGCTTGCGCAGGAAGCACGGCATGGCTTGCCGCACGATCTCCTGGAAGCTGGCGACGCGTTCCGGCGCGGGGGTCATGAAGGGGATGCCGGGGCCGGGGTTGAGGGCGATCAGGTTCACCTTGGCGTTCAAGTTTGCCAGCAACTTCACGACGCGCCGGGCGTCGGCATCGGTATCGTTGACGCCGTTGAGCAGCACGTACTCGAAGGTCAGCTTCTCCCAAGCCCGCAGTGGATAATCGCGGCAGGTGGCGATCAGGTCTTTCAAGTGCCACTTGCGTGTGATCGGCATTAGCTGTTGCCGCTGCTCTTCGTTTGAGGCATTTAACGAGATGGCCAGCTTAGGCCGGATCTCGGCTGCGCCCAGTTCTTCAATGCGCGGGATGATGCCGGACGTTGAGACCGTGATGCGCCGCTCCGACATGCCGATGCCCGCGGGGTCGACCAGCAACCGCGTAGCCTTCAGGACGTTCGCGAGATTCAGCAGCGGCTCGCCTTGCCCCATCATGACGACATTCAAGACCCGGTCCCGAGGGTCGAGGCCATGCGCGGCAGCGACGTGGAGCACTTGCCCCACAATCTCACCCGCCGTCAGGTTGCGTTCCAGGCCCATCAGCGCTGTGAGGCAGAATTTGCAATCCACCGGGCAGCCCACCTGACGGTTTCCACCGTCTTGCTGTCGCTCAACTTCAGCAGGTAGCGGACGGTGCCGTCGGTGGATTGATACTGATGGTCGACCGATGGCAGGCCGAGCTCAAGCGATTCGCGGAGCTGCTTGGGCAGCGTCGTGATCCGCTTGACATCCACTTCATGCTGGCGATAGACGGCATCGTAAATCTGGCGCGCGCGGAAAGCGGGCACACCGAGGGCTGTGGCGATTTCGGGGGCGTCGAGACCGAGAAGACTCTGCAAACTTCTATTGTCGCAAGTCCGCAATCTCTTCAATCACGCTCTGCCCGCGGGAGCGGTCGCCGTTGGTCCACTGCCAGTATTCGTGCAGGCGCACGCGGCCATCGGGCAGCAGTTCCGGAGCGGACCAGCATTCTCCGGTGCGGAACTCGCCCGCTTCATTCAAGTGCTGGTAGCGCATGTCGATCGAACTGGTCGGATCTACCTTGGCCAGCAGTGTGCCGAAGCGCACGCTACCGCCGGAATAGGTGGCCCACACGGTGTCGCCCTCGTGGCGATAGTCGAACGTGGTGGCTCCGGTGACGTCGCCGTTGGCGGTGTTGGCGGCACTCGTAAAGCGGCGGCCGCCGTATTGAACGGGCGTAGCGGGTGGCGGCGGAAAGCGCTTCTTGAAGGTGAAGGCCAGCGGGGACTCGCCCCAGCCGTCCAGAAGATCCAGCCGCCGGCGCGCGTCGGCGGGGGTCGGCTGCGTCCCCGCAGGCACCCACCATAGCGCGACCGCCCGGCTCTCCATGGTGTCGAACCATTCCTTGCGCTGGCGGAGCACCTCCGTGTGCGCACTACGGTAGGCGAACGCTTCCAGCGCCTCCACTGACTCCCAGACCGACATGTTCACCAGCACGTCGTCGCCAAAGGGCCGCATCGACGTCGCGTCGCCTTCTGCGGATTGGAGCCGCCAGACAAAACCGGGGCTCGATTCGGCCAGCGCGTTGACGGGGTCCAGTTGATCGACAAAGCTCTGCATGCGCGGGTCGTCGAGCGGATAACGCATGCGCGCGATGTTGATCTGGGCTAGATGGAAGGTGCGGGGCATGCAAACACTCCTTAGTGGCACCCGAGACAAGTGAATTTGCGCCCGTGGCAAACCTGGCATTCCTGCTTTTCAAGCTTGAGCTTCGCCAAGCCCGCCGAATGCTTGTCGAGAAAGTCCGGCGTGTGATGCACGGGCTTCAGCGCGCTGGCCGGTTGCGTGTGGCAGAAGCTGCAGGAGAACGGCGCGTCGATCTTGGAATGGCAGACCAGGCAATCGCCCATCAGCGGCAAACCCGCGCGGCGCTGGTCCTCTTTCATGCCCGTATGGCAGGCCTCGCACTGGCTGCCCGGCAGGTGGCCTTCCGGCCGCAGGTGGGTGCCGCGTTCACGGGCCAACTTCAGGATCGGGCCCAGATCTCCCAGCTTCAAATGCGTCGAGTGATTGAACTTGGCGGTGATCTTCGCCGCCGTCGCCTTCGCGGGGGAGGCGGGAGGCGCAGCGGCGGGCTGCGCGAACAAGGCCGCGCAACCCAGCACCAGCAAAACTAACCCTTGTAAGAGATGCGCCACACCTTGTTCCCACCATCGTCAGAGATCAGCAAGGAGCCATCGGCCAGCTGGTGCACCGCCACCGGGCGGCCCCATACCTCGCGCTTGTCGGGTGCCAGCATCCAGCCCGACAGAAATTCACGCTGCGGGCCAGCGATTTTGCCGTTCTTCATGGGCACAAAGGCCACCGAGTAGCCAATGCGCTGGGAGCGGTTCCAGCTGCCGTGCAGGGCCAGGAACGCGCCGCCCTGATACTCGACCGGGAATGATTTGCCAGTGTAGATGGTCCAGTCGATGACGGCGACGTGCGCGCCCAGCACATGGTCCGGCACGATCGTCTTCTTGACGAGCTCCGGCTGTTCGCCCTTGCGGCGCGGGTCTTCATTGGGGCCGATGTAGCTGAACGGCCAGCCGTAGAAGCCGCCTTTCTTGATCGACGTAAAGTAGTCCGGCACCAGGTCATCGCCTAGGCCATCACGTTCCTGGATCGCCGCCCACAGTTCGCCAGTGGCGGGGTGGAAGTGGATCGACGTGGGGTTGCGCGTGCCCGCAGCAAAGATCTCGACACCCGTTCCGTCGGCATTCATCACCATGATGGCCGCGCGTTCCTTCGGCTCCCCAGCATCGACATTGGACCGCGAGCCGATGCCCAGGTAGAGCTTGTCGCCCTTGGGATCAAAGGCGATGGTGCGCGTCCAGTGGCCGGCGCCGAAGTCCTTCATCGAATAGATTTCCTGGCCGGGCCCGGCGGTGAGGGTCTTTGAATCGTAGGGGTAACGCTTCAGCGAGGTTGTCTCGGCGACGTAGAGCATGCCTTTTTGAATGGCCAAGCCGAAGGGCCGGTCCAGATTGCCGAGCAGCTTCTTCTTCGTCTTGTCCTTGTTGATGATGTAGACGCTGCCGTTGTTGGTGGAGTCGCTGATCAGCAATTCCCCGGAAGGGCCGGTCATCATGTAGCGTGGACGCTCAAAGCCGGTGGCGAACTCCTCAATCTGGAACCCCTTGGGCAGCGCCAACTGCGCCCCATTCGGCCGGTCCACCACCTGGGGCCGGTTGTTGGCCGAGGGCGTTTGGAAGGGAGCCGGAAGCTTTGGCGGATTGGTGGAAGCAACTTGCAGGGCCAGTAATCCGCCAGCAAAGGCGAATACGGCCATCGCGGCGATGGTGGGGGTGCGCATAAGGGATTGTTACTAGTCTAGCGAGCGCCGGGCGGCGTTTGGACCCCGGAGTATGCACCCCCGCGAGCGGCCAACTGACCATCCGCCTGGCCGACACCGAAACGTTTTGTATATTTTGCTCTTCACGCACGTCTACCCTAAAGGAAGATCGCCGCCGATATGCCCTCCAGGTAGTCTGTGTGGCGAGCGCGCAGCCTCTGCCGATAAGGAGTTTCACACGCATGTTGGCTGCCCAAAGAAACAACGTGACCCTGAGCGGCCAGGGCCGGACAACGATCATCTTTGCCCATGGCTATGGTTGCGACCAACACATGTGGCGGCTAGTGGCCCCGGCCTTCGAAGAACAGTTCCGGGTGTTGTTGTTTGACTACACCGGTTGCGGCCGGTCCGACCTTTCTCAATACGACCCTGTCCGCTATGGGGCACTCGAAGGCTATGCCCAGGATGTATTGGACATCGCGGCCGAACTGGACCTCCGTCAGGCCGTTTTCGTCGGACACTCCGTCAGTGCGATCATCGGCATTTTGGCGGCCAACCGCCAGCCGGAACGGTTTGGGCATCTCATCTTGATCGGACCGTCGCCCTGCTATCTCAATGATGACGCTTATCACGGCGGGTTCACGCGGCTGCAGTTGGAGGATCTGCTGGATGTGCTGGACAGCAATCACTTGGGCTGGTCCGGGAGCATGGCGCCGGTGATTATGGGCAATCCGGACCGGCCTGAATTGAGCGAAGAACTGGCCGCAAGTTTCTGCCGGATGCGGCCCGATATCGCCAGCCGTTTTGCCCGCGTCACGTTTCTCTCCGACTGCCGGGATGAGCTCCCCCGGGTGGCCTTGCCGACCTTGATTCTTCAGTGCTCTCAGGATGCGATCGCCTCCGAAGTGGTGGGAAGATATGTTCATCGCATGATCCCAGGCAGCCAGATGGTGCAGTTGGCGGCGACAGGACACTGCCCAAACTTGAGTGCGCCGGAAGAGACGATAGTGGCCATTCAGCGTTACCTGGAAACCCATGTCACCACTTGAAGCACTGGCCGCGGGTGTCTCGACCTGGGAGGATGACCAGGATGCGTTTGAGGACGCACCGTTCGGCTATCTCTACGCGAATCCTCAAGGCCGGATCCTTCGCGCGAATGTCAAACTGCATCGGTGGTTAGGCGAACAACCGGGTGCACTCACCAGTAGTTGCTTTGCGGATCTGCTGTCACCCGGCGGGCGCATCTTTGCCGAAACGCACCTCTGGCCCTTGCTGAGACTAAATGGTTACTTCCACGAGGTGGCCTTGGAATTGATGCCGGGTGAGGGGCCAACTCTACCCGTATTTGTTTCAGCCGTCGCCGTGCGCGACGCGAGCGGCCGGGCGATCTTTTGCCGGATCGCCTTCACCCGCGGCCTTCACCGGCGGATCTTTGAACGCGAGCTGCTAGCGGCTAAACAGCAGGCTGAAGCCATCGCCATCGATCTCCGCCAGCGCCACCAGGAACTGGCCGCCCTACATCAGCAACTGGCAGCGGAGAAGCTCCGGCTGCTGGAGCTGCACCAGGAGAAGAACCGGCTGCTGGGTATGGCCGCGCACGACTTGCGGGGGCCGTTGGGGGCGATCGGAACGCTGGCCGAACTGGTGATGGATGACTCAACCAGCACGCTCTCGGCGGAGTCGCAGGAGTTTCTGAGCCTGGCCCGGCAATCCAGCGAACAGATGCTCCGTCTGGTCAATGACCTTTTGGATGTGGCCAAGATCGAAAGCGGGATTGTCCGGCTGAACCGCCAATCGACCCATCTGCCGGAGCTGGTAGAGACTGCACTTCCGATGCTGCGTTCACTGGCGCAGGGCAAGGGCATCCCGGTGCACTTCCAGACACTGGGGCCGATGCCGGTGGTCAACATCGATCGCGGAAAGGTTTTGCAGGTGCTGAACAACCTGTTGACGAATGCGATCAAGTTCTCCTACCCGGGCTCACCCGTGGAGCTGACCCTCAGAGCCACCAGCGCCGATGTGGTGATGGCGGTGCGCGACCGGGGCCAAGGCATACCCCAGAGCGAGATCGGGAAGCTGTTTCGACCGTTCCAGACAACCAGTGTTCGCGGCACGGCGAACGAGCCTTCCCACGGCCTGGGCTTGGCCATTGTCAAGAAGATGGTGTTGGAACACGGCGGCCGGATCGAGGTGGAAAGCGAGGTCGGCCGGGGATCCGTGTTCACTGTCACCCTGCCGCTCGCCGGGTCGTCGGATAGCCGGACCCCCGCTGAATCTCCGAACGCTGCTCCTTCGACGACCGTGGCGGTCTGACTCTGACCGCTCACCAGGGGAAGCGCTAGCGGTCAGGTGGCGGATCCTCCGGCGTCGGGACAAATCCCTCACACCGACGGACCGGAAGCCGGGGATACTTCGGGTACCGAGGCTCCTGTTTCGAAAGCTGGCACATGGTGAACTGAGAGCCCTTGTCGGAAACGATCACCTTGCTATGGACGCATTCCGGGCAAAGCCCAGCGGACGTGAGGGTTCGGCTCCACATCAATGATGGGCCACCGACACGGAGTAGACCGGCGGCAGATACTCGCCCAACACCGCCCATTGGTCACCCGCATCCCGGGTATAAAACACTGTGCCGCCGGTAGTGCCAAAGTAGATGCCCGCGGCGTCATGATCATCCGAGGCCATCGCCTCACGCTGGACCAGGACATGGGCGTTCTGTTGAGGCAGGCCGTTGGTCAGCAGGGTCCAATTGCGGCCGCCATCGCGGCTGCGGGCGACGCGCAGCTTCCCTTCCGGGACATAGCGGGCTTCCGGACCTTGAATCGGAATCGTGAACAGCGTCTCGGGCTCTCCGGCTGGGACAGCCAGGCAGAAACCAAAGCGCGACGGCAATCCGGCCGAAATATCCACCCATTCCTTATCGTCGATTCCAGCGCGATAGACACCACAATGATTCTGCTGGTAGAGCGCGCCCGGAGTCCGGGGATGGGCCAGCAGTTTGTGGACGCATTGGCCCACTTCAGGAAACTTGTCCGGGTTGAAGTCCGCCAGGACGTTGCCGTTGAAGGGGGTCCAGGTCTGGCCGTGATCAAATGTGCGGAACGCACCGGCGGCGGAGATCCCCACCATCACGCGGCCCAGTCCGAGCGGTTGGATGGAATGGACCATCAGCCCACCCGCGCCGGCCATCCACTTGTCGCGCGTCGCGTGTTGGGTCAGGCCTTCCACTACCTGCCAGTTGGCGCCATTGTCTTCGCTACGGAACAGAACAGCCGGTTCGGCACCCATATAGACCACGCCGGGCTCATCTGCCGCGCCGGGAGCGATATGCCAGATGCGGCCCAGCTTCTTGTCGGGTAGCTTCGCCTCCGCCACGCCCGCTTCCGACTGCGCCCAGGTCTCGCCGCCATCAGTAGAGGCATAGATATGCGACCCGAACCAGGCGTTACCCACGGCCGCATAGAGACGCTTGGGGTCTCGCGGGTCCTGCGCGACGTGGTGCACCTCCTCGCCTGGGAAGAAGGGGCCAGCCTGCACCCAGCTTCGGCGATCCACGCTACGAAAAACAAAAGCACCCTTCCGGGTGCCGATCCAAATGTGCGTTGCGGCGGACATACCGGACCCAGAATATCGGGCTCCACTCAGGATGTCCAACTAGTCAATGCTTGGCTTCTTCGTGAAGTAGATGGCGAAGCAGAGTAACGCGGGCCCCACCATCCTTGCACCGTGATGCACCGCAATGTCCCTTGTGACTTCGGGGACTTCGCCTCAACATCGATGGCAGAGGGACTCCGGCACATCACTGGGAAGACCAGGTTGATCATCCGTTAGGAACCTCGAAAGAAGGACGCATATGAGATACATCTGCACGCTCTGCGCGCTGGCCGTATCCGCCAGCGCCTCGCAGGTTGTCGACATCAACCTACAGAACCACTTCAACGACCCAGGGTTGCCCTCCGGCCATGGGTGGACATACTTTGGCAACAATGGCGAAGGCGTCTATTCACACCCGGGTACCTGGCTGCAACTCTACGACATCGGTTCCGATGCCCAGGCGGGCTACCATTTCGACAAGGACCTGGATCGCCGCGACTCCTGGTACCTTCAGACCGAGTTCATTCTCTACGGCTCAGAAGGACCGTGGG
The DNA here is from genome assembly GCA_026394075.1 of Acidobacteriota bacterium. GTDB lineage: Bacteria > Acidobacteriota > Terriglobia > Bryobacterales > Bryobacteraceae > JAPKYZ01. Next base: position 20,393 of record JAPKYX010000018.1, read on the forward strand.
GCTTTTCTTTTGGGCTGAACAATTCGCAGTTCACGGCGGATTTCGGAATCACCTATGGCTCCATCGCGGTGAGCGGCTACGGCGACTACAGCTATCCGTGGCGGGGAACCATCCCGCATCGGTTGCTGGCCCAAGGCGACAAGACCGGCTGGGATCTACAAGTGAATGGCCAGCAGATCTTCAATAGCCGCTGGTACGGCGGCACCGGCTACATGGCCCCCACGGATCCGACGCCACGCAAATATGGGTCCATCTACTTTGGCGACACAACTGGCAACCAGGACGCCTACTGGCAGATCGACTACCTGTTCTATCACAGCCAGCTTGACACTCCCGAGCCGGCCTGGATGGGCGCGGCTGGATTGGTGTTGCTCGCAGTTGGCCACTTCGGCCGCAAGCGCTAGAGCAGGCCACCCGGCAATCGTAAGTGGCGTGGGGCGGCATCGGCGTGCCGCCCCACAACTGTCTTGGTCTGACGCCGGAGGCGCACTTCTGGGCCTTCTCCGCAGCCTGCTCATGCACTAAGGTGACTGCAGAATGTGCACCGCGAGAGCGATGGCCAGCGCGGACGTCACCACGACAAACAAGATCCGATCCGTCGTGAAGAGCTGGCTGTTACTACGGAGAGGTTCCGGACCCTGCTGCCGCGACTGCATCCAAGCATCGAGCTCCGTTCTCCACGCGAACACTGATGCGTGTCCGGTGTGCAGCAGGCGATGGATGGGCAGCCCTTCCTGATGCTCCCACCGCTGCACGGTCTTGATGTCCCGGTCCAGATAGCCGGCAATCTGCTTCCAGGATTCGAGTTTCTCAGCGTTCACGGTCATACTTGGACCTCTTTCTCCTAGGTTAACGCCGGGGACGTGAGAGAACAATAGCTTCGGCGGCATGGGGTAACCCTGAATGCCCCTAAGTTTCCCTTCCATAGACGTCGCCGAGAGCCCAAGATCAAGTCAAGAAGTGATCCGGCCAAGCCTGCAAAAGCTAGGGTCCGCCAGATCACCGGTCGCCGAGCTCCACGAGTTTGGCGGCAAGAAAGCGTGGCTCACATGACACTAAGATATACAGTATTCGCATTAGCGCTTTCCGCTGGGGCGACACAAGTGTTTTCGATTGACGAACACTTCACGAGTGGATACCTGCCTCCGGCGGGTTGGTACTACGATGGTTCGATTCCCCGATCAGACGCGTTCTGGACCTGTTGCAGTGTCCTGAACGTCAACACGATGGGAACGAATGGCTACGCCTACTTTGGCCGGGACGACGACTTAGCCCTGCGGGACAGGTGGCAGTTGCAAACCATGATCCAGATTCTTGCCGAAGAGGGCGGCCCCTGGGCCACTTTCTTTCAGATCAATAATTCACAGTTCACGGTGGACGTCAGCATTCACCCTGGCTACGTTGAAGTAGCCGGCCTCGGAAACTACGCCTTTCCGTGGCGGGGCCCAATCTGGCACACCTACTTTGCCACCGGAGACAAATCTGGATGGAAGATGTACGTCAATGGCGACTTGGTCTACAACGGTGGCTACCGCACTCCGTACAACCCAACGCCTCGGCCCTATGGCTCTTTGGCCTTTGGGGATGGTAACGGCGGAGCGGATGCCTACTGGCAGATGGACTACTTCCGCTACAGCAGCGAACTCGACAGCCCCGAACCGGCCTGGATGGGCGCGGCGGGTCTGGTGCTGATCGCAGCGGGCTACTTCGGCCGCAAGCGCTAGTGCCGTCGCAGCTCAACATCGAAAGCATAGTGGGCGACCTTCCCCGGGCCGCCCCACCACTGTCTCCAAAAACCTATCCGCAGCTACCCGATGGTATGCAGCTTCATCATGTTGGTGGTGCCCCGGCGGCCGATCGGCTGGCCGGAGGTGAAGGCGATCTGGTCGCCGGCGTTGACCAAACCGGCGCTCTTCAGCCGCTGCTCCATCTGCTCGATCATCTGATCGGTGGAGAGCGCTTCGGCTTCGATCAATGGCGTCACTCCGTACACCACCGACATCTGCCGGGCGGTGTTCTCAGACGGCGTGAAGACAAACAAGGGCACCGGCGGGCGGTTGCGGGAGACCAGCCGTGCCGTTGAGCCGCTGGCCGAAAACACCACGATCGCCGCCGCCCGCGAATAGGCCGCCGCCCGGAAGGCGGCGTCGGCAATGATCTCGGCGATGGAGGGGTCGTCGCCCATTTCGTAGGGCTGGAAACCGCGCGCCCGGAGGCTGGCCTCGGTCTCCGCCGCGATCTTGTCCATCATCCGCGCCGCTTCCACCGGAAACTTGCCCGCGGCCGTTTCGCCCGAGAGCATCACGGCGTCGGTGCCGTCGTAGATGGCATTGGCGACGTCGGAAACTTCGGCCCGCGTGGGCGTCGAATTCTGGATCATCGATTCAAGCATCTGCGTCGCGGTGATCACAAACTTGCCCGCCGCGCGGGCTTTGCGGATGATGCTCTTCTGGATGAACGGCACCTTTTCGAGCGCCATCTCGATGCCCAGGTCGCCGCGCGCCACCATCAGTCCGTCAGACTCCTTGATGATGGCGTCCAGGTTCTGCCAAGCTTCCGGTTTCTCGATCTTGGCGACCACCGGCACCTTGGCGTCTTTCTCTTCCAGCAGAAACTTCAGCCGCAGGACGTCGTTCGCCGTCCGGACAAAAGATAGCGCCACAAAGTCGACGCCCAGGGCCAAGCCGAACGCCAGATCGGAGCTGTCCTTGCGGGTAAGCGACGGTGCGGAAACCTTGACGCCGGGCAGATTAATGCCCTTGCGGTCCCCAATATCGCCGCCGGAGATCACCTTGCACTTCACCGCCGTGCCATTGTTCGCCAGCGCCCGCAGCTCGGCGGCACCGTCGTTGAGCAGAATGCGATCGCCTACGCGCACGTCGGCCGCAAAGTCGGCATAGGTGGTAGAGGCCTGCTCCTGCGTTCCGGTGACGGCCTCGGTGGTGATGGTGAACTCCTGCCCGGTTTGGAGCGTCAACCGGCCGGTTTCAAAAGTACCCAGGCGGATCTTGGGCCCCTGGAGGTCCAGCAGAATGCCCGCGTGGACGCCCAGTTCGCTGGCCGTGGCCCGCACAATACGGACCCGCTCCGCCAGTGCCTCCTGTGTCCCATGAGACGCGTTGAGCCGGAAAACGTCCACTCCCGCCTCCAACAGACTCCTCACCACACCGGGCGAATCAGTGGACGGACCAAGAGTAGCGACAATTTTGGTATTTGGCATGAATATCCTTCGAATCGATCCTCTGGCCCAAGCGTGCGGAGATCAGGCCCCTACCTGCTAGGATGGCATTTCCCCATGCCGCTTTACCAAGTCATCGTTCTGTCTATCGTCCAAGGCATCACGGAACTGTTGCCCATCTCCAGTTCCGGCCACCTGTTCCTCACCTCCTGGCTGCTGGGTTGGCAGGATGAAGGGCTGGCGTTTGATATCGCGCTACATCTGGGGACGCTGTTTGCCGTGATCGTGTACTTTTTCCGTGACTGGCTGCAGGTGATCGCCCAAGGTTTTGGTGTCAGCTTTGGCACCGACGAGCACCTGAAGCAGAATCCGCGTCTGCTGTGGATGCTGGCCGCGGCGTCGCTGCCGATCGGACTGCTGGGGCTGAAGTTCAAAGACGCGGCCGAAACGTCGCTGCGGTCTCCCTGGGTGATCGGGACCATGCTGATCGTGGTGGGCTTGCTGATGTGGCTGGGCGAGAAGATGGGCAGCCGGGCCAAGAACATGGGGCAGGTGACGTGGCTGGACGCCATGCTGATCGGCATCGGCCAGTCGCTGGCAATCATCCCTGGCACCTCCCGCAGCGGCATCACCATGACGACAGCCTTGTTCCGCAACCTGGACCGCGCGGCGGCCGCCCGTTTTAGCTTCCTGCTCTCGACGCCGGCGGTGGCCGCGGCGGGGCTGAAGGCCGTGTACGACGCGGTGAAGACCGAAGGCGCTTCGGCGCTGCTCACCCAGGAGCTGTTTATTGGCATTGTCTTAAGCGGCGTCACCGGCTGGGCTGTGATTGCCTTCCTGATGCGCTACCTGCAGCGTTCCAGCTTGCAGCTGTTTATCTGGTACCGCATTGGATTTGGTATTCTAGTGATCGCCCTGGCTGTTTTCCGCGCTTAGCGGATGAAATTTTTAGGCCCCACACGTCACCCTCGGCTCAACGAGGTGATGGCGCTCGTCTTCTTGTTTGCGAGCGTCGCCCTGATGTTGAGCTTGATCTCTTACCGGCCGGAGGATCCCTCCCTCAACACGGCCACCGGTCCATTCCGGCCCCTGAATCTGCTGGGCTACGTCGGTAGCTACCTCAGCGACATGCTGTTCCAGGTGTTCGGCCTCACTTCGTTTGTGATGCCCGGGCTGATTGTGCTGCTCGCCTGGCAGTGGATGCAATCCCGCGAGATCGAATCGCCGGGCGTGAAGGTGGCGGGTGGGGCGATGTTCCTGCTGGGCATCGCGACGGCGCTGTCGCTGTCACCCAGCCTGCGCGCCTTCGGCGGGACGATTCCGGCCGGGGGGTTGATTGGACTCCTGCTGGCCGATGGCCTGGTGGCCCTGATGAACTTCACCGGAGCGGCCTTGTTCACGGCGGCCTGCCTGCTGGTGTCGCTGTACCTGATCTCCACCTTCTCGATGGCCGTGCTGGCGCGGTGGCTGGTGCGTCCGCGTGCGGCGCTGGCCAGCCTGATGGCTTGGATCAGTTCCTGGCGGCTGCCCAAGATCCGCTTCCCCAAGCGGAACCGTCCGGACGAGCTGGAGGGCTTGCCCTCCGCCGTGCGCGCCCCGATCGAAGTGGATGAGACGCCGGCCATCGTCAAGCGGTCCCGCCGTTCGCCGCGGGTACTGGACGAAGCTCCCCTGGTGCTGGAGGCCGCGCCTCCGTTTGAACCGACCAATAGCCACGAGCCGGGCTATGCCGGGACGCAACAGTTTGACTCCCAATACCGCGACACGCAATACGCGGGAACCCAGTCCGCGCCGGCAGCACCGCCTGAGCCAAACATCTTTGAGGAAGAGATTCCCATCCGTACGCTGGCGGAACTGGAACCGGACACCGATTCGCCTATCCCGGCAGCGCCCGTGGCGGCCCGCAAAGAAGCGAAGTTGAAAAGCTTCTGGAAGCTGCCCCCCACCGAACTGCTGAATCCGCCCGATGAGCGGAACGCTTTCGACACGGCGGAATTGAAAGAAACCGCCGTCCGCATCAAAGCCAAGTTTGAAGAGTTCAACGTCCTGGGCTCCGTGGTGCAGATCAACCCCGGTCCCGTGGTGACGACGTTTGAGTTTAAGCCCGAAGCGGGCATCAAGTACTCGAAGATCACCACGCTGACGGAAGACCTCTGCCTGGGCCTGCAAGCCGAATCGATCCTGATTGAGCGCATTCCAGGCAAACCGACCGTCGGCATCGAGGTACCGAATTCGCGCCGCGAAGTGATCAGCTTGCGGCAGGTGCTGGAGAGCGAAGAGTTCCAGGCCGCCTCCTCGCGCCTGGTGATGCCGCTGGGCAAGGATGTCAGCGGACGGATTAAGGTGTCGTCGCTGGAAACCATGCCTCACCTGCTGGTGGCTGGCTCGACCGGCTCCGGCAAGAGCGTGATGTTGAACTCGATGATCATGGCGATCCTCTACAAGTCGACGCCCGAGGAAGTACGGATGATCATGATCGACCCCAAGCGCGTCGAACTGGGCATCTACGACAACATCCCGCACCTGCTGACGCCGGTGATCACGGACCCCAAGAAGGCCACCAACGCGCTCCGCAACGCGGTGCTCGAAATGGAGCGCCGGCTGAAGCTGATGGCGGCGCTGGGCGTGCGCAATATCGACGGCTACAACAAAAAAGTCCGGCAACTGGCCGCCGAACCGCGCAGCCTGTTCACGGACGAAGTGGACCCGACGGCCCAGGAAGACCTGCGGCCGCTGCCCTACATCCTGATCCTGATCGATGAGTTGGCCGACCTGATGATGCTGGAACGGGCCAACGTCGAAGAGAGCGTTGCTCGTCTGGCCCAGATGGCCCGCGCCGTCGGCATGCACCTGGTGCTCGCCACTCAGCGGCCCAGCGTCGACGTCATCACGGGCTTGATCAAAGCCAACTTCCCCGCCCGCATGAGCTTCCGCGTAGCCACCCGCGTGGATAGCCGCACGGTGCTCGATGTGATGGGTGCCGAGCATCTGCTGGGCAAGGGCGACATGCTGTTCCTGCCGCCCGGCTCCTCACGCCTGGTCCGTATGCACGGAGCGTTTGTCACCGAGGCTGAGATCAACGAAGTAGTCGAGTTCTGGAAGCGGCAGGCCGCGCCGGAATACGACCAGACCTTCCTGTTGGCGCCTCCCGGCGAAGATGCCGAGGGCAACGAGGAGTTCGAGGAAGGCGACGAAGACCCGATTTACGCCGACGCCGTCCGGGTGGTGCTGGAGATGGGCAAGGCGTCCACCTCCACGCTGCAGCGCCGTCTGCGCCTGGGCTACGGCCGTGCGGCTCGCATTCTGGACCGGATGCACCGCGAAGGCATCATCGGGCCGCCGGATGGCAGCCGCCCGCGCGAGGTGCTGCGCGCGCCCGATTGGTACAACCAGCCGGTGGGTTGATCTTTTAGCCCCAGGCTCACGCATGGGGCTGGTCGTCACGCCGGAAGGCGGACAATCTCCGGCTGGCAGGTGACGGGAAAATTCACTGAGTTCGCGATAAAGCAGTACTCGTGCGCTTGCTGGTGCAGGGAACGGGCCGCGGCTTCATCCGAGGCTGCCGAGATGACCACCCGCGGCCGCAGTTCGACCACGGTAAACCGGCCCCGTCCATCAGGGTCGGTGACCATCTCTCCCGTCGCCCTATCTTCGTACTCAACGACGACGATGCCGTTGACCGCGCAAAAATGGAGGTACCACAGCATGTGGCAGGCCGAGAGCGACGCCACTAGCAACGTCTCCGGATCATAGCGGGCCGGATCGCCACGGAAGGCGGGCACCGATGAGCCTGGCAGCTCCGGGCGGCCCTCCGAGACGAACACATGGTCCCGCGAGTAGGCGGTGTAGCTTGACGTGCCGGTGCCCAGGTTGCCGGTCCACCGGTTGGTGATGGCGAAATGGTGCTGGTGGGCCGCCATCGCTTAGGCGACGCGGTCGAGGAAGCGCTTGGCGGCGGCGATGCCTTCAAACTCGTTCAGGCGCGTGCCTTCGTACTCGATCCCCACCCAACCGGTGTAGCCGGACTTCTTGACGATGGCCATCAAGCGGTCCAGATCCCAGTTGGGGTCCTTGCCATCGGCACCAAAATCGAGGCACTTGAAGCTGCAACCCTTGGCAAAGGGCATCAGTTTCTCCACCGCGGCGTAACGGTCGATCTCCTTGGGGAAGTTGCCGAAGTCGGGAAGAGTGCCGAAGTTGGGGCGGTTCACCATCTTGATCAGCGGCAGGACGACGTCAGGATTGGAAGAAACGCCCCCGTGATTTTCGATGATCACGTTGATTTTGGAGCCTTGGGCATACTCCGTGAGCTTGTTGAAGCTCTCCGAACAGCGCTTCTGGAATTCGGCGATCTCTCCCGGGGTGACCGGCGCCTTGTCCGGGTACATGTTGGTCCGGATCGCCGAGCAGCCCAGTTCCGCCGCGTAGTCCACCCACTTGAAATGATTGGCCGCCGCCTGGAGCCGCAGTTTTTGGTCGGAATGGCCCATCAGGCCTTCGTCATCACACATGATCAACACGCCGGAAACGCCGGCCGTCTGCATGTTCTTTTTCAATCGCGCGACATAACCGGCGGTGGGTGACTGCCATAGAGTATTCACAAACTCCAGACCCTCAATCCCGAAATGCTCCCGCGCAATGCGAGGGAAATCGAGATTGGTGATCATCCGGCTCTGAATCGCCTTGTGAAGCGACCATTGGGCCAGCGACGTGCGGAACCACTTGCTGGTCTGGGCAGGCAGAGGGAGCGCGGCGGCGGCAGGCAGGGCCGCGGCGGCTTGAAGAAAACGGCGCCGGTTCATGAAAACCATGATAATTCAGCAACCATGAAACCCCGGCAGCCATCTAGCTAAGAGCATGATCTCCCTTGCGTTAATGACGGCCGTATTGTGCCAGAATCCTCCTGCTGCGCCGACGGCGGATCCGGCCAAGCCGGCTGCCGACGCGGTGGCCGGCACGCAGGTAACCTACCTGTTTGGCTCCGTCCTACCCAAAGACGTCGCCTGGACGCCCTTGACCAACGAGCAGCGGCTGAAGCTCTATTTTCGCCAGACGTGGCTGAATCCCGGAGCGTTATTCCGCGCCGCGGGCTCCGCCGCCGGTGACCAGGCCAGCAATCGTCCCCGCGAATGGGGGCAAGGCGGCCAAGCGTATGCGCAGCGGGTCGGCAGCCGTTTTGCTGTGTTCACTTTACAGGACACCATCCAGTCCAGCCTGGCGGCCGCAATGAAGTATGACGTCCGCTATCTGCGGTGTAAATGTAACGGGTTTGGTCCGCGCTTCGCCTATGCCTTCAAGCAGAGTTTCGTGACTAAGAACCAGGAAGGCAAGTGGCGGCTGAATGTTCCCCAATGGGCTGGAGCGGCCGCTGGTGCCGCGATTGGCGTCTACGGCTGGTATCCTGACAGTGCCCGTAATCACAATGAAGTTCTCCGGGCGGGCTTCACTTCGTTGGTCTTCCCGATGGCCTTTAACGCGCTGATCGAGTTTGGGCCTGAGCTAAAACGTGTCTTCAAACGTAAGTAAACTAGCGGCCTTGTTTGCCGCATTCACCCTGCCGCTGCTGGCGCAAGACCAACCGGCGGGTTTGCCCGTCCCCACGTCCCCGCCCGCCACAACTGAGCCCGTCGAGAAATCGCAAGTCTCCCAGACAGAAATGCAGCCGATGTTCGGCGCGCAACTGCCGGCGACGGCGAGTTGGAAGCCCCTCACCACCGGTGAGCGCTGGAAGATTTTCTACGAGCAGGGCTTTGTCCCGCCGGTCACGGTTGTGCGGCCACTTATTCCCACTGTGCTTACGTTTGCCTCGCACAGCCCGGAACGGTGGGGGCGCACGTGGGGTGGACTGGGACACCGGTTTGCCGCCAATTGGGTGGGCACCGTTGTGGGCGACTTTACGGAGACTGCCGGGGCCGCCATGCTGCACCACGAGACGCGATACATTGCCTGTCATCAGTGCAAGTCGGTCAAGGCCCGAATGTGGAACTCGCTGCGGCAAGTGGTCCAAACCTATGACGGCAATGGCAAGTGGGTGTTTGCCGGGCCGCGCGTCGTATCGAGCTATGCCAGCGCCGCCGTCACCGTCTACGGACTCTACCCGCAAGAGCCGCATCAATTGCGAAGCTTCCTGGCGTTCGGAACGTCACAGTTCTACTATTCGGCCATTGGTGATGTGTCGCGTGAGTTTCTGCCGGATCTGCTACGCCTCATCCGCCGGAAGAAGAACCGTACCTCGCTCGCTCCACCGCCCCCACTGCCGGGCAAGTAGGTTTTAATCAAAGAGTGAAAACCGTACTCGTCACCGGTGCCAGCAAGGGCATTGGCAAAGGAATCGCACTGGAGTTTGCCCGCCGTGGCTATCGTGTTTTCGTCAACTACAATTCCGACCGCCCGGGTGCCGAAGCCGTCGCTGCGGAGACGGGCGGCACCGCGGTGCAAGCCAACGTCGGCGTCTCAGACGACGTGCGCCGGATGTTTGATACGACCGGCCCCGTGGATGTACTGGTGAACAATGCCGGCGTGCAGACCTGGAAGCCCCTGCTGGAACTCACTGAGCCGGAATGGGACCGCGTGATCGACACCAACCTGAAGGGCTGCTTTTTATGCACGCAAGCCGCGGCCAAGTTACTGGTGGCCGAAGGCCGCCCCGGCGCGATCGTGAACATCGGCTCCGGCTGCAACAAGGTGGCGTTCCCGAACCTGGTCGACTACACCGCCTCCAAGGGTGGCATTGAGCAGTTCACCAAAGTGGCCGAACTGGGCCAGTACAACATCCGCGTCAACTGCGTCGCGCCAGGAGCGGTGGAGATTGAGCGGACCAAGAATGAAGCCGGAGACTATGGCGCTACTTGGGCCGCGCTGACACCCTTGAAGCGCGTCGGCCTGCCCGCCGATGTAGCGCAAGCCGTGGCCTGGCTCTCGGGTGAAGAATCAGCCTTCGTCACCGGGCAGACCATCTGGGTAGACGGCGGCCTGTTCTCGAAACCCGCATGGCCCTACTGACTTCCAGCCGCCATCCCGGCTCTGCGGGCCCCCGATGAGCGACCCCGCCGCCCCAGCTGTTTTGACGGCGGCTGCGGGCCAGCGTCTAGACCAGTTTGTCTCCGCCGCGCTGCCCGAGTACAGCCGCAGCCGCATCCAGGAATGGATCAAGGCCGGGCGCGTGTTGGTGGATGGCGTGGCGCGTAAGGCCTCGCACGAACTGCGGGGCGGCGAACAGATCGCCGTGCAACCCGTGCAGTTGACCCCGCTGCACGCCACCGCCGAAGAGATCCCGCTGACGGTGCTGTATGAAGATGCCGCTGTGGTGGTGATCGACAAGCCAGCGGGGATGGTGGTGCACGCGGGCGCCGGAGTATCCACCGGGACGCTCACCAACGCCCTGCTCCACCGCTTCGAAACGCTCTCGACGGCCGGGGGCGATGAGCGGCCTGGGATTGTCCACCGCCTGGACAAGGACACCAGCGGCGTCATCGTCATCGCCAAGACCGATCCCGCGCACCAGTCCTTGGCGCACCAGTTCGCCGAACGCGAAGTGGAAAAGATCTATCTGGCCCTCGTCGAAGGCCGCATGGAGACCGATTCCGGCACCATCTCAAAACCCATCGCCCGCGACCCGCACCACCGGACCCGCATGACGGCGCGCGTCGCCACCGGACGTACCGCACTCACCATGTGGAAGGTCCGGCAGCGGTTTGACCACCATTCCTTTCTCGAAGTGAAGATCGGCACGGGCCGGACCCACCAGATCCGGGTGCATTTGGCTTCGATCAGGCATCCGGTGACGGGCGACACGCTGTATGGCGCCAAGCCGGCACCGGCACTGGGGGAACGCTTCTTCCTGCATGCCCACCGGCTGACGTTTGTGTCACCCGCCTCAGGCGAGCGGGTGACGGTGGAATCACCGCTGGCACCAGAGCTGCTCCGGTACTTGGAAACCGTCTAAGCTACCGGACCGGCGAGAACGGCAGCGGGCGAAGGAAGCAGCTGGTGATGTTCGACACAATCTCGCCATCCGCAAATCCTGGCTGCGCGCGCAGCTTCAACCATTCCGGGTGAGCAATAAACTTGTCCCAGTTCGCCTCCCGCGCGGCGAAGCTCTCATAGGCCAGCATGTAGACCAGGCATGGCTGGTTGGGCCCGGCAATCATTTCGCCGAAGAACACCGGCTCCAGACCGGTCTTACGGAAGATGGCGATCTCGCCGTCGTTGAACATGCCGATCTTGCGGATCAGCGTTTGCGGGTCATTCGACTGGTAGGTGCGCAGTTCAAACACGCGCGCTTTCGCCGCCGCCTGCACCACCAGATCCGGCACGCCCTTGAAGGCCCGCAACAGTTGAGTCTCCATGCGGGTGAACAGCAAACCCTTGTCGACCGTGGCACCAGCCCAGGCCGCCACATACGCCGGATCCGCCTCCAGCTTGGCCAGGCCTTGCTCATAGGCGGCCAGCGACGGCCAGCTCCGAACCGCCAGCACGTAGGGCGCATTCACGGCCAGGTTGGCGGCGAAATAGGCGGAGGCGGTGGCACCAGCGCGTTGCGAAGCAGGGGCGTCGGCGGACTTCAGGAAGTCATTCAGGCGGCCGGACATGTTGTCCTTGGTGTTGCGCAGGTAGAAATAGCGCAACTCGAGGATCGCCAGTTTGGCCGGAGCCTGGGCGGCCGCAGGCAAGGCGGCCATAGCCGGAAGAGCAAGAGCAGTTCGACGCTTCATCGTCCGCGATTATAGCGAGGTAGCCAGCGTCACGCCGCTGCCTTGTCCCGCGTGGCATGGCGGGCCCGATCTGCTTTTCGCGATATGCTTTTCCGAAGAGGTTATTCCCGATGCTTTCACGCCGTTCCCTGTTGGCCACCGCGGCCGCCATGCCCTTGGCCCTTACCGCCAAGCCCAAGCCCCGCCTGCGCCCCGCGCTTTGCGCTTACTCCTTCCGCAATGAGCTGCAAAAGGGCACCCTGAAGTACGAAGACCTGATCCGCATTGCCGCCGAGCAGGACCTGGATGGCGTGGACCTGACGGTCTACTGGTTCCCCAACACCGAAGACAGCTTCCTGCTGCCGCTGAAGCGCGCCGCCTTCAAGAGCGGGATCGAGATCTATTCCATCTCCATCCGCACCGTGCTCACCAAGCCGGCCGGGCCGGAGCGCGATGCCGCCGCGGCGGAGCTTCGCAAGTGGATCGACGTCGCGGCCAAGCTCGGCGCAGGCCACATCCGCGTCTTCGGCGGCGCGGTTCCGGCTGGTTCAACCGAAGACGATGCGGCCAACTGGGTGGCGGAGATGCTAGGTCCCGCCGGCGAATATGCCGGAAAGCACGGCGTCATTCTGGGCCTCGAAAATCACGGCGGCGTCACCGACAAGGCCGACAACATCGTCAAGATCGTCAAGAAGGTCGATAGCCCGTGGGTGGGCGTCAACCTGGACACGGCGAATTTCAAGACCCGCATCTACCAGCAGATCGAACAGATCGCCCCCTACGCCGTCAACGTGCAGGTGAAGGCGATGGTGAAGGACGAAGCCGGTCCGGCCCCCTCTGATTGGGATCGTGTCGCAAAGATGCTGACCGCCAACAACTACCGCGGCTATCTGGCGCTGGAGTACGAAGAGAAGGAACCGGCGCTGGAAGCCACGCCCGCGCTGTTCAAGAAACTCCGCGAAACCTGCGCCCGGCATTCTTAAGTGTTGGCGTGATGAAGGGATCCGTTAAGTGCCGCCTCGGTGTTTAACGGATCCCACAGTTTTTTGATGGCACCGCCTGTGCCCTGGGTCAGGCTGCGCCCGGCGTGGAAGTAGCTGCTTTGGCCGCACCTGCGGCCAGAAAGCGCAGCAGTTCCTGATTCACTGTGTCCGCGTGCGTCCAAGTGATGCAGTGCGGGCCATCTTCCACCACCACCAGCTCAGCATTCTTTATCAGCTTCGCGGTACGTAGCCCGGAGGCGGCCAACGGCACGATGCGGTCCGCGTCTCCGTGGATGACTAGGGTCGGAATGTCGATGCTGGCCAAGTCCTGGCGGAAGTCTTCGAGCCAGGTCGCGACGCAGGCCAGCGTGGCCGTGGCGGACGCTCCAGCAGCGATGTTGAAGCTCGCTTGAATTGCCTGGGCGCTGACGCGCTTCCCGAGCAACAGGTCCGTATTGTAGAAGTTGTCGAAGAAGCCCCCGAAGAAGCCGTACCGGTCGGCGGCGATGGCCTGCTGAATTCCTTCAAAAACGCTGCCGTCAACACCCTCGGGATTATCGGCGGTCTTCAGCAGGAAGGGCGGTACCGCGCTCATAAAGATGGCCTGGCTAACATTCTTCGACCCGTACTTACCCAGATAGCGGGCCACCTCGCCGCCCCCCATCGAGAACCCGGCCAGGGCAAAGTCGCTCAGATCAAGATGGGTGACCAGTTGGTGTAAGTCGCGGGCGAAGGTGTCGTAATTGTAGCCAGTGGTGGGTTGGCTGGACCGGCCAAAGCCGCGGCGATCATAGGTGATCACGCGATAGCCCGCGCCCAGAAGCGCCGTCACCTGCTTTTCCCAGGACGCGCCGCTGAGCGGAAAACCGTGAATCAAAACAACCGGTTTACCCGAGCCGTGATCCTCATAGTAGAGGTCAACGTTGCTCGAGTTTTCTTTGTCGACAGTCACGAAAGGCATAAGGTGGGCTCCTGCCTTCGAGTGTAGAACGAAACGTTTACTTTCTCCGGAAGTAAATTAGCCGGTTCGGGGCGGAGCCGTTGATCAGCTCACCTTGATCGTTGAGGGCCACTGAATGCTGCCCAGTCGATTCCAACTGCCAGTTGATCTGGCCTGTCCGGTGGTCAATCGACATCAGCCAGCCGGGCGATGTATTCGGAGCGTTGCGGGGTTGGGTGCCAATGAACAAATTGCCCCGGTGGAAGGTGATCGAGAACGTCTTGCCGAGCTCCGTCCATTCACCCAGATACTTGCCATTCAAGTCGAACCGCTGGAGGCGGCCGTTCTCGCGATCCGCCACGTAGAGCACACCCTGCGGGTCCACGGTGATGCCGTGCGGCGTGTCGAACTCTCCTGGACCCGTGCCGTGCTTTCCCCATTCGCGCAACCGCTCGCCTGCGGCAGAGTATTCGAGAATGCGCGCGTTGCCGTAGCCATCCGCAATGTAGAGATGGCCGTTGGGAGCAAAGGCGATGTCGGCCGTTCCGACAAACTTCGTACCCGCCTTCACCGGCTGCCCACCCACCGAGATGGATTGCAGAAGCTTCCCATCGGGTGAGAACTTGTAGATCTTTGAGCTCGCCGCATCCACGGTCCAGACATTGCCTTGTGGGTCAAGGCGAATGCTGTGCGGGATCTGGAACATACCCGCGCCCCAACTGCGCAGCACGCGGCCGGTTTCATCGACAGCGATCACCGGGTCGGCCACCAGTCCGCGCTGCAACAGGTAGATGGTTGGCTTGGGGCCAGGCGAAACGGCCACCGACGACATCATGCCCACCTCCCAGCCCGGCTTGGGCGGCTGTAAGGCCAGTTCCGTCCGCTTGAGATTCGATCGCGGCGCCGCTGCAATCGCTTGACGCAGTTTCGCCGTCTGCGCGTCCAGCTTAGGGTCCGGCAGCGTTTGCGCCATCACCATCCAACTCACGCTTGCCAGCAGCCAATAACGCATCGCGAACTCCTTCATCCCGCGCCCTACACCTGTCCACTGCGGGCCGCCAGCGCAAGGCCACCCATTACGCCTGCCCGGTCACCCAAGGCGGACTGCTCGATTCTGACACCATCGGCGGGAAACATGCCCACCCGCCGCACCACCTGCTGGCGGACCGGCTGCAACAGTACCTCGCCCATTTGCGCCATGCCGCCACCCAACACCACCAGTTCCGGATGCAGCAGGCTGACAATGTTGGCGATCGCAATGCCCAGATACCCGGCCACCCGTTCAATCGCCTCCATCACCGCCGCATCCCCGGCGAGCGCCGCGGCTGCCATCTGCTGGGGAGTGATTCGAGAAGCCTCGCCTTCAACCAACTGATGGAGCTGCGGCGCCAAGCCGGAGCGCATCAGGCGCACGCCTTCGCCACTCAAGGCTGGGGCGCTAGCCACGGTTTCAAGACACCCGCGATTACCGCAGCCGCACAGCAGGCCGTCGGAGATGATGGTCTGGTGGCCGACCTCGCCCGCCGCGCCCCACGGGCCCAACCGCAGCTGGCCTTCGACCACGATGCCTCCACCGACACCGGTGCCGAGCGTAAAAAAGACCATCGTGCCGAACTTGCGCAGCCAATCCTCACGCCCGCCGAACGTCAGCTCACCCAGCGTGGCCAGGCGCGCATCATTCAGCAGGTAGACCGGGGCTTGCAACTGCGCGCGCAGGATCTGCGCCACCGGAACATCACGCCACTGCGTCGGCATGTTGGGCAGAAACTGCGAGATACCTGCTTCACGGTCGACGCGTCCGGGCAGCCCCATGCCCACGGCCTCGACGCGCGGGGCCATTTCGCGGATCAGCCGCGCGATCCGGTCCAGTACCGCTGACGGGCCTTCATGCGAGTGCGTGGGCACGCTCCGCTCCGCCACGATATGGCCTTCCGCGTCGCCAATGGCGCACGCGATGTTGGTTCCGCCGAGATCGATGCCTGCGTACATCCTGGGGGCAGTGTACTATTGCCTTCATGAAAATTGCTTCCGCACTTTCCGTTTGCGCGGCTTTGCTGTTCGCCGCCACCCACGTCAGCGCCGCTGATCTGGGCACCAAGAAATCGATGACACTGGCCGCCGCCAAGAAGATCGCCGCCGCCGCCGAGGCCGAAGCGGCAAAGAACAAATGGACCATGGTGATCGCCGTGCTCGACGATGGCGCGAATCTGGTTTATCTCGAAAAGATGGACGACACGCAGATCGGCTCCATTGACGTGGCCGTAGCGAAGGCCGCCAGCGCCATCAAGTTCAAGCGCAACACGAAGGTGTTTGAAGATGCCCTGGCCGGCGGCCGGCAGGCGATCCTGAAACTGCCCGGCGCGATCCCCGTTGAAGGCGGCGTGGTGTTCATGGACGGCAACCGCGTCATCGGCGCCGTCGGCATCAGCGGAGCCACCAGCGCGCAGGATGGCGTCGTGGCCGCGGCAGCGGAAGCTGAGTTCAAGAAGCTGCAATAGCAACACCTAAAAGCGCGGCGGGCGGGATCGGTTAGCATGACCTCATCATGTCCACCGATCTCGCTCAGCTTTGGGAAGAACACACGCGCGATGAGTTCATCACGCGCGACACGGAATCCACGCTCGACACCATGGTGGAGGACGCCTACGTCAACCACATCCCCGTCATGACCGGCGGCCAGGGCCGCGAAGCGCTGCGGCGCTTCTATTCGACGGACTTCATCCCCTGCATGCCGCCCGACACGGCACTCACTCCGGTCTCCCGCACCATCGGCCAGGATCAACTGGTGGACGAGATCATCTTCTCCTTCACCCACACCCAGGAGATGCCCTGGATGCTGCCCGGCATCCCGCCCACCGGCCGCAAAGTCGAGATCCCGCTCGTCGTCATCGTCCACTTCCGCGACGGCAAGCTGGCGCATGAGCACATCTACTGGGATCAAGCCTCCGTGCTGGTGCAGATCGGTTTGTTAGATGCGGCAACTCTGCCGGTGTATGGCGTGGAGACGGCGCGGAAGGTGCGGGGCGAGGGGTAGATCCAACCGGTCAATCCGAACGATCTCTCGGACGCGATGCCGGGCGAGTAACTAACCAGAAGATTGGCATGAGGATGACGGAGTAGAAGAGACCACGCACTAGCGCGACCAAGAACTGCCCAAGAGATGGATCCCGCCAATTCAGTGCCCACAAGGCTTGGACTAAGTCAATCACGACAAAAAGCATGAAGAGCTGACCGGCCCGCATCGGCACAATTATATGCACAGAGGCACAATGACCTGTAGCGATGCTAAACTCCGCCCATGGCGTTAGCGGACGTAATGGCAGAGCTGGAATCGCTCGGGACCGAGCAGAATCGCAAGACGTACTCGCGACATGGTGGCGGCGCGAACATCTTCGGCGTCAGCTTCGCCCACCTGGGCAAGATCGCCAAGCGTTTGAAGAAGGACACGCCACTCGCGGAACAGCTGTGGGCAACGGGCAACTTTGACGCGCGCAATCTGGCCACCCTGATCGCGGACCCAGCCGACATCAGCCAGAAGACCGTGGAGGCCTGGGCCAAAAGCGTCAACAACCGCAGCCACGGAGATCTGGTGGCCGCTCACGTCTCCTCCAAAGCGCCCTTCGCGCAACAACTAATGGAGAAGTGGCGCGCGGCCAAGTCTGATCACACGCGCCAGCAGGGCTGGGATTTGGTGGCGATTCTGGCGATGCAACAGAAGCTCACCGACGAGCAGATGACCGCAGCACTGGCCGAGATTGAACGCGACATCGACACCGCCCCCAACTGGACCCGCCACGCCATGAACGGCGCACTGATCTCGATCGGCATCGCCAGTGACCAGCATCACGCCCAGGTTCTCCAGATCGCCGCCCGCATCGGTAAAGTGGAAGTAGACCACGGCAGTACGGATTGCAAGACGCCCGATGCGGTGGCCTACATTGCGAAGGCGCGCGCGAGGAAAAAGGCATGAAGAGAATCGCCATTGCGGCTGTGTTGATGACCCTGGCGGCGGTCGCGCAGAAGCGGCCGTTCTGGGCGTTCCAGGCCGTCATCAAGCCAGCAGTACCCGGCAACGCCCCGCACGCCATTGATGCGTTCGTCAGGGCGAAGTTGGAGGGCAAGGGCCTGGCGCCCGCCCCCCGCGCCGACCATCGCACGCTGATCCGCCGCCTTTATTTCGACCTGACCGGCTTACCGCCACGCACCGAAGATCTCGCGCAGAGCTACGAAGCAACCGTGGAGAAGCTGCTCGCATCGCCCGCATACGGCGAACGCTGGGGACGCCACTGGCTGGACGTGGTCCGCTTTGGTGAAACCGACGGCGGCGAACATAACTACGAGCGGCCCCACGCTTGGCGCTATCGCGATTACGTGATCCAAAGCTTCAACGCCGACAAGCCCTACAACCAGTTCATCAAGGAACAGATCGCGGGTGACATTCTGGCGCCACAGGATCCGAACATGGTGGCGGCGACAGGTTTCCTGGTCTCCGGCCCCTGGGATCAAGTACAGGCCGAGATCAACAAAGACAAGGCCATGGCCATGACGCAGCGCATGGATGAACTGGATGACATGGTGACCACCACCTTCCACACCTTCCAGGCCCTCACCGTCAACTGCGCCCGCTGCCACGATCACAAATTTGATCCGATTCCGGCGAAGGATTATTACCAACTGACCGCCGTCTTCGCGGGCGTCGGCTTCGGCAACCGGGCCGTCGTTTCACCGGAAGCGAAAGCCACCTATGATGCGCGCATCGCTCCGGTGAAGAAACAGCTGGACGAATTGAAGACGAAGCTGACCGACCTCGAAGAGCCGGCCCGCATTAAGCTGCTGGAGCCCAAGTTCCGTGCCTTCGACATCGCCCGGCAGAATGAGCCGCAACGGCTCCCGGTGAACGCGTACTACAACCACAACCGCTTCACGCCCGTGGCCGCGAAGAAGTTCCGGCTGGTGATCAACGGGCAGCTGGGCAAGGCGGCGCCGAAGCTCCGCTGGTTCCGCGCGGGTACGTTCCGGTTGGCGGACTGGGTGGGCACCGCGCTCGCCACGCCCACTGCACCGCAGATCATCACGTTCGGCAATTCGGTACTGAAAGAGATCGAATGGGCGGGCTCGGTCGGCGTCTATGAATTGCAGGCTACTGATGATGAGGTGACCTGGCGCACCATCTGCTCCTCACTGGACCATGTGGGCAAAGTGGAGCTCACCATGCCGTCATTGACGGAAGCGGAGATCGACGCCAATGTGGATCGCGCCGCGCGGCATGCACTACTCGACCAGCGCAAGAAGCTGGAAGCGGAACTGGCCGCCATCCCGGCACCGCCCCTGGTCTACGCTGCTCGGCCACGGCCGGAGGTCGACAAGAGCTACCTGCTCGATCGGGGCAGCGTCACCAAGCCGATCGCCGAAGTGAAGCCGGCGGCTTTGAGCGCGGTAAGCCAGCTGCCGCCCGCGCTCCACGACGGCAGCGATGGCGACCGCCGCGTGGCGCTGGCCAATTGGATTGCCGACGCGCGCAATCCGCTGACGGCGCGCGTGATCGTCAACCGCGTCTGGTATCACCATTTCGGCACCGGTCTGGTGAACACCCCCAGCGACTTTGGCGTCATGGGCGACCGGCCTTCACACGCGGAACTGCTGGACTGGCTGGCGGCCGAATTCGTCGAACATGGCTGGTCCATCAAGTGGCTGCACCGCCAGATCCTTTCATCAGAAACATACCGGCAGTCTTCGATGCTGAGTGAGAAAGCCTTCGCCGTCGATGCGGGCAACCGGTTGCTGTGGCGCATGCCGCTGAAGCGCATGGATGCCGAAACGCTGCGCGATTCCGTGCTATTCGCCTCCGGCAAGCTGAATCTCACGGCACGTGGCGGCCCCAGCTTTCTGCTGCAGAACAAGGGCGATTCAGGATCTTACATCTACAAAGCGCTCGACAATGATGGCCCGGAAGTGTGGCGCCGCACGGTTTACCGCTTTGTCGTGCGAGGCGGCGAGCGGCTGATGATCGACAACTTTGACTGCCCGGACCCGGCCGTAGCGACGCCGCAGCGCAACACCTCGAACACTGCCGTCCAGGCGCTGACGTTGATGAACAATGAGTTTGTGGTGCGCCAGGCCGGCCTGCTGGCCGAGCGGGCGGGCAACGTCGAAACGCTCTATCAACTGCTGTTCCAGCGCCAACCGTTGCCGCGCGAGCGGGAACTGGCGGCGCAGTTTCTGAAAACCGAATCACTGGCGGCCTATGCCCGTGTGTTGATCAATTCCAACGAGTTCGTTTATGTTCCCTAAGACTTCGCGTCGTGAACTTTTGTGGCAGTTCGGTGGTGGTGCCGCCGGTTTGGCGATGGCGCAAATGGAAGCGCTGGCGGCCACGCGGCAAGCGGGCACGCACTTTGCGCCGAAGGCCAAGAACATCATCATGGTCTTCCTGCCGGGCGGCCTGTCGCACATCGATTCGTTCGACTACAAGCCCAGCTTGGCCAAATACCATGGCCTGGAAACCAAGGGCGAGAACACGATCACGCCGTTCTTTGGGAAGCCGGGGCGGGTGATGAAGTCCCCCTGGGAGTTTAAGCCGCGCGGGCAATCGGGCAAGTACATCTCAGACCTGCTGCCGAATCTTGCCAACTGCGCAGATGACCTGACGTTTCTGCATTCGATGGTGGCCCGTTCCAATGCCCACGGCCCGGCGCTGTTCCAGATGTCCACCGGGTTCATCTTCCAGGGCTTCCCCTCCATTGGCTCCTGGGTCAGCTATGGCCTCGGCAGCGAGAACGAGAATCTGCCGTCCTTCGTCGTGCTGCCCGACAAGCGCGGCCTGCCTCCGTGCGGCGTCGCGAATTGGGGCAATGGCTTTCTGCCCGCGGCGCATCAGGGGGTGATCTTTGGCGACATGTCGAAGCCGATCGCTGATCTGCGCCCGCCAGAGGCCGTGAAGGCGAGCACGCAGGCCGCGTCCTACGACCTGCTGAGCCAGTTGAACGAAGAGCACCTGAAAGCCAACCCCGGCGAAGACGCGCTGGTGGCCCGCATCAAGGCCTATGAGCTGGCCGCGCGCATGCAGGTGAGCGCGCCGTCGGTGACGGACATCTCGGGCGAAAGCGAAGCCACCAAGAAGATGTACGGCCTGGACGACCCGGCCACGCGCGACTTCGGCTACAACTGCCTGCTGGCGCGCCGCCTAGTGGAGAAAGGCGTGCGCTGCATCCAGCTCTACAACGGCGGCCACTTTGGCGAGCCACGAGTGAACTGGGACGCCCACGAAGATATCCGCGCCAACCATTCCAAGAACGGCCGCATCCTCGATCAGCCGCTGGCCGCATTGCTCAAAGACCTGAAGCAGCGCGGCATGTTGAAGGACACTCTCGTCGTCTTCACCACCGAATTCGGCCGCCTGCCCATCTCGGAAGGCATCGGCGAAGGCGGCCGGGACCACAACCCCGAAGGCTTCACCTCGTTCCTGTGCGGCGCGGGCGTCAAACCCGGGACCAGCTTTGGATCGACCGATGAACTGGGCTACAAGGCCGCCGACAACCCGGTGACCGTCTACGATCTGCACGCCACGATCCTGCACCTGATGGGCCTGGACCACACCCGGCTCACCTACTACTACAACGGCATCAATCGCCGGCTGACTGACGTGCACGGGCACGTGTTGAAAGAGGTACTCGCATGACCGCCCCCTTCCCCGCCGCCCATATCCTCCTGTTCGCCGCTGGTACGGCGCTCTGGTTCCGGCCGGAGCTGCTGTGCAACCGGTTGGCGGATTTCGAGGCCGGGCTGAACCATATCGGACATCTGCTTAGGCATCGCCACCCCTCACTGCTTCCGAGAAACACGGAGGCGTGGCGCTCTGCAGGCGCGGTTCGATTTGTGCAGGGCTGTGGGCTGGTGCTGGCGGTGAGTTCGCTACTGCAGTTGCTGATGATGCTGGATTTCGCGCGCTAGCAAACGGGGCGTCCGGTACCCGATAGAATGACCTCTATGTCCGGCCACGCCCTCACTCGACGCGCTCTGTTGCCTGCGCTCGCTGCTCCCTTTGTGCACACCGTCAGCAAGGCCCAGACGCGCAAGCGGCCCAACGTTCTTTACATCATGTCGGATGATCATGCGGCGCATGCCATCAGTGCCTATGGCAGCAAGATCAACCAGACCCCCAACATTGACCGCTTGGCCCAGGGCGGCGCGCGGCTGACCAACTGCTTTGTCACGAACTCCATCTGCACGCCCAGCCGGGCGGTGATTCTCACGGGCCAGTACAGCCATCTGAATGGCGTCAAGACCCTGAACGACAAGATCGACCCGGCCCGCAACACGGTGGCCAAGATGCTGCAAGGCGATGGCTACCAGACGGCGATGATCGGCAAGTGGCACCTGGTGACCAATCCGGCGGGCTTTGACTACTGGAACATTCTGCCCGGGCAAGGCCTCTACCAGAACCCTGAGCTAATCGAGATGGGCAAGCGGACCAAGCACCAGGGCTATGCCACCGACCTGATCACGGACTTTTCGCTGGACTGGCTGAAGAAGCGGGACCAGAATAAGCCGTTCTTTTTGATGTGCCACCACAAGGCGCCGCACCGGGAATGGTCCCCCGCGGCACGGCATGCGAAGTTGTTTGAGAACGTCACCATCCCCGAGCCTGACAACCTGTTTGATGACTACCGCGGCCGCAGTGGCGCGGCGGAGCGGTCCCGGATGCGCGTCGGCGAGGACATGACCAAGACCGACCTGAAAATAGACCCGCCCCCGGGCCTCACTGGCATGGCGCTGCGCAAGTGGGGCTATCAGGTCTATATGAAGGACTATCTGCGGTGCGTAACGGCAGTGGATGAAAACGTCGGGCGCATGCTGGACTATCTGGACGCGGAGAAGCTGGCTGACGACACGATTGTTGTTTACACGTCAGATCAGGGTTTCTTCCTCGGCGATCATGGTTGGTTCGACAAACGCTTCATGTATGAGGAGAGCATCCGCATGCCTTTCCTGATGCGCTATCCGCGCGGTATCAAGCCGGGCACGGTGAACCGCGACATGACGCTCAATCTGGACTTCGCGCAGACGTTCCTCGACTACGCCCAAGTGAAGGCGGATACAGGGATGCAAGGCCGCAGCTTCCGGGCGAATCTGGAAGGACACACGCCGCGTGATTGGCGCACTGAGATGTACTATCGCTACTGGATGCACCTGGGCGGCGGACATGATGTGACAGCCCACTATGGCATTCGCACGGAGCGCTACAAGTTGATCTACTTCTACGGCAAGGCGCTGGGCTCAGCGGGAGCCGTCGACAAAGACACACAGCCCGAATGGGAGCTTTACGACCTGCAGAAGGACCCGCGAGAGATGCGCAACGTCTACAGCGACGCATCCTATTCAAAGGTGGCGGCCGATCTGAAGGTGCGCTTGGCCCGGCTCCAGAGCAGCTACCAAGACACTCCCGCCTAGCCGCTTCCCACGCTGAAGTATCGGAGGGGAGTGATTTTTCTTGTAAATGCCTTGAGTGGGGCATACTCTAGTAGCACGTGTAGTTGTGCTGAAACGACTTGCGGTTACGATGTGGGAGCGCCTGGCGATGGGCTGGCTTAGGGCCTTGTCCGCGCTGGACCCAAGGTTGCGCTTGCAGATAGAGCAGGATTTGGCGCGCCGGGCACTGCCGGGGGCGATGGTCTACTTCCTGGTAATGGTCATTGTGGGGTGGGCTACACCTATAGCCACGCAGTACCCCCGGCTGAGCGTTGCCGCGGGTGCAGTTACGCTGGGCTGCGGGCTGGTGCGCTTGACCTGCTCGATCCGCATCCTGCGGTACAGCGGCGGCGATGTCACATCGTTTGTCCTCTGGTTCCGCCTTTCCACTGGGCTCGTCTTTGGTTTTTGGGGCTTGCTTCAGGCGTTCATGACGCTTCATCAGCCAGATGCAGCGGCGCACCTGATGTTGTTGGTCAGCAGTGCCGCGTTGGCGGCGGGGGCTTGCACGTCTCTCGCGCCAGACCCACTATTGGCTCGCGTCTGCATCACACTGATTAGCTGGCCCATCGCAGCGGGTTTCTTCTTGCGGGGCGATTCGGTGGGCCTCGGGATGGGGGTGATGATTGTCATCTATTACCTGTTCTTGTTGGCTCAATCGCAGCAGAATATCGACTCTTACTGGGGTGCCTTACGGATGGAGGAATCGGAGGCTGCACTGGTGGCGGCCGAAGGCCGGGCCAGGGGCAAGGCGGAGTTACTGGCGCAGATGAGCCATGAGATCCGCACGCCACTCCATGGGGTAGTGGGCACGCTGGATTTGTTGAATGGCACGACGCTGACGGAGCGCCAACGCGAGTACGCGCAGATGGCCCGGGCCGCCTCGCTGTCGCTGCTGGATGTGCTGAACTCGATTCTCGATTTTTCCAAATCCGAGGCCGGCAAAATGAAGCTGGAGGCGGTGGAGTTCCCGCTCCGGACACGGCTGGAAGCGGCGCTGGGTCCGCTCCGCCTGGCAGCCCGGGCCAAGGGTCTGTAGTTCGCCATCAGTTGGGATCCGCAACTGCACACCCACTATGTGGGCGACCCTTTGCGGTTGGCCCAAGTGCTGACCAATCTGGCCAGCAATGCCATCAAGTTCACTCGCTCGGGCGTGGTAGGTATCCGGGCGCAGATCAGTGAACGGCAAACGGATTCGGACCTGGTTACCTTTACGGTAAGAGATACGGGCGTCGGCATCCCCGAAGACGCGCAGGCACGCTTGTTTGAGCCGTTTGAGCAAGCCGGCAGCAGCACATCCCGTCAGCACGGCGGCAGTGGCTTGGGCCTGGCCATCTGCAAACAGTTGGTCGAACTGATGGGCGGCCAGTTGAGCTTGGCCAGCGTTGTCGGCAAAGGGTCGAGTTTCTCTTTCAGCGTTGTCCTACCCATCGCCACCGGTGGGCCGGTAGCGGAGGAGTTGCGGCGCCCACCCGCCGTCCAGGCAGGAGTGCGTGTGTTGGTGGCTGAGGACAACGCCGTGAACCGGAAAGTAGTAGTCGCGCTCTTGGAGCGGATGGGACATCAGGTGGACGCCGTCACCAACGGCGAAGAAGCCGTCAACGCCGCCGCGACGGGCGGCTATGCCTTGGTGCTGATGGATTGCCAAATGCCCGTGCTGGACGGGCTGGCGGCGGCGGAACAGATTCGGGCCGCCGGAGTGGACATACCCATCATTGCGCTGACCGCCTCCACCGCCGAAGAAGATCGGGCGCGCGCCCTGGCGGCGGGAATGGATGACTATCTGGCCAAGCCCTACAGCGCGGACCAGCTGGCTAACCTATTGGCCGGCATCACCAGCCGCCGATCCTCCGCGCAAACGGAAGGCTGACAGCCGGACCTTCTACCTGCGCTAGGCGCGGGCGGCCTTGACGGCGGCAAGGTATTGCTTGGCGCGCTCCACAAATACTTCGTAGGTGCCCGCCTTGATGGTGGCGGCGTCCACCAGTTCGCTGCCCACACCAGCCGCACAGGCCCCGGCCTTCAGAAAGTCGCCAATGGTATCCAGATTGACGCCACCCGTGGGAGCCATCTCCACCTGCGGCAGCGGGCCCTTCAGCGCCTTGATGTACTTGGCGCCGCCCATGTTGCCGCACGGGAACACCTTCACCACATCGGCCCCGGCTTCCCAGGCCGTCAGTACTTCGGTGGGCGTCAGCGCACCGGGCATGATCGCCTTGTCGTAACGGTGGGCCATCTCAATGGTGGACACCCGCAGGGCTGGCGTGACAAAGAACTCGGCTCCGGAGAGCATCGAGATACGGGCCGTCTCCGGATCAAGCACCGTGCCTGCTCCCAGTATGATCTTGTCGCCAAACTTGGCCGCCACGGCTTCCAGCGCGCGCAGGGCGCCGGGTACGGTCATCGTGATCTCGGCGCACGGAATGCCGCCTTCAACAATGGCCTCGACGCTGCGAACGGCCGCCTCCGCCGAGTTCACCCGGACAATCGGCACAATCCCAATCTCCGCAATTCGGCGGACCAGCTCTGAACGTTTCATCCCCTCCAGTCTATGCCGGAGCGACGCTGGAAGGAAATCCTCTTTCGGGGTTCGCTCGTACGGCCCGCTCAATGGCGAATAGTGGGGGCGGCCTCCAGCGTGGGGGACTTTAGTCTCGAACAGCCGGAACCGGGTGCCGGGTCTTGGTCTCGGCGATCGCGGTCGGAACGGAGGCTTGTCCGCGCCGCCAGTCTTCCAGTAGGGCAATCAACTGCCCCAGCCGTTCCGGCCCCATATGACCGCCCAGCCCGGCGAGAAATTGCGCCAGCGGAACGTCGATGCCCGACAGCAGCGTCAGGCCGGTGACTGAAATGGCCACCAAGACAACGCGCCGGTCCTTGTTGGAACGTTTGCGCACCACCCAGCCGCGGCGCTCCAGCCGGTCCATCAAACGCGTCACGTCAGGGTCGTGATTCACCATCCGGGAACTCACTTCCGAGCACTTCAATCCCGCTTCGCCCGCTCCACGCAGGATTCGCAAGACGTTGTATTGCGTATAGGTTAGGTCAAACTGCCGGAGGAACTCGCCCAGGCGGGTGTTGTTGACTTCAAATGTCCGGGCGAGATTGAGCAGCGCCTCCTCTTCCAGCGAACGGAACGGGCGATTCTGTTTGATCTCTTGGGCGAGCAGGCTCACCGGGAGAGCGTACCAGAAATGCGACTGCAATGCAGCGTTAAGAATGCTTAAGTGACGCCATCCCTGCCTTAAACGTTTGCTTGACACTTTAATCAATCGAACGTACAATTCAAACGAACGTATGAAAGAGGCCTCCGCCAAGGACCGCATTCTCGACTCAGCCGAGCTGCTGCTGGCCGAACGCGGGCTTGATGCAACCTCTTTGCGCGACATCACGTCGTCCGCCAGCGTCAACCTGGCGGCGGTGAACTATCATTTCCGGTCCAAGGACGAGCTGATCCTGGCCGTCTTTACGCGGCTGGTGGAGCCGATGACGGCACGCCGGCTGGCGCTGTTGGACGCGCTTCCCGGGGATGCGCCGCTGGAGGATGTCCTGACCTGCCTTTTCCGGCCCGCGCTAGAGATGGCCAAGCACAAGGCACTCGTTGCCCGGATGTATGTTGAGCGCCCGGATCTGTTTCAACGCATCTTCGAAACCCATCTGCGGCCAAGTGCGCACCGCTTTGCGGCGGCCTTCAGCCAGCGGCTACCGGGCCTCGGCGCCACGGAACTGGGGTGGCGGATGCACTTCCTGGTGGGTCTGATGATTCACACCTTAGCCGCCGAACCGATTCTGCGCGCGATCTCCGGTGATCCCGCACCGCTGGAGAACATGGATGCCGTGCTGGCCAAACTGGTGGCTTTCGGTGCCGGGGGTTTGCGCGCGCAGCCCACCCTAGGGGAGGAACCTTATGCCTAGACGGATTCTTCGTGCCGTGATGGGGCTGTTGGCGCTGGCTGCCGGCGCCCGGGCACTCACGGGCCAGGAAGTGCTGGAGCTATCGCTGAAGCAGGCCGTGGAGCTGGCCCTGGCTCCGGATGGTGCCACCCGGACCCAACTAGCACGGGAGGCCGTGGATGCCGCGATGGCCCGCCAGCGGCAAAGCCTGGCCGCCTTGCTGCCGAATGTCGATGGCACCATGGCCTATGCCGACCAGACGCGCAACCTCCGCACGTTTGGCCTGAACTTTTCCATTCCCGGCGTGGGCGCGCTGCCCTCGCTGGCAGGGCCTTTCAGTGTGTACGACTTGCGGGCCACCGTCACCCAAAGTGTGTTCGATCTATCGGCCATCAAGCGCTACCAGGCCGGCCGCCGCGGGGCTGATCAGGCCCGTGCCGAAGTGGACGCCGCCGCCGCCCAGACCATTGAGCGGGTGGCACGGGCCTACTTGGCCGCGCTGGCCGCCCAGGCCAATGTCGAATCCGCTGAAGCCAACGTCGACCTTTCCGAGGCCATCGTGAAGCTGACCCGTTCGCAGAAGAACGCCGGCACCGGCACCGGCATCGAGGTCACCCGCGCCCAGGTCCAGCTGGCCAATGAACAGCAACGCCTGCTGGTGGCCCGCAATGAACTCGCACGCGCCCAGTTGCGGCTGCTGCGGGAGGCGGGCATCCCCATGCGGGACAAGATCCGGCTCACCGACAAGCTGGCTTATCAGATGGTTGATCTCACCACGGCGCCCGCTCCGGACCGCGCTGACCTCAAGGCCCAGCAGGCCCGCGAGACGGCCGTCCGGGCCAGCTATGAAGCGGTGAAATGGGAACGGCTGCCGACGGTGGTAGCCTCCGGCGACTATGGCACCACGGGCCCTTCCGTGAACAATTCCATCCCCACCCGCTCCGTTGGTGTGGCGCTGCGGCTGCCGGTGTTTGATGGGGGCCGGCGTGACGCCCGCCGGGTCGAAACGGGCGCGGCGTTGCGGGCGGAACAGATCCGCACGCGTGATCTACAGCAGCAGATCCAACTGGAGCTGCGGCTGGCCGTGGATGGCGTACGGGCAGCGGATAGCCAGCTGAAGGCCGCTGAACAAGGCGCTCAACTGGCGCAGACGGAAGTGGAGCAGGCCCGGCGCCGCTATGAGGCCGGTGTCAGCAACTCACTGGAGTTAACCGATGCCCAGACGCGTCTGGTACGCGCCCGGGACAACTATCTGGCGGCGCTGTTCAGCCACAACGCGGCGCGGCTTGACTACACGGCGGCCTTGGGCACAATCTCCCGGACCATCCGGTAAGGACAACTTTTCATGAAACGCGTGCTTCCTCTCGTGATCCTGGCCGCTGCGTTGGGTGGCGGCTTCTACTGGTGGTGGACCACCCAGGCGGGTGACCCCAACCGCATTCTGCTGTCCGGCAATCTGGAGCTGAAGCAGTACGAGATCAGCTTCAAGACAGCCGGGCGGCTGGTGGAGCTGACGGTCGATGAAGGCGGGGCGGTCCGGAAAGGTGCGCTGCTGGCGCGGCTGGACCCGCAGCAGGTGACCCAAACCCGAGACCGGGAGCAGGCCGCCGTGCGCGTGGCCGAAACCCAACTGGCCCAAACCGGGATTGTGGTGGAGTATCAGCGGGCGGCCAGCGAATCGGAGATCGCGCTGCGGCAGGCCGAACTGGCGCAGGCTCAGGCGGTGTTGCGGCAGCTGGAGTCGGGCAGCCGCCCGCAGGAAAAGCGCGCCTCGCAAGCCGCGGTGGAGGATCTGCGCGCGCAGTTCAAGATGGCGTCAGCCGATTGGGACCGCGCCGAAAAGCTCTACCGGAGCGACGACATTTCGACCGCGCAGTATGAACAATGGCGCACCCGGAAAGAGTCACTCAGCGCCACGCTACGCCAGGCCGAGCAGCGCCTCGCAATCGTCGAGGAAGGGCCACGGAAGGAAGAACTGGAGGCCGCCCGGGCCAGCGTTGCCCGCTCGTCGGCGGCACTGCGGCTGGCGGAAGCGTCGCGTTTCGTAGTCCGTCAGCGAGAGCAGGAAGCCGCCACGCGGCGCGCCGAAATGGAACGCGCCCGCCTAAACGCCCAGGTCTTTGAAACCCAGTTGGCCGACACACAGGTATTTGCTCCGGCCGACGGCGTCGTGATGGTGAAGAGCACGGAGGTGGGCGATGTGGTCGCGGCCGGGACCAGCCTGCTCTCGATTGGGGACCTGGACCATCCCTGGCTGCGGGGCTACGTCAGCGAAACCCAGTTGGGCCGCGTCAAGCTGGGGCAGCGCGTCAAGATCACCACCGATTCCTACCCGGGAAAGGTGTACGAGGGCCGCGTCTCGTTCATCGCGGCGGAAGCGGAGTTCACCCCCAAGCAGATCCAGACCAAAGAAGAGCGGGTGAAGCTGGTCTACCGCATCAAGGTGGATGTCAACAACGCCGCGCGCGAATTGAAGTCCAACATGCCGGTCGATGCCGAGATCATGACGGACGAAAAGTAGCCGCCCGCCATGACACCTTGCCCCGCCATCGAACTCCGGAACGTCACCCGCCGCTTTGAGTCCGTGACGGCGGTGGACCGGCTGACTCTTTCGGTGGCGGCCGGCGAAGTGTTCGGCCTAGTGGGCCCGGATGGTGCCGGCAAGACCACCACGCTCCGCATGCTGTGTGGCCTGATGGACCCCACCGAAGGCCAGGTCCTGGTGGAAGGCGACGAGGTGGGCACGCATCTGGATCAGGTGAAGGACAAGATCGGCTACATGGCGCAGCGGTTCGGGCTCTACACGGATCTGACGGTGGAGGAGAACATGATCTTCTACTCCGACCTGTTCGGCGTCACCGGCAGCGATCGGGACTCGCTGATGGTCCGGCTGCTGGCGATGACCCGGATGGCTCCGTTCCGCTCGCGGCCCGCGGGCAAGTTGTCCGGCGGCATGAAGCAGAAGCTGGCGTTGATGTGCACGCTGTTGCATCATCCCCGGATTCTGTTTCTGGATGAACCCACCAACGGCGTCGATCCGCTGTCGCGCCGGGACTTCTGGGTGATCCTTGATGAGTTGGTGGCCCAGGGGCTGACGCTGATGGTCTCCACCGCCTACCTGGATGAAGCGGAGCGCTGCCACCGCGTCGGGCTGCTGCACCATGGCCGCTTGATCCATTGCGATACACCGGCGGCCTTGAAGCAGCTTTACGGCGCGGCCACGCTGGAGGCGGCCTTTGTCGCGGCGATCGAAAGGCAGCCGGTATGAGCGGCAACGCCGTGGTGATCGAACATCTGACCAAGCGATTTGGCGATTTCGTCGCGGTCGACGACGTCAACCTCACCGTCCAGCGGGGCGAGATCTTCGGATTCCTAGGCCCCAACGGCGCGGGCAAGTCCACCACCATCCGCGTGCTGTGCGGCCTGCTGGCACCCACTTCGGGACGGGCTACCGTGCTCGACTACGACGTCGCCACCCAGCCGGAGCTGGTGAAGCAATCGATCGGCTACATGTCGCAGAAGTTCTCGCTCTACGACGATCTGACGGTGGAAGAGAACATCGACTTCTTCTCGGGCATCTATGGCGTCGCGCCGGGCAAGCGGGAGGAGCGCAAAGCCTATGCCCTCAAAATGGCTCGCATCGAGGATCGCCGTCACGACATGACCCGCCTGCTCTCCGGCGGCTACAAACAGCGTCTGGCACTGGGCTGTGCCATCTTGCATGAGCCCTCAATTGTGTTTCTCGATGAACCCACCTCCGGCGTTGACCCCATCGCCCGCCGCAGCTTCTGGGAGTTGATCCATCAGATGGCCGCCGAGGGCAAGACCGTGTTCGTCACCACGCACTACATGGATGAGGCCGAATACTGCCACCGCGTCTCGCTGATGTATGGCGGCAAGATGGTGGCACTGGGCACCCCGACGGACCTGAAGAGCGCGCTCGCCGCACGCCAGCCGGAGCTGATTTCTCCCACCATGGCGGATGTCTTTATCGAGACGATTGAGGCCATCGAAACGACTGAGGCGGCCCGAGCATGAACCTCCGCCGTTACCGCGCCATCGCCCGCAAGGAGTTTCTGCACATCACGCGGGACCCGCGCAGCTTGAGCATCTCCTTGACGCTGCCGCTAGTGATCCTGCTGTTGTTTGGCTACGCGTTGTCGCTGGATGTCAACCGCATCCTCACCATCGTGGACGACCGGGACCGATCGCCCGAAAGCCGTGCGTTGATCGAGCGCTTCTCCAGCTCCGGGTACTTTCAAGTGACCGGCCAGGTCTCCGATACGCGAGAGATCAATGCCCAGATCGATGGCGGGCAGGCCATGGTGGCCATCGTGGTGCCGGCGAGCTTCTCGAAGCACATCGCCCAGGGGCAGTCAGCGGACGTGCAGTTGCTGGTGGACGGCAGTGACTCCAACACGGCGGCGATTGCCCGCGGTTATGCGGAGAACATCGTGCGGCAGTTTGCGCTGGAGCAGCGGGAACGGGCCCAGAACCTCCGCGGTCTGCCCAAGACCAAGCAGCCGGTGGACCTGCGCGCCCGCATCGTCTACAACGACGATCTGCGGTCGCGCAACTATATCGTGCCCGGCTTGATCGCCGTCATTCTGATGATCATCGCGTCGATGTTGACCTCACTCACCGTGGCGCGAGAATGGGAGACCGGCACGATGGAGCAGTTGGTCTCCACACCCGTCCGCCCGGTGGAACTGCTACTGGGCAAGTTGACCGCCTTCTTTGCGGTGGGCATGGTGGACATGTTGATCTGCCTGGTGGCCGCCATCTTCGTCTTCAACGTGCCGTTGAAGGGCAGCGTGGTGGCGCTTTTCGCCATCAGTATGCTGTTCCTGTTTGGCGTGCTCTGCTGGGGCATCATGTTGTCAACGGTGGCCAAGAATCAGGCGATGGCGTACCAGATGGGCATGCTGACCAGCTTCCTTCCGGCGTTCCTGCTGTCCGGCTTTATCTACTCCACCGAGAACATGCCCCTGGTGATCCAGGGCATCTCCTATCTGGTGCCCGCGCGCTACTTCATCACCATCCTGAAGGGCATCTTCCTGAAAGGCGTCTCGCTGCGGGTGATGTGGGTGGAGGTGTTGTTTCTGGCGCTCTATGCCCTGTTCGTCTTTGTCCGGACCATGCGCAAGATGCGCTTGAAGGTGGCCTAACTATGTGGGATCGGCTTCGTCATATCATCCGCAAGGAGCTGCTGCAAGCACTGCGGGAACCGCGTATGCGGGTGATGCTCATCATGCCGCCGGTGCTGCAGCTGTTGATCTTCGGCTACGCCGTAAACCTGGACGTGGAGCATTCGCGCGTGGCGTTCATTGATGGTGATCGCACGCCCGCCAGCCGGGAGTTGCGCGCGCGCTTCGCCGGGTCGCGCTACTTTGTGGTGGTCGATGCGGCAGCAGAATCGGACCCTGACCTGATGCTGGATCGCGGCGACGTACAAGCCGTGGCGCGCATCCTGCCCGGCTTCGCGCGCGACCTGGCACGGGGGCAAACCGCCACCATGCAGATCCTGATTGACGGCACCAACTCGAATGCCGCGTCGCTGATTTCGTCGCAGGCGGCGGGAGTGGTGTCCACCTATTCAGCCGAATGGCTCGCCCGGTGGCAGCAGGACCGGCTGGTAGGCCGGGCAGTGCTGGAACCCTTGCGGGTGGTGATCCCGCGTGTCCGCTCTGCTGACCGCGTCTGGTTCAACCCGGACCTGCTGAGCCGCAACTACTTCATCCCCGGCGTCATCGCCAACATCCTGGTGTTGGTCACCATCATGGTCACCGCCATGGCCATCGTGCGCGAGAAGGAGATCGGCACGATGGAGCAGCTGATGGTGACACCCATCCAGCCCATCGAACTGATGCTGGGCAAGACATTGCCGTTCGCGCTGGTAGGCATGGTCAACCTGGTGATGGTGACCGGCGTGGCGCTGCTGTTGTTTAAAGTGCCCTTCCGCGGGAGCTTCCTGTTCCTGGCGGCTTCCACGGTGCTGTTCCTGATGACGACGCTGGGCGCGGGGCTGTTCATCTCCACGCTGGCGCAGACGCAGCAGCAGGCGATGTTGTCCACGTCGATGTTCTTCCAGCCGGCCTTCATGCTGAGTGGCTTCACGTTCCCCATCCGCAACATGCCGGAGATGGCGCAGTGGATCACCTATATCAACCCACTGCGCTACTACATGGAGATTGTCCGGGGAGTGTTTCTGAAAGGCAATGGCGCGGAGACGTACTGGCCGCAGATGCTGGCATTGTTCACGATCGGAACGGTGATTTTGGCCGTCAGCGTGTTCCGCTTCAAGAAGCGGCTCGACTAGCAGGCCATCGCCCTAGACGACAGCGGTGGAGAAACCACCGGCCAGGGTCAAGGAATGCCCTCGTTGGGCGGCCGCTTCGGCCAGATCGTGCCGCACCTGGGCGATCACGCTGTCCCAGTCGCCACGGCGCGGCTGGCGATAGAGCGTCATCGACGGATACCAGGGACTGTCCGGCCGGTCGAGCATCCAGCGCCAGTCCGGCGCATGCGGGATCAGCGCCCACACCGGGCATCCCAGCGAACCCGCCAAGTGCGCCACCGAGGTATCAACGCTAATCACCAGATCCATCTGGGAGATGGCCGCCGCCGTATCAGCAAAGCTGTGCAAGTGCTCCGCCAGCGAGATCATGCCCTCCGGCGCCACCACATCCGGTTGCAGGGTGAACCAGTGGACGCCCAGGTCCAGCAGCGGGCGGACGCTGTCCAGCGGAATGGAACGATGGTGATCGTTTTTGTGATTCGGATTACCCAGCCAGACCAGGCCAATCCGGGGACCGCTAAATGGCGTGAGCCGCGCTTCCCACTCCCGGCTGGCTTCCTCGGGTACCTCGACATAGGGAATCGGTGCCGGGATTGTCTCCAGTGTCGTGCCGAACAGCAGCGGCAGGCTCATGATCGGAATCTGTGCCTCGATCAACGGCAGCTCTTCGCCAATCGCGAACACTTCCCCCACACCGGGCACGCTCTTCATCAGGGGCACCAGCGGAGCATGGCATTCCACCACGACAGAGGTGCCACGGGCCTCAGCCATGGCGGCATAGCGGATGAACTGCAGCGTGTCGCCCAAGCCTTGCTCGGCCCAAAGCAGCACGCGCCCGCCATTCAGGTCCTGGCCCGCCCAGCGGGGATGTTCGCCATGACGCCGGATGCTGCGCACCTGATCAAAGCGCCATTCAAAGCCGCGCCAACCGGCGGCCAGATCGCCCTGCAGCAGCCGGACCAGCCCCATGTTCCAGTTGGCCTCCGCATGGTGCGGATCAAAGGTCAGGGCGCGCTGGTAACTGGATACGGCGCCGTCCAGATCATTCAGTGCCAGCAACACATTGCCCAGATTGTTGTGCGCCTCACGATGATGCGGCCAGTCCGTCAACAAGCGGCGGTAGGTGTTGGCGGCGTCGTCCAGCCGGTCTTGCTGTTGCAGGGCCAGGCCCAGGTTGTAGCGCGCTTCGCCATAGTGCGGCGCGTAGCTCAACGCTCGCCGGTAGGAGGCCACGGCGCTATCGAGACGCCCACTGGCGTGTAGCAGGATGCCGAGATTGTTGTGCGCGTCCTTGTGCTTGGGAGAGAGCGCCAATGTGCGCTCATAGCAGCGCAAGCCGTCGGCCGGGCGGTTCAGCATCGTCAGCGTGACGCCCAGGTTGAACCAGGCCTCCGCATTGCTGGGCGCCAGCACCGTGCAGCGCTCGTAGTGATGCGCGGCTTCGTCCAGTTGGCCGCCGCGATGCAGCAGATTGCCCAGCCGCCAGAGAATGCCTGCGTCGTCGGGCTGTTGATCCAGCGCCTGACGATAGCACGCAATCGCGCCGGAAAGATTCTGTTGGTGTTCGAGAATGGCCCCCAGGTGGGAGCAGTAGATGGCCGTCGGGCCGCCCAGCCGGATGGCTTGGGCGATCAAGCTGCAGGCCTTGTCCGCGTGGCCGCTTTCAGCCGCAATCACACCCAGCAGGTCCAACGCATCGGGATCTTCCGGATGCTCAGCCAGAATGCGTGAGAGCACGCGTTCTGCTTGGCGCAGCCGGCCAGACCGGTGGTGGGCCACGGCGCGGTGAAAATTAGCGCGATGGGGTGAGGCAGTCACAAGGTTCCTTAACGCAGCATTCCAAGCGATTGGAATTGCAGAAGTGTCGAGACAGGAGTCGAAACGCCCGCTCCGCTGATGCCCCTAGGCAGCAGGCGGTTGGCGTCACCGGTGAGTGGGATGGGATGAAGTGAGAAACAGCGATCCGCTGCCCGGCCTCAAGAGAGCACCCCAGCCCGGGCCGGAGGCAGGCGCGTAAACGCCCACCCCACGGCACCAGACCGGAGGAACCACTCAATTAGCCGCTGAGCTTAGCCTCGGAGGAGGGCCAGCACAGCCTGCGGGGCGGAGTTGGCCTGCGCGAGGGCGGCAACGCCGGCCTGCGAGACAATCTGCGCCTTGGTCAGGTTGGCCGCTTCCGCCGCCAGATCGGCGTCACGAATGCGGGATTCCGATGCCGCCAGGTTGGTCAGCTGGGAGCTGGCCAGGTTGACGGCGAAGTTCAGCTGGTTCTGACCGCGACCGACGACGGCTTGGGCATTACCCAAGGCCGAAACGGCTGCCGATAGAGCGCTCACCGCGGATTCGGCAGCAGCCTGCGTGTCGATGGCGCTGTTGGAACCCGCGCCCACGACGGCCGACTTGTCGATGCCGCCCGAAGGCTGCGTGAAACCAGTGGCGCCCGGCGTGGAGCCGACGCCCACTTCAAAGCCACCGCCGCTGCTGAGGAAGCGGATCTTCTCCGCGCCGCCCGTGTTTTCCTTGACGGCCACGATCTGCTTGAGCGTAGCGTTGTTGGATTGCTGGAGCGAATCGTTGATCGCCTTCACGGCGTCATCGATGGTGCGGCCATTGCGGGCGCCGTTGTCGTTGCGCAGCGTGACGCTCAAGCTCTGCTTGGTGCCAGAGGCGTCGCTGGCGGTGATGGTGACGGACTGGTCGTCGCCACCGAAGGCGAGGTCGGTGTAGGTGATGGCCGTGGTGGCGTTGGCGCCGGCGGCATTCACCGTCGCGCTGGTGGCGGAGGCTCCTTGGGACACTGTGCCCGTGAAGGTTGAACCCGCCTTGCCAAAGCCCAGGTCGGTATTGCCGTAGGTGGTGACGCGGAACGAGGTGTTGTTGTTGGAGGCCAACACCAGTTGATTGGAACCGTCGAAGGAGGCCTGGAGACCCGCGTTGCGTAGATCACTATCGGCGGCGATAGCCGTGTTGATCTGGTCGGCCACGTCCTGCCGGATGGCGGCAGCGGTGCTGCCAGCGCCCACCTGCCCGAGGGTCAGTCCGAGGTCGGAGAGGGTGACGCTGCCCGTCCCCGTGGAAACCACAACGGACGAATTGGCACCGGTGGTGTTGGACCGGAGACGGAGAGAGGAGTTGGCACCAGTGCCCACCACGTCCGCCGTGACGCCGATGTTGGCAGCAGTGATGTCGGCGGCGATGTCGCTGATGGTGTCGCCGGTCGTCAGGGTGACTGCGGCAGCAGCGGTTCCGTCCACCACCAGGAAGAGGCTGGTGGTGGCCAGGGTGATGGCACCCGCACCCACGGCAGTTCCGGTGACTTGGCCACGGTCAGAAAGCTGAGTGACCGTGACGGAGTTGCCTGAGCTGGCCGCGCCATTCAGAGAGAACTGCAACGTACCCTGCTGAGAAGTGTTGGCTGCATCAAACGTTCCCGAGAACGAAGAACCGGCAGTGATGGTGGTGTAGTCAAACGTGGCACCGCTACCCGCCTGGAAGGAGCCAAAGCCAAGCTTGTTCTGCGTGTCACCGGTCACCGAAACCTGGAAGCTCTCGCCGTTGGAGCCCTTGAAGACCAGGTTGTTGCCCGCCACCGCGGTGGATAGCGTGATGCCAGCCGCCAGCAGGGAGCTATTGTTGCTGACCTTGCTGACCAGGTCCGTGAGAACCGATGAAACAGTGCTGGTTCCGGCCGTGATCGCGTTGAGCGAAACATCCACCGGGCTGTCTAAACCGCCGCCCTGGAACCGGAAGGTGATGTCACCCGCGGCCTGGAAGGTGTTGGTGGTGGACGTCGTGCCGGCGGTCAGGCCCAGCGCCGTGTAGGCGTTAGTGGCCGAGGTGTTCACCGTGACGGTGTCGCCAGAGTTGGTGGCCGTCAGCGTGATCCGGTTGTTGGATTCGACGGTGGCCGTCACCTTGTTGGCCAGAACGCCGACCGAGGCCGCAATCTGAGTGTTGATGTCGGCCGCGATCTGGGCCTTGGTGAGGTTAGTGCCGCCGGTGAGGGTGAGCGACGCCGTCTGCCCGCCGACAGTTAGGTTGATCAGGTCAGTTGAACCGGTGGTGATAGTAGCCGTGGCGCCGGTGTTAGTGGCGGTCAGGTTGGCACCGCCCGCCACCGCCCGGTTGCCCTGGACGCGGGCGTTGACATCGGCGCCGGTGGAGGCAGACGCGGCTGTGGTGGTGACCACAGCACCTGTGGTGTTCAAGCCCAGGCGCGAGGCTAGGGTGCCGTTGGTGATGGCCACCGAAGACGTGGAACTGTTGCCTTTGGACTTGATGACAACCTGGTTGCCTTCCAGGTAGGCGGTCGCCGCGGCCGCAAAGTTGGTGTTGGCGTTCAACTGCGAGACGATGGAACCCTTGGAGGTGGTGCCGCCCGCGAGGTTGTCAGTAAAGGACACAGCGATCGCCGAGCCGCCATCAATGGCGACACTTAGAGAAGTGGCACCGTTGGTGTTGACATTGACGCCGGTGTCGGAGCCCGTGGTGGAGGCATTGCGCTCGTACTTGCCCAACAAGGCATTGGCCGTGCGGTCGCCGGCTTCCACCTGGAAAGCCGTGGTGGAGGAGTTGAAGGCCAACTGCTGCTTGCCGGTGGAATCCGTGACAACGGAAGCCCGGATGCCGGCATTCTTCAAAGCGGTAGCCGATTGCGTACCGGCCGCACCGGCGGAGTCGATCGCGCTATTGATGTTGGCCACCAGGTCGGCCGTGCTGCCGACGGCATTGGTGTTGACATCAATGTTGACGCCCTGACCGGAGAAGCCCGGCCCACGCAGGGTGAAGCGGGTCTTGTTGGCGGAGGCGAGCGAGGCGCTGTTGGAGGCGTTGCCCAGAATCTGCGCCAGGCTGGTGGTGGAAGAACCGGTACCAATGTCGGTGCCGTCGACACCCTTCGCCTGCACGCCCTTCAGGCCCAGGCTCTTGGTGTCAACCGTGGAGGCGGACAGATCAAGCGCCACGGCGCCGTTGCTGATCTGGGTGATGCCGCCGGAGGCCTTGCCGCCACCGATGAACACCGACAGCGACTTGGCGAACTCGCCAGACGTGTTCAGGCCGATGGCCTGCGCCTGACGGTCAATTTCACCGAGGACGCTCTGGAATTCGCTGTTCAGCACGGTGCGCGAACCGGTGAAGGTTCCCGAAGCGGACTGGGTGGCCAGGGTACGGGCGCGGTCGAGCAGTTTCGAAATGTTGTTGATGCCGCCGTCGATGATCTGCAGCTGGCTGAGACCGTCGTTGGCGTTACGGATACCTTGAGTCAACACCGCCTGGTCGGAACGGAACCCGTTGGCGATGGCCAAGCCCGCGGCGTCGTCGCCGGAGGCCGTGATGCGCAAGCCGCTGGTGACGCGGCCAATGGTCTTTTGCTGGAAGTCGCTGTTGACGCGCAGATACTCTTGAGCCTGCAAGGCAGCGATGTTGGTGTTGGTGGAAAATGCCACTGTTTTCTCTCCGTGAAGTGTAGGTTCCGCCCGGCGGCTGGGCCGTCTGACGTAAGGTCAAGGCGGGAATCCTTTCCCGTCAGTTCTGACCTCACGGGGCATATCGGAACCCAGCTACGGGGTGTGAGAGAAATTTTGAAATTTGCTTGACAGCGGTATGCGCCCCGGGGAATGGCCGCGTCAAGCCAAGGGTTAGCGCAGCCGTTCCAGCAAACCAGCCAACCCCGCGGGCACGGCATTGCGGGCCGCCGAACGGTTGGCCTGGGAGGTCTCGAAGATCTCCTTACGCAGGATCAGGACCTCTTTGGGGGCGCGAATCCCCAACTTCACCTGCGAGCCTTCAATCTCG
The DNA here is from genome assembly GCA_026394075.1 of Acidobacteriota bacterium. Classification (GTDB taxonomy): domain Bacteria; phylum Acidobacteriota; class Terriglobia; order Bryobacterales; family Bryobacteraceae; genus JAPKYZ01. Next base: position 59,643 of record JAPKYX010000018.1, read on the forward strand.
AGTACCTCAACTTCGGTGTTCTCGCCCAACAGGAGACATTCGCCCGCGCGCCGCCGGATCACCAGCATCTTATGCCGCCCCCGGAAATAGCGGTTCAGCCGCCGAGTACACGGCATCATCGCGTACAGCCTGCACCGCGACACGATCCTGGCGGTGGACCACAATGGGCCCCAGCAAGTTGGCGGTGGGCACCCCGGCATCGGGCATGCAGACGATCGCCAGGCTCAGCAGATCGCGCGCCATGTCGGTAACACCCAGAATGCGGCGGTATTCGTCGCTCAGCTTCAGCTGATAGCCGCGGTCGATCGTCTCCACCGGCAAGGTGACAAAGAATAGTCCCGGCGACGTTACGCTTTGGAGAAAGACGACGGGTTGCGACTGGGGCCGCTCGATGGCCACAAACGCCTTCTCGTATTCAAAGCCCGGCAGGCCTTGCGGGAAGTGAATGATGTCCGCGTCGGCGCAATCGATGGGCCCGAAGGAGTTGGTCTCGATCCTCATGCAGCTAGAGTGCTATCGGCGGATCCGCCCAAACTCTTCAATTGCCGCAGCATCTAGAAATAAACAAATGTTTTACGAGAATCTTTCCCAGCTCGCCACACTAGCGATCCATGGAGGATTCCGTGTATGCCCATGACTGAGGATCGCCGGCGCCAGATTCACCAGGCGCTGCTACAAATGGACAAGCAGTTCGGCAAAGGGGCGGTGCACCAGTTCGGCACCGGCACCGTAGTTCCCGTATCCGTCATCAGCTCCGGCTCAGTGTCGCTCGATGCGGCTCTCGGCGTGGGGGGCTTTCCGCGCGGCCGGGTGATCGAGATTTTCGGCCCGGAATCATCGGGCAAGACGACGCTGGCACTTCATGTGGTGGCTGAGGCGCAGAAGGTGGGCGGGGCGGCGGCATTTATTGATGCCGAGCACGCGCTGGACCCCGACTACGCCAAGCGTCTGGGCGTGGAATTGGACGAACTGCTGATCTCGCAACCCGATTCCGGCGAACAAGCGCTGGAGATCGCCGCCACCATGGTGGCCACCGGCGCGATCGACGTGGTGGTGGTGGATTCGGTGGCGGCGCTGGTGCCCAAAGCCGAGCTGGAAGGCGAAATGGGAGATTCGCACATGGGCCTGCAAGCCCGGCTGATGTCGCAGGCGCTCCGCAAGCTGACCGGGGCGGTCTCGAAAACCAACTGCTGCCTCATCTTCATCAATCAGGTTCGGGAAAAGATCGGCGTCGTATTCGGCAACCCGGAAACCACTACCGGCGGCCGGGCGCTGAAGTTCTATGCCTCAGTGCGCGCCGAAGTCCGCCGCACCGGGCCGATCAAGGATGGCGAAGCGGTCATCGGGAACCGGACCAAGGTGAAGCTGGTGAAGAACAAGGTAGCTGCTCCGTTCCGCGAAGCTGAGTTCGACATTCTCTACGGCGAAGGGATCTCGCGGGAGGGAGACCTGCTGGACGTGGCCGTCCTGGAACAGCTGGTGGAGAAATCCGGCACCTGGTACAGCTACCGGGGCGAGCGGCTGGGCCAAGGCCGGGAGAACGCTCGCCAGTTCCTGAAAACAAACCCCTTGCAGCGCAATGCCCTCGACAAAGTGCTGCGGGAGCGGCTGGCGGCCAAACGGGCCGAACAATTGGAGCGCCTGCGGGCGATCCCGGACGAACAATCCCAGGCCGCGCGAGCCTAGCCGTTCAGGTCCGGCATACTACACTACAGATACGGGCCGCCGCCGGGTGGTGCCGCGACTTTGGGCTTTGCCCACTGGTTTGAGGAGCGAATTTCTGTTCACCACCGCGGAGGCCCAGCCACCACTGCACTCGGCCCATTACAAGCTCTTGCGGGCCAAAATTGAAGGCCGTACCGCGAAAGTAGGCGTGGTTGGCTTGGGCTACGTCGGCCTGCCGCTGGCCGTCGAGTATGCCAAGATCGGCTTCGAAGTCATTGGGATCGACCTGGCGGAGCGCAAGGTGGAGGCTATCAACCGGGGCGAGTCCTACATCCAGGACGTCCCTTCCGCGGAAGTAGCGGAATTGGTCCGTTCCGGAAAACTGCGCGCAACCACCAGCTTTGCCGCCGTCGCCGGCCTGGACACGATCAACATCTGCGTCCCGACACCGCTACGCAAGACGAAAGACCCGGATATGAGCTTCATCGTCGCCTCCTGCGAGGCGATTGCGGAGCACTTCCATGCCGGCATGCTGGTCATCCTGGAATCCACCACCTACCCCGGCACCACCGACGAACTGGTGCGGCCGATCCTCGAAAAACCCGGCCTCCGCGTGGGGGAAGAGTTCTTTCTCTGTTTTTCACCGGAGCGGGTGGACCCGGGCAATCCGCAGTTCCACACCAAGAACATCCCCAAAGTAGTCGGCGGCACCACCCCGGCTTGTGGCGAGCTGGGGCAACTCTTTTATGCTCAAGCGCTCGACCATGTCGTGGGCGTCAGTTCGACGCAGGCCGCCGAAATGGCCAAGTTGCTCGAAAACACTTTCCGGATGATCAACATCGGGCTGGTGAATGAACTGGCCGTGATGTGTTCCCGCATGGGCATCGATGTCTGGGAAGTGATCGACGCCGCCGCCACGAAGCCCTTTGGTTTCATGCCGTTCTACCCAGGCCCGGGCCTGGGCGGGCACTGTATCCCGATCGATCCGTTCTACCTCTCCTGGAAGTCCAAGCAGGCCGGCATTGAGGCGCGCTTTATCGAGTTGGCCGGCTATATCAACGGTCAGATGCCGCATTTTGTGGTGGACAAGATCCAGTGGGCGCTTAATGAGCAGTCGAAGCCGCTGAAGGGCTCCCATATCCACATCATGGGCGTTGCCTACAAACGGGATATTGACGACGTACGGGAGTCGCCCGCGCTGGACATCGTCCATCTGTTGATGCGAACCGGCGCCAGGATTACCTACGAGGATCCCTTTATCCCCACGTTGCAGCACGAGAACCTCCCCTTGGAGTCACAGCCAGGGCTCGCCCCAGCGGCCGATTGCGTGGTGATCGTCACCAATCACGAGAAGTTTGACTATCCACTTCTGGTCGAACAGTCCCAGTTGATCGTCGACACGCGCAATGCCTGCAAGGGATTGAAGTCGCCCAAGATCGTTCGGCTGTAGCGCAAGTCCCCGTCGCCGCGCGATCCGCACCGGGCGGCCGCTGGTCCTAGAATGGACCATGCGGCTACTCACTACCTGTCTGTTCGCTTCACTGCTTTCGGCCCAAACCTCGCGCGAGCTCAGTTCCATCAACTGGATGGAGTTTCGCGATCTGGTACCGAAGAAGATCGAAACCGTTCTTGTCCCGCTCGGCACTCTAGAAGCCCACGGCGTCACCGGCAACGGCACCGACATCACGGCCCCGGTCGCCATCTCCAAGGCGATGGCGGAACGGGTAAATGCGCTGGTGGCGCCAGTTGTCTCCTACGGCATCACGGGCCGCTTAGACGCCTTTGCCGGCGGGTTCACCATCAGCGATGAGGCCTACCGGGCTTATGTCGGCGATGTCCTGCGCGGGATGGCCCGCATCGGCTTCAAGAACATCATCCTCATCAACGGCCACGGCGGCCAAAGCGCGGTACTGGCGGATTTGGCGGAAAAGATCGGCCGCGAGAAAAGCGTTCGGATTCTTTCGATCGATTGGTGGAGCTACTGCTCCGACGTCACCTATCGCACTTTCAACGAGGACGGCGGACACGCCGGGTGGAACGAGACCGCCATGATCCAGGCCATCGACCGCGCCCAGGTCCGGCAGGATCTCTACGACGATTCACTCGCCTTACCGCGCCAAACGGCAGGCACCTGGTCCGCCTACCCCTTCCCGGCGTCCATCATCCTGTACCAGCCCAAGCAGGGCTACGTGAAGTTCGACCAGGGGAAGGCGGATGCGTACTTTAAGGGTGTAGTGGACAAACTGGTGGATCTGACAAATTCAACGGTTAAGCTGTGGGATAAGGCTGGCATCTTCAAATAGAGTTCTGGCCAGCCGTCGAAAAACGAACCGGCCCGCTTGCCCAAAAAGGCGAGCGGGCCGGTCAGATCAAACGGTGAGGATGAGCTAGTTGGACTGAGAGGCCAGAGTGCCAGCCGTCACGCCGACCGCACCCAGGACACCCACGACGATCCAGATTTTGGCCAAGCTCGACAGCCCAGCAACCGGGGCCTGAGGAGCCGGTGAGGGAGCAGGCATCGGAGCCGGTTCGTCGGTCAGACGATTCAGCCGGGCCACTTCGATCACTTGGGTGGAGCGGTCAGCGGACGCCTTCGGAGCACCCGTCACCTGGATCCGGCGACCGATCTCGCGGTCGAGGCCGTTACCATTCAATTCCACCTTCAAGCCAGAAACTTCATCGGGAAGCACATAGTGCCCGTTCTCGCGAGCCAGACGTCCCGTCATGGTGGAGCTGGCAGCCGCACCAGTGGGCTGCAAACCCAGCGCCCGACCTGCCGTCAGGTTCGCCACCGGCATGCCGCTGGCATCGGTCACCTTGACGACGCCCGAGAGCGCGGCCACCAGGACATAGTCCTTCTTCATCTCAACCCGAGCCTGCGCCGCATCGCCCGTCACGCGAAAGCCCATCGCTTCAACAGCATAAGCATTCTTGCCGGCCAGTTGGCTGACACCCCGCTCCAACACTACGCGATCAGCGAAAACCTTCGCTTGCGACTCACGATCCAAAGCAACGTTGGACCCGCCGGACAACTGCAACATTGAGGGGAAAGCCGAGGTCTTCACGGAAGCGCCAGCCGCCAGATTGGCATTTCCGTCCACCGTCGTGTTGTTCACTTCCAGACGGCCGTGGGTGACCGCGACCCCGATAGCGGGACTCGCGGCAAACGCCGATCCCATAACCATGCTGAGGACTACCAAGCTTTTGTTCATTTCAGAAACCCATATTCCTTATCGTTCTGCATCAAGCCGCTAGGACCTTTTCGATCGCCAAAAGGCCAAAACTGTCACCGAATCCCATCTTCGCCTAGCCTACAGGCCCAGCAGAAGATCGCCTATTGAGGTATTATCGCATTTCAGCCAGGAAAAACAAGTGTAATCTATTCGGCTAACCGCTGAACCTTGTTAACGTTACAAGGGAATCGGCTGGTTTCGGGGAAAACGTGAGGCCCTCTTCACCATTTTTTCGCTTTCTCGTCCTCGCCAGCGCTGGAATGCTGCTGTGGGCCGCGGCGTGGTCAATTCGCTTGGGATGGGCGGACTACCTGCGCCACCAGCCGGATCTGGCCAGCGTGACCCGATCCACTGAACTTGACCCACTGAACGCCCAAGGCTACCGGGCCAAGGCACTCTACGAGGAGTTGGCCGGTCAGGATCCCACCACCAGTTGGAAGAAGGCAACGGAACTGAGTCCCCGCGACACCCGTATTCTGATCCCCGCTGGGATTCGGGCCGAGACCATGGGCGACCTCCGCACGGCCGAGACCTATTTACGCCAGGCGGAACGTTACAACAAGCTATGGCTGCCGCGCTGGACGCTGGCGAATTTTTATGCTCGCAGAGGGGGTCAGGTGCAGACCTTCTCCTGGCTCAGAGCCGCGCTGGAACGATCCTATGGGGAGACCCAGGCGGCATTTCAGTTGGCAGTCGACACCGGGGCGTCTGAATCTGTGATTGCGTCCCGCGTGTTACCGAATTCGGCCCACCCCATTGGCCAATTCTTCTACTTTGTGGCCCGTAAGGCTATCGCGGCCGGGGAACTTCCCCTCCTGGAATCCATGGCGGTAAAGTTCGTAGGTTTAGCGGCGCAGGACCACCGGGGCTTCGTCCAAGGGTATCCGTTGGTGGCCTTGATTGATCGCCTGTTGTTGGATCAATTTGGCGAAGTTGCGGCACGGCTTTGGGATCTGGGATGCCATTCTGGATTGATCGATTCTTTGCCGAGGGAGAAGGCTGGGCTAGTCGTGAACGGCTCCTTCAGGCATCCATTTCTGGGACATGGATTGGACTGGTCCTTGTTTACTCCGCCGGGCATATCGGCTGTGCAACATCGAGGACCCGGCACCGTCAAGATCTCGTTTTCTGGTCTTCAGCAAGGTACCTCGCGACTCCTATCCCAGACCCTGGCCATTCCGGCCCATCAAGCCTGGCGGGTTAGCTTCGAGTTTGGGACACAATCGATCAATTCACGACGGCCAGCTTTTGCGTGGATGCTGGGCGATGAGGTTCTCCCTCTGGCGGACCCGATTGTGGGCGAGGGCTGGGCGGTGAATAGCTTCTTGATTCCTGCCGCAGACTCCCGCCGTACCACGCCGCTGTCCCTGGTGGTCCGTGAACTCCCCGGCATGGTCCGCCCGGAAGGCGAGCTATGGATTCGCAACGTACAAGGTGCCGTAGCGAAGTGACTATCCGGCCAATTCTCCAGTTCGCGTGGGTAGGGCTGCTAATGTTCGGCATTCTGACTGCCTGGATTCGCGACCGCTGGGCCGTCGCCGCGATGCAAGCGGGATTCTTCATTTTGGGTTCATCGGCGCTGTTTTCGTTTGCTTTACGGCCGGCCGTTGCGCTGCTTCCAGGTGTCTTGTTGATCCCGATCGGCGTGGCCGCTTTGGGTATGCTTCAGCTCGCGTTGGGCTGGACCGTTAGCCCATGGGACACCGTGACAAGCGTCGCAACGTGGCTCACCCACGGTGTGGCGATGCTTATGGCATTCCTCATCGGAACCACCTCGCGGTTCCGAGTTCAGATCAGAGAATGGCTGTTTTGGTTCGCGACCTTCGTTGCGGTTCTCGGTATCGTGCAGAACGTCACCGGAGGGGGACGCGTCTTTTGGGTGTTTGATTCGGGTTCCACGGAATCAGTGATGGGCGTATTCGTTTATCGGAACAAGTTCGCTCAGTTTCTTGAGCTTTTTTTGCCCTTCGCCCTGTTTCGCGCCGTTGAGAGCTCACGCCCGCTGGCCGGGATCGGGGCGGCGGCCGTCATGATCGTTGGTTCGATCGCGGCGGGTTCCCGCTCAGGATTGGTGATCATCGCCGTGGAGGCGATCACTTTCTTCTGGCTGATGCGGCGTGGCCGCTGGTTGGACGGTAACCGCGCGGTGAAGCTCTCCTTGCAGGCGGGGCTGCTGGTCCTGATTGCAGGTGGCGTTGTGGGTTTGGACTTTATTCAGTCCCGGTTTAAGCAGAATCTTCTGTACGATGTTCGTATTCCGATTGGGCTCGCTACGGTCGATATGATTAAGGAGCATCCGTGGATTGGGGTCGGTTTGGGTGCCTGGCCGGCCGCCTATCCAGAATTTGCTCATTTAGACACCGGGGTTTTTGTTAATCAGGCGCATTGCGACTGGCTACAGTGGACAGCAGAAGGCGGACTGCCGATGTTGGTGTTGATGCTGTGGCTGGCTGTGATCGCTGGCCGGGTTGGGTTGGACCGGCCATGGAGTATCGGAGTCCTTTTCGTGTTCATTCATGGGATGGTGGACTACCCGATGCAACAGGTGCCTCAATTTGCGACCCTGGTAATGGCAGTGTTGTCATTAGCTTGGGCTGACCGCCAGGCCCTTCGTTCCGGGGGTATCCCGGGACAACATATGGACGATCGCGCTTTCAGGAGAGGTTCGTTATGAGATCGAAGAATTTTTGGTTCGCGGTTTGCCTGAGCGTTTGTTTTTGTGCGAAGCAGGAGGCTCAGTCCAAGCAGAACCAAGTTTTCGCGCAGATGCCAGACTCAGCACAGTCTAACCTTCCCGGCCAGAAGATTGGCGCCAACGACCTGATTGGCGTATCCGTCTATGACGCGCCTGAATTGACGCGAACGGTTCGGGTGTCTTCCGACGGCTTTATCATGCTCCCGATGGTGAAAGGGAAGTTGAAAGCTGATGGCCTACTTCCTACGGAGCTGGAGAAGGCTATATACGTTGCCCTTCAGAAGGGAGGTATCCTGGTCGAACCCATCGTCACCGTCACTGTCGTGGAGTATCGGAGCCGGCCAATCAGTGTGATCGGTGCGGTAAAGAGGCCGGGAACATTTCAAGCCGCTGGCCCCATGACTTTGCTTGAGGCCCTGGGTCGCGCCGAGGGACTTTCACCTGACGCCGGGCCTGAAATCTTACTCAGCCGCCCCGAGGTTGATTCGGCCTCAAAGCGATTCTTGACTCGGATCTCCGTTCGCGATTTGATTGAGCGCGCCAATCCTGAGTTGAACGTCGAATTGCGGGGTGGCGAGGAGATCAGGGTTCCGGAGGCTAAGCACATCTATGTGGCGGGAAATGTGAAGAAGCCAGGAGCGTTCACGCTGCGCGAGGGTTCACCGATGACCGTCATGAAGGCGCTTTCGCTGGCGGAGGGAGTTTCTCCGTTTTCGATGAAGACGGGATACATCCTGCGCCCGGTTGAGGGTGGACCCAAGAAGGAGATACCCATTCAGCTCGCCCGAATTCTGAAACGGGAGTCTGCCGACGTCGACCTGGAGCCAGAGGATCTGCTCTACATCCCCGAGAATAGTCGCCGGAAGACCACCACGAATATCGCCGAGAAGGCCGCCGGCTTTGGTTTGGCCACGATTTCCGGTGTCCTGATCTGGCGACGGTAGGAAGCATCGCTTGCGGATTTGTCCCCATTGCGGCAGTGGCGAGAACCATCCCTCCCGGCACGCCTCGCTTTTGCGGGGAGTATTGCCATTACTCCGTTGTGACCTTTGCCGTCGGCTGTTTCACGTTTTCCCGGGCTACAGGCTCTTGCGGGGGGACATCTATAGGCGTTTCGGCGGTAGGGCACCAGCAGGCCTTCGCCGCCTAAACCGGCGTCTCTTCCGCTGGTCCTCGGGCCAAGGCCGCTGGCTGCGCATCGGACTGATATGGCTGGGCGCCCTGCTGGTCATTGCGCTTCTCTTGGCGGTGATTGCTTCGGATTCGCGGCCGCGCGGCGAAGCTCATATACGTCTGCGCGAAGGCGCACCCAACGGCGGGCACCTATTTCGGGAGTCCGGCCCCGGAATCCCCGGAGGGGGGCGAGTTCTCCACCCAGCGAAAGCTTCCGCGTAGCGCACTGGCACCGGTGCGAGTTGGCGCGACATTGGGGACTCTTGCCTGGGGCGTCCCGGTAAGCGGCAGCCATACCTCAAGCGATCTCTGGGGCGGATCACCTGCCATCGCAGCCCGGACCATGAAGGCCTGGAGGCTGGTGCGGTAGATCAGCAGTTGGCCTAGGGATGTTCCAGCGGGCAACGAGTCGACGCCCCCGGGGAAGCCGCCGACCCAAAATCCGGTCAACGACGGTATCGAGGCCGCGAGCCCGGTGGCCCGGTCGCCGTTGATGAAAAGTTCAAGTCGCTTCTGTGGTTCCTGGTATATCACGCACACATGTCGCCATTTACCATCAGGTGCGTCGCGGGGCGTGAACTCCGCCAGGAGAGCGCCCGCCGAAAGTGCAAACCCGGTAGCATTCTGTCGCAAAACCACATGCTGGCGATCATCGGAAATCAGGACTGCTGTTTCGCGGAGCTCCGGGGAGTTGACCCAGACACACGCACTCCAGGAAGACACGGGACGTTCCATCTGTAGCTTAACTAGCGGGTCATTGGGGGACTGATCCGCCGTCACCGCCCAACTGCCGGCCAGATTGGTAGCAGAAGAGACCCGCCCATCCTCCAGGACCACATCCAGCATTGAGTGCGGAAGGGCGTCAAACATCAGGCGATGACCCAGGTCGTTCGGGTGAACACCATCTTGATGTCGAAGCGGCGTCACCCAGTTACCGGTTCCATCCTGCTTGGACAGGCCGGAAAACAGATCACCGAACAACAGCTTCCGGTTCTCCAGCTCTCGATAAATCTGCATCAGCAGTTCATACCGCGGCTTATCCCAATAGTCATTAGGGTTCTGCCCAAGCACCATCGGCACCGCCCCCAAGGCACGCACACGCGCCGCGAAAATTGCAACGTTATCCAAATAGCGCTGAGCGATCGTCGCCGGCGGATTGCCGTCAAAGCCGTCGTTCAAAATACTGTTGGCCAGGAGCACAACGCCAGGCGAATGCACGGCCACGTCACGGTCAAATCGGGCCAAAATGGCGGCGACATTTTCGCCTCCAATCGACACGTTGATCACTTCCCATCCCCGCTTCTCTAACTGCGTGGTCAGGAGCCCCGCCCACGAAGTGGCATAGCGGCTCGCCCCTGCCCCAGAGGCGGTGGACGATCCCGTAATTACCAGCCGTCGTACCGGTGCTGGCGAGGGGTCTGGCTCCTGCCCGTCCCTTCGGTCAATTCCGGCATACGCCACGGAGGCGCTGGCCAGTGCCATAACACCCTTTCGGAGCCATGCCCGACTCTGCCACTTTGCCATCTATGACCTCCCGGCTAGTCCCGCGGTCCGAACCTGGGGCATCGTCGCGGTCAGGTGTTGGCAAATACGACAGGCGATCGCGGCATGTGATTCTTTGCTGAGATGGGCACCGTCATGATGCATTTTCACCCGCGGTGTGCCCGTTGGCCAGAGGTCTTCGAGCAGATCCACATAATCAAAACCATTTGCAACAGCCTCGCGGGCGTACATCGGATTCACTTTCCGCCGATAACTCATCAGCGTCAGATCGTCACATGGTAGCGGGCTCAACAGAATTGTTCGAGGAATGGCCAGGCCGGATACCATTCCGAGAAAGGACTGCAGCTGCTTCTGGAATGAATGTGTATCCAGGCAGTAGCTGCCAGTCAGTTGGTCAGCCATGTACTTGAGACGGTTACGGATAAGCCAGGCCACGGTACCCGGGAGTGAGCCAAACGGGCTTTGACTTTCGCCAACGCTGATGTGAGCCTGGACTTTCTCCGAGGAATTCTGGCGGGAGGGAAAGCGTTTAGGAATCAAGTACTCAAGCGTAGTCTCGTAGTGTCCAATCTGAAGCACCAGAGTATGCACCTGGTGACGGGCAACCGGCCCAGTCAACTGATTGGCATGGCCTAGCGGAAGATACGGCAATGTCGCTAGTTCATTGAGGTCATGTCCTCGTTCACGAAGTACTTGAACCGTCAATGTCGCAAAACTAAAGGACGGCCCAAACGGATAGCCAACCACGTGACAACCACCGGCGAACAAGATAGTCGACATGGAGTTCAGTATGCCCCCTTGCCGAGCAATACTACTCCAACCGTCCGCACCAATATATGTAGGTCAAGCCACGGGGACCAGTTCCGGATGTAATACGTATCCAGCGACTGCTGCACGTCCAGCGCGCCGTTCGATCGTGCCGACACCTGCCAGAGTCCGGTTAAGCCTGGGGTGACACTCCTCCGCAAGCGGCGGAATTCTTGAGAAAACTCAGTCAAGTGGTAGGAGGGGAAGGGCCTTGGGCCGACTAGGCTCATCTCTCCTTTCACCACTTGCCACAACTGCGGCAGTTCGTCCAGCGAGAACCGCCGGAGGAACCGGCCGACCACCGGCAGAATCCTAGGGTCATGCCGGAGCTTGAAAAATTGGGTCCAAATGGCGCGCTGGTCCGGGTGCTGGTTGAGATGCGCTTCGAGGAGCACTTCGGCATCTTGGTACATGGTGCGCAACTTCAACACGGTCAGCGGGTTACCATCCCGGCCCTCCCGTTTCTGGCGAAAAATGGGCGAGCCTCGGTCAACCAACTGAATCGCCACTGCAGCGATGGCCATCAGCGGCAGGAACGCCACTAGCAGGATGCTCCCTATCACCAAGTCTACACAACGTTTGAGGAGATGATTGGACGGCCGCTGTAGATTGTTCCGGATCTCCAGCCCCAATACCCCGCCGATGTCGCGCGCGGTCACCCATAGGCTCTGGATCCCGTAAAGATCGGGAATGACGATCACCTGTTGGAAATTGAGTTGGCTGATAATCTCAGCTGTTCGCTCGCGACGCAAACTCGGAAGGGCAATCATCGCGGTGGAGATCTGGCCCTGATACTGAGATGCCATGGAGAGAGGGCCCACCACTGGAACACTATGCACAGTGGTACCCCATTTGGCGGGATCATCATCGAGCACGATTGCGGGGTGCAACCCGAGGGTGGGAACTTCCAGCATATGGCTGATCAATGCATGGCCAGTCTTGCCCGCTCCCAGCACCAGAACCGACAGACCAGCACGTCCCCGGCGCACAAGGAGGAACCTTGCAATCTCATCCAATATCGGCGGCACGACAAAGGCAAAGAGGGCTGAAGCCAATAGAATGCCGCGGGACCACTGGCGGTCCTGGACTAGATAGTCCCATGCCACCAGGAACGAAAACGTGATGGCCGTGGCATAAGTTCGCCGGCGCAACCTCTCCACCGGATTCATGCCAAATCCGGGGTACAAACCGCCCAACCAATACATCAGCGGAACGACAAGGATACCCAAGGCCAAACCCCGGTACTGCGCGGGACCGATCTCAATCGGAAATCGATCAAGCAGGGCCCATCGCACCACGCACCCCGCCAACAGCGCAATCTCCAGGGCGAGAATGTCGGCAATCACGAACAGGCCCACCATCCAGCCCGGTTTCCCGAGCCGGACGGTCTGCTGGACTCGAACGGTGGTGGCGACACTCATCGCAGCAGCCAGTCGGTGGCTATATTGATCATGCGCAACTCTCCGGCCTTAAGCTGACGCGGTTTGGCCACTACTCATGGCCGGCGTGCGCCCAGCCTTCCGCAATTCCTCCTCGATCCAGGCGTACGTCGTTTCCAGACCATAGCGGAGGAGAATGGACGGCTCCCACTTGAGCGTCTGCCGTCCCTGCGGCTTGCTGACATCATGTCGCTTGAGAATCTGTTTGCCTGCCACGGCGGCGGCGTAGTCCACCAGTTGATTGATCGTCACCAACGATTCCGCCATTGCGGGCTCGTACGCAGGCTCCTTGATGTCGACGCCCCGGACGTTGAAGCCCTCCTGCACCAAACGCTTCACCAAATGATGGCCGATAAAGCCACGGGCACCCGTAACCAATACTGTCTTGCTCAATTGTCTGCCCGTCCCTTTCGATGCTCATCATCAGATCTGCGAACACTCATCAACTGCCGCGCGAACAACCACATGAATCTGGGATTATGCCTGATATAGCGCATGGCCAAGCGCCTTGGTTCGGTACCGAGCCGGAATAACCACTCCAACCCGGAATGCATCATCCAGCGAGGAGCCTGGGGCTTAGAGCCGGCCAGGAAGTCAAACGCCGCGCCCACGCCGAGCATCACAGCGGAAACCTTGCCCCGGTGGGCAGCCATCCAACGTTCCTGTTTCGGCGTGCTTAGGCCGACAAACAGAATGCGTGCGTCTGAACTGTTGATGCTGGCTGTTATCTCCTCATCCTCCGCCGGCGTCAGCGGACGGAAGGGTGGAGAGAAGGCATAGGCTAGCGTCAGCCGTGGCCATCGCTGGGCAATAACCTCCCTTAGCCGTTGCACTACTTCCGGGCTTGCGCCGTAGAGGCCTACAGGCACACCGGCCTTCTCCGCGGCCAATAGAAGCAGGGGCGTTAGATCGGGGCCATAAACGCGGCGAGCTTCTTTAGCGCCCAACGCCCGCAAGGCGAAGACTAATGGCATGCCATCACTTGTCACTAGATCCGCCTGATTCATCACCTCTCTGAATCCGGAATCGTCGTAACTTTCCATCACGTTATTGACGGTCGCGATCGCCACATATCGGGACTGGCGTGCCGAGGACCAGGCCAGACAGGTCCTAATCACGTGCCGGTAGGTCAGCACGTTGACCTTCATGCCGAGAATAGAACGCGAGCTGGGAAGTTCCGCCGTCATGTTGATCTAGAGACTGAATCCCGCTGCCTGTCCATCTCCATAGAACATCGAGACGGTTTCGAGAGAATACTCAGCCAGATCCTTGCCGAGTAGCGGTAGCTTAGAGAGCACGTCGGAAGTCGCCGTAATGATATGACACCCGATCCGATCCGCTTCAATGACATTAAGCACCTGCCTCGGGCTCGCCCAAATGAGCTCGAGGTTACCGTGCGGTCGGGTCAACTCGACCGCCTGCTGCATCAACGGGATCGGATCGACACCCGTATCCGCGATTCGGCCAGCAAAGATGGAAATGTAGGCCGGTGCCCCACCAGCCAGATGCTCAACCGCCTGCTGGATCTGCTCACCGGTCAGTATTGCGGTCACGTTGACCTGGATGCCGTCGCCAGAAAGCTTCGCCGCCAATGGGAGCATCGACTGCCCTTTGGTGTTGGTGATCGGAAGCTTGACGTACACCGTCGGCCCCCACGAGGCGATCCGCCTTGCCTGACGCTCCATCTCGGTCGCCTCATCCGCGAAGACCTCGAAGGAGATCGGCCGGTCAGGTATCGCCTCTAGGACGCTTAAAGCAAACGCCTCATACTCCGTTATGCCTGCCTTACGCATCAATGTCGGATTGGTCGTAAAGCCCCGGATCGCGAGATTGGAGTACAGGCGGAGCATGGTGCTCAGATCGGCGCCGTCGGCGAACAGCTTCACCCGCAACTTTTTCGAGACATCGAATGTTTGGATACTCATCGGGCCTGCTCCAGAATCCACTCGACCGCAGCTGGAAGGGAGGCGACGCGCGCTGAAGGCGCACCTTCCGGTGCCCGCTCTTCATAGCCATAGTCAATCAATACTGTCCGGCAGCCTGCGGCGAGCCCGGCATCCACGTCTCGCCACCGGTCGCCCACCATAAAGCTAGCGCTCATGTCGATCTCCCATTCTTCCGCCGCTTGAAGCAGCAGCCCCGGCTTCGGCTTCCGGCAGCCGCAATCCTCTGGGCCCCCATGATAACAACAGTATACGCCGTCAAGGGGAAGCCTTTCCGAGAGATACCGATGCATGCTTTCGACATTCTCCCGCGTCGTGCGGCCCCGGGCGACGTCGGGCTGATTGGTGACCACCATCAACAAAAAGCCGCTGCCTTTCAGTTGGTCCAGCGCACGCTCGACACCGGCCACCAGCCGCAATTCAGCGATTGAATCAGGCGGGTACGGTTTGCCGTCCCGGACAATCGCCTCGTTGATCACCCCGTCGCGGTCTAGGAAGACTGCTCTCATCGGGCAGAGGCTACCGATTCCCATTTCGTCTGGTTATATTGCACGGCGGGGTGCGAAATGAGTAGGTGCCACACGACGGCCTGCATCTCCTCGGCATGTGGTGTGATCCTTTCAGTGGCAACCGTCGGGACGATCAAGCAAACGTCCGCCAGTTTCGCAGTGACGCCGCCGTCTCGCCCGACGATGCCGAGAATCGTCGCCCCCACACTCTTCCCCAAATCCAGTGCCGCGATCAGGTTCGGACTCACGGGCACTTCCCTGTTCCCGCCTCCGACCGAGAGGACCAGAAGGCCATCCTTTGCTTGCAGGCGGCTGACCTTCAGCCACCCGGCGAAAGTACTCTCCCAGCCTTCGTCATTCGTGCGAGCAGTCAGCTCCGCCACGTTGTCTGTGGGACTGTAGGTCTCAATATTGCCCAACTTGCGGAAATCATTCACGACATGAGCCGCATTAGCTGCGCTGCCGCCGACTCCAAGGACGAAAAGCCGTCCTCCGCGTTCGCGGATATCATGGATACTCAGCGCGAGTTTCTCAATCGTACTCGCATCCAATTCTTCCAGAATGGCGACGCATTCCTTCAGGTAAGTGTGACTAAACGTCATCAAGGGTCCCCTTTCAACCTAGGATCTTGTGTTCGGCAGCGAATGATACGAAATCTTCGATTCCACTGCGGCTCCCGATCTCGTAGAAACGGTCGCGAACGGGGCACGCCTCCAACGTTCCCCTCATCAATAGCGCCTGGTAAATGGTGGCCAGATCAGTTTTCTGATCGGGCGGCCACTGTTCCAGCACCGCGCGCCGCATCATCCCCAGCCCGTAGTCGATATGCCGCATCATGCCCGAGTCAGAACTCTTGTCGTAACGGACAATCTTTCCGCCCTCGTACTGTACGTTGCTGCGGTCGAACAGGTTGTCATTCTGATAGACGGTCATCATGGCCTCCGATCCGGCGTCGGCAAAACACTGCGCCACCTCGCTGAAATCGCACAACAGATATGAGTCACCGTACATGATGAAGAATGTGTCGGCTAACAGATGTGCTGCCTTGCGCAGCGACCCGCCTGTTCCCAGCGCCGTCTTACCGTCCCAGGAGTACTCAACCCTCAGGCCAAAGTCGTCTCCGCGGCCCACATGCTGCTCAACAAGTTCGCCTAGATGACCGACGCACAGGACAATCTCACTGATGCCCTGGCGCTTGAGCAGCTGAAGCTGGTAGTCAATGAACGGACGCCCGCCAATATCGATGAGCGATTTCGGAATGGCGGCCGTCAATGGACCTAGCCGGGTCGCAAGACCTCCGGCGAGTATGGCCACAGGCGGCAACTTATGTCCGGTCGACGACACAGGTACCCTCAAAATCAAACCTCCAGCGAACTTCTCTCAGACCCGCTTCGCTGAGGGCACGCCGAAGCTTCGTGTTGTCCTCGCTATAGAACATCAGGAATCCTCCGCCGCCAGCACCGACCAACTTCCCACCGAGCGCTCCATTCTTGCGGGCCAACTCGTAATACTGATCGATCTGCGGATTGCTCATTCCCGCGCTGCGGGCTCTTTTCCGCTCCCAATGGACATGTAACAATCGTCCAAATTCAGCCAAGTCATCACGCTCCAACGCGGCCTGACTTTCCAAACCGAGCTGCTTCACGAAATGGAGTTCTGCGGTCATCTGGGCGTCATCGCGTCGGCTCTTACTATCCTGATCCTTCAGCATTGCTGAAGCCGAGCGGGAAAAGCCCGTAAAGAAGAGCGTCAAGTTCTGCTCCAGATTGCTGAGGGTTTCAGCCTTCAGCCTCACTGGCGCAACGTGGACTTGTCCATCGGGATCGAACCGAAAGGATGTGATTCCTCCAAATGCTGAAATGTACTGGTCTTGCTTTCCGACGGATTCACCTAAGCGCTCAATCTCAATCCGGCAGGCGGCCTCCGCGACATCCCTCTTGCTGATGGTTTCGCGCTTCAGGGCGAACAGGGCGTAAAGAAGCGCGGTGGTAAAGCTACCTGACGAACCCAATCCTGTTCCGGCGGGGATGTCGGACATGGACGCGATCTCGATGGCCTTCTGCGGGCCGCCCGACATTAACAGCGCCTCCCGGATAAGCGGATGCCGGATCTCGTCCACACTCGCCACCTTCTCCATCTCGGAGTACTTCAGGATGATGGATTCAAAGAACGTACGATGGAGAGTTATGTAGACGTACTTATCGATGGCCGCAGCAATCAGAAAGCCGCCGTGCTTCTCGTAGTAGGACGGCAGATCGGTTCCACCGCCCCCGAGCGAGATCCGGAGGGGACTTCGAGTAATGATCACAGTGCGACTCCTGCGGGCGGCGGCAATTCGATCAGGCGGCCGCTCTGTCGGTAGACGCCCTCAACCACCGCCAAGGCGGCCGCGGCATCGGCAACACCAGGCCTCGGTTGGCGACCGAGGCGGATGTCCTCCGCAAACTCGCGCCACTCCTGCTCCCATGATGTATCAGCCATCGGATACTCGTAAATAAACGTTGGAGGGGGGCCCATCTCCGGTGTCATCTGGTAATGGGCAATCCGTTCGGTCCCATAACTGCCTCCCAAGCCGGTCAACTCCAACTTGCCCAAGCGGCCGGCCACTTCCAGGCTGAAGGTATTTTTCCATTCCGTCCAGCTGGCATGCAGAAACGCCGTCTGTCCCGTCGCCGTTCGTAGTAAAAAGAACGCATTGTCTTCGACCGGCATATCCCAGAAATAGGTCGCCGCATACCCCTGCACGTCGGAAAAGTCGCCCAGGAACCAACGGGCCAGATCGACTAAGTGCACTCCCTGGTCGATTGCCTCGCCGCCACCGGAAAGATTCGGATCGGCCCGCCACTCCCGGTCGTATCCCAGTCTGCCGCCATGACCATAACGCCCGCGTACGAACATCAGCTCCCCAAGGCACCCGGTATCGGCAATCTCTTTGGCTTTTCGTAGCGCAGGGTGATAACGGTGATTGAAGCCAATCCTGACCATGACCCCGCTTGCCTGGGCCGCCGCCGCCAAGGCCTCCAGTTCGGCGGCTCGCCGGGCTGCGGGCTTCTCGACCAAGACGTGCTTGCCCGCTGCGGCTGCCACAGTCGCGATGGGGGCCAGCATATCGTGCGTTGCGGCCACCACAACGACGTCAGCGTCCGGACTGGTGGCCGCTTCCCGCCAGGATGTCGTCACCGCCGCGCCGCTAGGTCGAGCCACTTGCTGGGCGCGTTCCAGGTTTGGATCGCAGCACACCGTCACCACGGCACCGGGCATGGATCTCGCCCGTTTCTGTCCGATGAAGCCGCATCCGATAATCGCCACTCTCAGGGTGCTCAAGACTTGCCTCCGGCGTTGCTCATTTCTTCCCAGGCATACCCTCGCTCCGCCGGAACAATGCGACGGAGTTTGTAGACATCAGTGATGGAGAGCTCTTCCTTGAAGTCCCCCAAATGTCGCCACGGGTCCCAGGGCGCGCTAAACAGGCGCCCGGTTACGCGATCACCGGCGGCAGACAGCAGATGAACGCACATTTCAGAGCCTAATTCGGGAGGTGTTCCGCCATTTGCTTGTTGCCGCAGCACGTCGCGGTATTCATCTGGCCCCAACAGTCCCGGCCCGGACTCCAGGAGCTCATCCAGCATCCGCGTGTTCATGGCTCCTGGCGCGATCACATTCACATCGATCCCCGCGGATTTCAGTTCATCCGCGAGCGTTTCGCCAAACCGGACAATCGCCACCTTCGAAGCCGCATACGCGCTGAGGAATGGCCGGGACTTGGTAGCACCGCCACCTGAAAGCATCAGGATCTTCCCCTTGGGAGACTTCAGCAGCAGCGGGATGAAGGTATGGCAGCAGTGCGCGGTGCCCAACAAGTTGACCTCAATCGCGCGGACCCACTCCGACCATTCCGTGTGATGGAAAGGTCCAATCGGACCCTGAATAGCGGCGTTGCAGACCAGTGCATCGATCAGACCGAACTGGCGCTCAGCCGTTGCAGCCAGCTCGCGAACGTCTTCTTCGGATGAAATGTCGCAGCGCTGAGCGTACACACGACCAGCCCCGACCGTCTCCAACTCGCCCGCGGCCGCCATCAAGTCAGATTCGGTGCGACCACAAATCAGCACCTTTGCACCCGCCGTCAGACACAGCCGCGCCAGCGCCAACCCGAAGCCTTGGCTGGCGCCGGTGATCACCACCACCTTGTCCGCCAGAAGACCGGGCGTCATTGGGCGCCCTCCGGTTCAAGCAGCGCAGGATTGGCATGCAGATACTCGATCGTCCGCTGAACCCCCTCGGCGATCGTCAGACGGGGCCGCCAGCCCAGCGCGCGAATCCGCGAACAGTCGAGATAGATGAATGGATTGTCACCCACCCAACCGCGGTCCCCGCCGCCGTACTCGATCACCGGCTGCACGCCCAGATGCTCTGAAATGACACGGATGGAGTCGTTCACCTCGCAGTACTCGTCGGTGCCTAAATTGAAGACGTTGTAGCGGCCGGAACCACGCTCCAGTCCAGTCAACACGCCTTCCACGCAGTCGCCCACATATAGATAGGACTTCCTCTGGCGGCCATTGCCCAGAACGGGCAAACGGGTCGGATCCTGACGGAGCTTGCGGAGAAAGTCGATCACATGGCCGTGCGTATAGCGTTCGCCCAGCACGGACACGAACCGGTAGACACAGCCTCGCATGCCAAAGGCTTCGCAGTAGGCAGCAATCAGCCCCTCCGCCGCCACTTTCGATGCCCCATAAAGCGAGGTTTGCACCGGGAACGGAGCATCCTCGGGCGTGGGCACCACTTCCGTTTCGCCATACACTGAGCCGGTCGAGGAGAAGCAGATCGTCTTCACCCCCTCAATCCGCATCGCCTCCAGAACATTCGCCGTGGCAATCGTGTTCTGTTCCAGATCGCGGCGCGGATGGTCCGGGCCGAAGCGCACATCCGCGTTTGCGGCTAAGTGGAACACCACGTCGACGCCGCGGAAATGCTCATGGTGCGGAACCAGGTCCAGCAACTCCGCCTCCACCAGCCGGAACTGCGGCTGCTGCAGCGCCCCTTCCAGAAATCGCCGTCTCCCGGTGGAGAAATTATCCAGTCCGGTCACCGTCCATCCACGGGCCAATAGCGTATCGGCCAGATTGCTGCCGATAAATCCAGCCACTCCAGTTACAAGAGCCTTCATATCACGCGGGTGAGGATCGCCTCCATCCTTTCTCGCACCAGCCGGTGCATACTAAATTCCTGGGCGCGCAACAAGCCGCGCTCAATCAATACCTGGCGAGCCGTCGGATCGGTTAGTGTGCGTTCGATCGCACTCGCCGTCGTCAGTGAATCCTGAAAGTCCACCACCACGGCCGCCCCGGCGGTCACCTCGCGCATGATCGGAAGATCGTTCACCACGCAAGGAGTGCCCGACGCCATGGCTTCCAGCACGCTGCGCCCGAACGTCTCCGCCCGGCTGGCGAGGCAATGCAAGGCCGCCTGGCGGTAGAGAGGAGCAATCCAGCGGTCGTCCACCCAACCCAACATCTTGATCTGCCCGGTCACGCCCAACTTTTCCGCCAGTTCCAGAGCCGCTGCCTTCGTGCCCGCCCAGTCTCCGCCCACCAGCACCAGCGGATGGCGCTGGCGCACGTCGGCGTCCAAGCGAGCATAGGCCTTGATCATCAGGTCCAGCTGTTTGTAGGGGTAGAAATTCGATACCCACAGAATGTAGCCGGGCAACAAGCCCAACGCCGCGTGCAGCGACTCCGCCTCGCCCGGCGCCGCCTCGCGATGGAAGGTCTCATGCTGAACCCCCTCATAGCTGACCAGCAGCCGCTTCTCCACCGCCGGATAGTAGCGCCGCAGTTCATCGGCCGCCGTCTGCGAGTTGGTAATCACCAAACGCGCCTTCCGCAGAGCGTTATCGGTGGCGCGCCGCCGGTAAGCAGCACGCAGACCGGTCACGCCATTCTGAGCGTCCAGGTGATGCATGGTGAGGATGTGCACGGCATTGGGCAGTACGCCCAAGGGCGTGAAGCCCACCGTGATCAGCGCGGAGCACCCCCGCTGCTTGGCCGCGAGCGGCACCCACAGATGATCCATCGCCACCCGCGCCACTTGATGGCTACTCGCTACGGAGAGCTCGTGCATGGCCACGCCTTCGCCGCCAACAAACCCGCCCCCATGGGGCGCAAATACATCCCACTCGATCGAAGGAAACTGTTGACGTGCCTTCCACACCAACTCCTGAAACAGAGTTGTCAGGCCGGTGCGGCGACCCGGACTTTCGCACAACGTGGATAGAGCAAGTCGCGTCACGAGGTCACCTCCGCCGGTCCGGCGTATTTTGCGCCATCATCCCGAGTACGAACGACCAGCAGGGCGGCGGTACATAGCCCTGCCACTTGAGCGACTACCATTACCAATGCCACGCCTTGAAGCCCAAAGTACTTGATGAGAGGTGTCACACATACCAGCGTCACTAGCGCGGTCACCACGGCCATAGCGAGTGACGCCGCGAACTTCCTACATACGCTCATTACGGCGTGTGCGGTGGTGTACAGCGACGTTGCCACAACGGCCCAGCTCAGCCATACGGCAACATCGCTGAACGAGTGAAAAGAGGGAGGATAAATGACTCGATAGAGGATACCGCCAAATAGCGTAATCATCACCGCACTGATCAGGGCGGCAGCGCTGACCGAACCGAGGAGTAGCGCGGCATTCCGCCGGAACCGCCTTTGATCGACACTATAGTCTTTCGCCAGCTTGGGAATGAACAGCACATGGAGAGATAAGATAAGTTGGCCCAGCGGCATCGAGACCGTTTGTGCGGACCGTAGAAGCGCATTCTCCTTTAGGCCTAAGATCCCGGACACGGCGAACGTTGGAGAGTAGAAGACCAGCAGGTTCAGTAATGTCGCCGGCATCAGGAACTTCGCCTGCCGAAGGTGAGCCCGCGCCACTTGTTGAAGTGCAATGGTACCCGGCGCTACGCTCATGGTCGATAGTTGACCTGAGAGGGTGAAGGCAGCGACACTCCCTACCGCCATTGCCAAGTACCCCACGTTGGCGGATGTAATGCCAAATGACAGGAGGGCCGCCATCGCTAACAGGGTCACGGCAGCATACAGAGTTCCCCTCACGGCGGAACGGCGCGCGTCTCCATCAATATATGGAATCCGGCGCGTCATCTGCAGAGTAAGCAACACCGGCACAACCAAGGCACCAGTCATCAGTGCGGTCCGCAAATTGCCCGTTGCGGCCAGCCCGGCGACACCCACAAAGACTCCGCAGACTAAACTGACGATCCAATGGAATGACCACAGCGTCTTCAGATACTCAACACGGACTGTGGCGAACTCGGATGAGATAAGGTTAATGAGTGGATTCAGGATGACGCTGCCATGGATGTCCTGGGCAATCTGCGACACCGTCAGGGCGAGAGCCGCGGCACCAAACGTCTCCTGCGGAAGCGATCGGGCCAGAGCAATTCCGAGACCGAAGTGACAGCCTGAAACGGCGAGTTGGTCCAAGAGACTAAATGCCGCCCGCCATCCCCATACGAAGATCGAGCCACCAGACCAATTTAGAGTGGATCCATCACGAAGCATCACAAGCGAACCCCTTGAGAGCGCGCCAGTTCCTGCGCCGAACGGAACTGCAATGCGGTAAGGACAACGCCGAGAAAGATTGCCTGCGGAATCTCCAAGTAGTTCTCTTGAAACGACAGCAGTGCAAGGAAAAGGAGGGAGGCCTGAATTGAGTTCCAGGCGGGGAGAGCAGCGGAGTAAGCGAGTGCGTGCCTCCTTACCCGATACATGATGCTCGCCAAGAGTGTCAGCACGAAACCGAGGCCAAGCAGACCAAATTCGGCATACACCGACATCCAACTAAAGAAGGGCTTCTGGCTCGAACCATAGTAACGATTCGTGGACGCTTCACTCCAGAGGCGCATCAGGAAGATGCTCTGCGGCTCAGTTATCTTCGTCGGAATATATCTCGAAACATCGAAGGACCGGAAGTACAGACCAGTGGCAATCAAAGCCGCGCGGCTGCAGAAACGAGAAGGCCCAAGGCCGACTAGCGGTTGCCAGGGATACTTCTCTGGAATTGACCCCGCGAAATTCGCCAGCATGATGCGCCGGGGGGAGTCTCCCCGGTCGAAATCGTCATAGATTGCTGTAAAGCTACTGACGTTTTGCGGAAGGAAGACGAACAGAGCACCAAAGCCTGCAACAAGCAAGAATACCGTGACCGCGAACTTACGCAGTTGCGCTCTCGACGCACCATTCAGTCGGGGAGCTACAATCCACGCCAACACAGCGAACACTAGCTGATGCATCACGGAAGCTAGCAATATGCAGGCGCTCATCGAAATGAAGATGATCCATCCAAAACGCATGCGGCGAAAATGCGGAGTGATGAAGGAGAGCCCCAGAATTAGGTTGGCACTGAACATGGGATTGGCGAAGGCCGAATCAATCTCGGTAGACGGGAAGATTGTCCCTTGCACGTGGTCGCCATTGGCCGCATCGAATGAGCCCGACTGCCCGAAGGCGATAACGGCCTGACCAATCCCAAACAACGACTCAAATAGGAATAGTGCACCGAGGAAAGGCAAGAGAGCCCACAATGTGCGGTGGTACCGGAGGTCGCGTGAGCTGAAAACGAAAAGGGCGACGAACGAGCTTAGGGTCAGCACCTGCAACGCCGCCCCCCAAAAGCTGACTTCAACGCCACCCACGACGTAGAGCAGACACACGACGGCGTATGCGGTCAGGGCCGCAAGAATTCGACCGAACCCCGGCAGTCGCCCAGTGAGGCCGTACACCAGGACCACGAAGAGTAGCGGTGCCAGATAGGCCAGCATCTTCAAGGGCGAGAAGATGATCGCGCAAGCAACAGCGATAGCAATCGAAAGACTAGTCGAGAGCCCTCTCACCATTTTCTGGTTCACTACGGCCGACGCTGCAAGTCCCGCCATGGTTAGGTCGTGGCTACTTTTCTATGACCGCAAGGCCGGCCAGACTCGTCTTGCCCGCTTGGCGAAACACTGCGCTAAAGGTCACTTCCGGTCTACGGGTCAGAACTTCGAACGCACGGTTAGACTCGATGTCATCCGAAACGATCACAGCCGGTCGCGATAGGTAGGGCAGAACTGTTTCAAATTCAAACCGCATCGTACGGTACGTATGGAGCGAATCATGAACAAAAAGGCGCAGGTCTGCGCTCTGCTGCGCCTCTCGCGCTAGAAGCTGCCGGGAAGAGCCCCGTCGGAGGTGCCACCGCGAACGCAGCTCCGTTGGGATAAAGACTCCGACTTGGGATTCCACCTCTGATGGAACGAGCGGCGGCAGATCAATGGAAGTCAGCCCGCCCGTTCCGTTCAATGCCATCGCGGCGAGTATGTGTGCGGAAGTCACTCCATGGGCGACACCGGTCTCAATGGCGCTTCCGGGCTTCAACGCGCGAGTGAGATGAAACACCAGCCTCCCCAGGTCCGTTGTCCCGTTGTGATAGAGCCCCAAGCCACCATTGCGCGTCAGCGCGGCAGTGGTTCTTTGGATATTGGCCTCCAGGGCTACGAGTTCGTCGCTATCTCCCGAAAGAGGGAACGAGGACAGACGTTCCGCGACAAGCGGGTAGACCTCTTTGATGGAGATTGGATGGTAACTGGGCTGAGCGCGCACCCGGTCTGCTGCGATCTCGACCCAGGCATTCATCCGGGTCAGTATCTCGCCGGCGGGACGGCCCATCAAGTAGGACAGCTTCCTCATTCGGGAATGGGTAGGCGTCATGCTTTGTACCGATAGCCGGTTTCCCGCTGGTAAATGATCGCTCGTTCTTCGTCGGTCAATTGACTGGGTGTCCAGTTTGCAGGCTTTCGAGCGATTAGGGTCAGGGTATCCCTGAGGCCGGAGAAGAGCCCGAATGTTAGTCGGAACAAACCTTTTGCTGATCCAAGAGCGGCCATTCGATGATGATCACCTTGCAGCACAACGGATTCCAACCCAAGAAACAGGTACAACTTTTGCAAATCATCAAGGACATACTCTCGCTTGTGCCCGCGCCAGGTAGGAGTGGACCAGTAGAAGGCTGGGAACCTTGGATAGTTCGTTTCCCCGAACAGCACGAGTAGCCGTTTTCGCAAATTAACAGCATTCGGCACAGTGAGGTACAGATAGCCCCCAGGCCGCAGCAAGCTCACAAGGTCACACAAGAAGTCACGTGGCGAGTCAGTGAAATGCTCAATGACGTCATGGGCCATGACCATATCAAACGAAGTCGCACTGAGCTCGGGGGGTAGGCGTCCGCTCTCGAGAAAGTGAATCTTGGAGCTCTTGGCGAAGGCCCGTATGCGGTCTTTGTTATTGCCTAGAAGGTGCCAATCATCACTAAGGTCATCAACGCCCCAGCAATCATAACCCAGGGCCGCAAGTACGGCAGTCTTGTCGCAGGGCCCGCATCCGTAGTCGAGGATTCGGGCCCCGGTAGGCAAGAGAGAGGTGCAGTAGCCAGAGACCGTGTCGTATGCGTCGCGGCCATGCTCCATATAACCAGCGAACGGGAATGCGGCAATCACCGAACTGATGGCCTGCAGCCGACTGGAAGAGTCTACTTTCAAGTCCACCCCCACGCTGACGACATCGGAATGGTCAGAGTACTTTCAACACCAACCCGATAGACGCACGGGAACGGTGCCCAAACGCTAGGCCTTCTCAGTGCCATAACTCTTGTAGTACTTCCCGTAGTAGCCATAGTAATAGTAGTGGTCTGAGTGGTGCTTCTTCACTTCGTTGAGAACCACGCCCAGCACATTCGCATTCATTTGGGTCAGCGTCTGGATGGCCGCGCCGACGGCTTTGCGGCTGGTCTGGCCTGCCCGGACGACAATCATCACCCCGTCAGCGGCGGCGGCAATTTGCAGACTTTCGGCAAAGCCCAGCAGCGGCGGAGCGTCCAGAATGATCAGGTCATACTCCTTGCCCATCTCCTCGATCAACTCCGAGACGGTGGCACCGAGTAAATCCGCGGCGCGGCGCGAAGGAGGTCCAGCCGAGATGATGTGCAGGTTGGGATTGGCGGTGGACGTGATGATGGCGTCCCGCCAGGCCAATTCGCCATTGAGTACGTTGGTCATCCCCACCTTGTTCTCGATGCCAAAGATCTTGTGCTGGCTGGGGCGGCGGAGGTCACAGTCCACCAGCAACGTCCGTTTATTCTGGCTGGCGTGGATGGTGGCGAGATGGCCCGCAATGGTGGATTTGCCCTCTGATGCCGTGGCGCTGGACATCAGCAAGGTGCGGACCCGGCGATCAAAATCCATCAGCATCATGGAGCTGCGGAGAGTCCGCATGGCTTCTCCGTAAATCGAGAAAGTTCGATCCTGCCCGGCGGCCAGAGTGGCCGGAAGAGACGGATCGTTGGCCATCGGGATGCGCAGTTCTTTGACATCCCGGACACTGGGCAAGGTCCCCAGCAGATTCGCATTTAGTGACCGCGTGACATGTTCCGGGTCGCGAAGGGTGTTATCCAGAGCATCAGAGAAGATTGCCGCACCGATGCCGATAATGATGGAGAGCAGCAGGGACAGACCGATGTTCAACTTCATGTCCGGAAACACTGGCTTGAAGGCCGGCCGGGCGGCATCGGAGATTCTGACGACATTGTTCTGGAAGCTGGAGTTGATACCCGCTTCGCGAATCTTCCGGACCAGTTCGTCATAGAGCCGCTTGTCGGCATCCGCCTCTTGCTTGGCGCGGCGGTAGTCGAATGACCGGAGATTCAACCGGTCACTCTCGGTCTTGGCCTCATCGAAGTTCTTCTTGATCATCGATTCACGGGCGGTGGCGGCTTCCAGTTCCAACTCCGCTTGACGCACAATCTGCCCGCGCGTGGATTCGACTTGTTCGTCCAACGTCTTGACCTGCGCGGCCAACTTCCGGTATTCGGGGTGATTGGGTCCAAAATGGACCTTCACCTCAGCGAACTTTTCGTTCTGATCATTTCGCCGGTCCACCAGCCGCTTGAGCGAATCCGCTTGCGGAGCCATCAAAACCGCATCTAGCGTGCCGCCGTGGAAGGCCCCGTAACTGGCTTTCGCCCGGGCCAACTCGGTCTGCGCCTTGGCATAGTCGGCATTGAGGTCCATCAAGCGCCGGGAGAGCGTATTCGCCTTGTCCTCAGCAGAATCGACCACATTCAGCTCACGCTCCAGTTGCCCCAGCTTGGCCTGGGAGTCTTCCATCTTGGCCCGAAGCTCTTCGATCTGCTTCTCCATATACCGGGACAGGCTGACCGAAGAACGAGTGCGGATGTTGTAGGTATGGTCCAGGTAGGATGCGGCAATTCCGTTCGCCACATCGGCGGACAATTGCGGATCCGTGGAGCGGTAGGAGATCTGGAGCAGGTAGGTGTTCGCCGGCCGGGCGACACGCATTTGCTTCAGCAGGATCGGCGCGTCGGCGGCTTTCGCATTCTTGTCGGCGTCTGAGGTCAGCTGGTCTTCCAGAGCCAGCAAGTTGTACCGCTGCGCCACCGGCCGGACCACGGAATCGGACTGTATCATCCGGATTTGGGTAGCCAGATATTGCTCGCTATCAAACGTGGAGCCCGACGAGGGAGAATCAGAATCGCGGCCGACGATATTCTTGGCTTCCTGACGGTCCACATAGACGCTGGCCGTCGATTCATAAACTGGCGTGATCCGCGCAGAGACGATAACCGTCGCCAGGACTACCGCGGCCACAAAGCCAGCGATCGGCAGAGCGTTCCGACGGATGATCCACAAATAGTGCGAGATCGGGAGTCCGGAAGCTTCGGCCTCGGCATCAATGAGGAAGGGCGGGTTTGAAACCGCGGGCTGCGCCCGAGGATCATCACGCTGCCCCAACTGGCGTTGGGGAATTGGTAAGCCGCTATTAGGTTGCCCAAGCATAGATCACCCGCTCCGCGGAGGCCATCACGGGCCAAGGGTATACGGCTACCTGGGACCAGACGCCGAGTTTCTTTCCCGCCTTGTCCCCCTGGAGCTAGACTTCTCTACTGTACACCAGCGGAGTACGAATGCATACGGGACCTACAAGTTGCGGGGAAAGCTCGGATCAGGCGCAGGCTGGGACCCGGGCGTCTGTTTGTCGTCCCTTGCCACGCAGCCCAAGGACGGCAAAGGTAGAGCTAAACGTAGCTCAGCCGCTCTGCCTTACCTGATGTCTGCCGGGTCGGAGTTCACCGAGTAGCTGCATCTTCTCTCCGGGCCACCGCACCTCCAACTCCGCCCGCTCCGCCCGCCCTAACCCAAAGTGCAGCTCGAGCGCAGACTGCGACAGATAGCCGCCCCCGCTGCGGACTTCTTGTATCTGAACCTTTCCGTCTGGCGTACGGCACATCACCCTTGCGCCGATGGCGCTGCGGTTGGATTTGGTGCCTACTAGTTTGATTTTTAACCAGTTATTCCCAGTACGGTTCGCACAACGAAGCAGTTGGGGCACATCGTTGACGCAGTTCACGACGACGTCCAGAGCGCCGTCGTTATTGAAATCGCCCACCGCCATCCCGCGTGCTGGGACCGGTTCGGTGATTCCCGAGCCCCCCTGCAGTGAAATGTCGGCGAATTTCCCGCCGCCCAGGTTCCGGTAGAGCACTTTGCGCTGACGGTAGCCGGCTTCGGTGTCGGTGTCGCCGACCTCCGGGTAGACGTGGCCGTTGGCCAGCAGAATGTCGGGCAGGCCGTCGTTGTCGATATCGAGAAATGCCGCGCCCCAGCCGAGAAAACGGGTGTTCCGGCCCAGACCCGCCTGCAGTGTCTGGTCCTCGTATGTATCCTCGCCTTGGTTGCGGTAGAGCGTCGAGGTATCGCCCGCGAAGTTGGTCTTGACGATGTCCAGCCGCCCGTCGCCGTCGTAGTCCGCCGCCGCCACACCCATTCCCGCCTGGGATTTGCCGTCAGCGGAATAGGCCACGCCGGCCTCGATCGC
Source organism: Acidobacteriota bacterium (assembly GCA_026394075.1). GTDB lineage: Bacteria > Acidobacteriota > Terriglobia > Bryobacterales > Bryobacteraceae > JAPKYZ01. Next base: position 88,565 of record JAPKYX010000018.1, read on the forward strand.
AATCTCAGCGAACGTGCCGTCGTGGTTGTTTTTGTAAAGCGCCGAAGAAGTTGAGTCGTTGGCGACGTAGATGTCCGGCCAGCCATCGTTGTCGAAATCGCCCACCAGCACGCCAAGCCCATACGTACCGGGCGTGTTGAGAATCCCCGCCTCCTTGGAGACGTCGCGGAACGTGCCATCACCATTGTTCCGGTAGAGAATGTTCTTCGCGCCGGGAAGGCCGGGGGGCCCACAGGCGACGGCCAGACCTTTGTACTTGCACGTGCCACCCTCGGGCACCGGCACCTTCTTCAGGTCGAAGTCGATGTAGTTGGCGATGAACAGGTCCAGGTGGCCATCGCGGTCGTAGTCGAGAAACGCGCAGCCGGTGTTCCAGCGCGGCAGCCCAGGGCGGGCAGTGGTGACGCCGGCTTTGCGCGTCGCGTCTTCAAAAGTGCCGTCGCCGCGGTTGCGCCACAGTTTGCATTCACCCCAGTAGGTGACGAACAGATCGTCGAAACCGTCGTTGTCGTAGTCACCGACGCAGCAGCCTTGGCCCCAGCCGTGATAGCCCACGCCCGCCTTCACTGTGACATCGGTGAACGTACCGTCGCGGTTGTTCTTAAACAGGCGGCTCACTGGAGCCTGCCCAGGCGCCCACTTGGTGTCGAACCGTGAGCCGTTGACCAGAAAAATGTCCAGCCAGCCATCGTGGTCGTAGTCGTAGAAAGCCACCCCGCAGCCTGTGGTTTCCACTAGATAGCGGTTGTGCTTTTCGCCGCCGAAGATGGTCTTGTGGTTCAGCCCGGCTTCCCGCGCCACGTTGACGAACTCGACGCCCAGCCCTTGCTGTCCCTGCACCAGGTCATCAAAGGCGAAGACAGCGGCGGTGCGGCATAAGGACTTGACGAAGCCCCGGCGGGAGGCTGGGCGGAGAATGCTCATTCGATCCGCCTGGGCCGCCCGGCGGCACCACGATCAAACATCGCCTTCTGCTCGGCTTCTTTCTGCGCCTTCAGGCGTGCCCCTTCAGCAAACAGGCGCTTTGATTCCGCCGGTTCAGTGGGGCGCAACAACTGCGCCAACAGATTATACGGACCCGGTGCGCCTGGATCGAGCCGGATCGCTTCTTTCAACGCCGCCGTCGCACCAATCACCTGCCCTTGCTGCTTCAACACGGTCCCCAACATGTACCAGGCCTCCGGGTAGGCAGGCTTCCTCTGGACGGCGGCGGAGAACTGCGTAGCGGCGTCATCAAAATCCCCGGCCTGCCAGGAGGCGACACCCAGCGTGTAGTAGCCTTCCACCAGATCCGGGTCCAACCGGACCGCTTGCCGCAACTCATCGCGCGCTTCCGCCAGCTGATCCTTCTGCTTCAACGCTAGACCCAGGTTGTAGTGCAGCGGCGCCGATTCCGGCTTCAACTTGAGCCCCCGCCGATAGACGCCAATAGCCGCGTCCACTTCATTCTTTTGCAGGTAGGCGAAACCCAAGTTGGAATGGGCTGCTAGATTCTTGGGGTCCGCCTTCAGCACCAGTTCCGCCTGTACCCGGCCATCTTCCGCCCGTCCGGTATCGATCAGGAGAAACGAGTAAGCGTTGCGCGCACCCAGGTTCCCGGGCTGCAACTTCAGCGTCCGCTCGTAAGCTGAAATCGCCTCCGGCCGCAGACCCTCATCGGAGCACGCCACCGCCAGCCGATTCCAGTATTCCGCTTCCTGCGGACTCAGCTTAGCCGCTTTACGCAACGCCTCCAGCGCGGCGGGACGTCGCTGGTCCAGCCATTGGGCCACGCCCAGGTGAAACCACGCGGCCGCGAACGCCGGACTCAGCTTGACCGCCCGCTCAAAGCGCGCAATCGCCTCAGGCCGCCGGTTGAGTACCGCCAACAAGAAGCCGCGCTCGTCTTCGATGGCTGCGGTTGCGGGCGCGCGTTCCAGGGCCGTCAGAGCACCCAGGGCATCGCCGGCGGTCTTGCGTTGATCCGCCTCGGCGCGCCATGTCGGAGTTTGGGCCAGCAGGATCAGCAGCAGCAGCGCCATCGTTAGTCACGATATCGCGATTGGCCACCCCCAAGCTTCAATCCATGTCCTGCCATCCAACCGGGATATGATGAGCGGACCATGCCCCCGCTTTTGGGCCAGATCCGTTGGCGCATTCTCGCGCTGCTGTTGCTGGTGACGGTGATCAACTTCGTCGATCGCCAGTCGCTCAGCGTCGTCGCGCCCATCCTCCGCGATGAACTGAAGCTCTCCAACACCGATTACGGCTTCATCGTCGGCGCGTTTCAGTTTGGCATGATGGCCGGGGAGTTTCCGATGGGTTGGCTGATGGACCGGCGCGGGACTCGCATCGGGCTCACCTTCGCCGTCATCTGGTGGAGCCTGGCCAATGCGCTGCATGCCTTTGCCCGGTCGGCCGTGCAGTTTGCTTCGCTCCGTTTCTGGTTGGGGACCGGGGAATGCGGCAACTACTCGGGCGGCATGAAGGTGGTGTCGGCCTGGTTCCCGGTGAAGGAGCGGACGCTGGCGGTTGGGATCTTCAATGGCGGCTCGATGCTGGGGTCGATCATTGCTCCACCGCTGCTGGCGTGGTTGACGCTGGCCTATGGCTGGCACGCCGCGTTTGTGCTCCCCAGTGCCTTGGGGTTGGTCTGGGCGGTTCTCTGGTGGCGGAACTACTACCCGCCCGCCGAGCACCCGCAGCTTTCCCCGGCCGAGCAGGACTACATTTCAGCCGATCGCATTCCCGCCACCACGCCGCCAGCAACGCGCGACCTGTTGCAGCGCCGCCAAGCCTGGGCCATCATGGCCTGCCGGATGCTGGTGGGGCCAGTGGTGCAGTTCTACATCTTCTGGCTGCCGGAGTTTCTCTACCGCCAGCACGGCTTCAATTTGAAGACCATTGGCATGTTCGCGTGGCTACCGTTTCTATTTGGCGACATCGGCAGCATCATGGGCGGTTGGGTGGCGGGCCGTTTGATCAGCCGTGGCTGGTCCGTTACCAAGACCCGCCGCTTCACCATGGGCCTGGGCGCGGCCTGCTGCCTGATGTCACTGGCGGTGGCGCTTTCGGCCTCGGCATTCTATGCGATGGCCTTCATTTGCGTAGTTTTGTTCGGCCATACATTCCTGTCGGCGAACATGTTCTCGAGCATCTCCGACATGTTCCCGCCGGAAGCCGTCGGCCGCGTCACGGCGCTGACGGGCATCGCCGGGGGGCTCAGCGGCGTGATCTTCCCACTGCTGACCGGAATGCTGGTGGACAAGTTCTCCTATACCCCCGTTTTCGTGCTGGCGGCAGGTATGCCCGCGCTGGGTTGCCTGGCACTGTTTTTGACCGTGCGACGGCTGGAACCGGCTGACACAGCTTCTCCGGCCACCCGTTCGGCCGCACAGTAGCGGCCCGCCGGTTTGGCGTGGGTACCGGCATCCTCCACACCGCCCCGCCGCTTCGATACAATCGCCTCAGGATGAGTACTCCTTTTCGACTTGATGGCCGCACGGCCCTGATCACCGGTGGCGCCAGCGGGATTGGCGAACAGACCACCCGCGCCTTCGTCAACGCCGGTGCCGAAGTCATTATTCTCGACATTGACTTGGCCCGGGGTGAGGCCTTGGCCGCCGAAGTGGGCCATGCCCGCGCGGTGAAATGCGACATCACCAATGAAGAGCAGGTGAAGGCCACGTTCGCCGCCATCGAGAAATTAGATGTTCTCGTCAATAATGCGGGCGTCGGCCTGGTGGGCGGCGTGCTCGAGACTGAACTTGCTGATTTTCAAAGAATTTTCCGCATCAACGTCGATGGCCTGTTCCTGGTGACCAAGTACGCGGTGCCGCTGATCATCGCCTCCCACGGGGCCATCGTCAACATCGGTTCGGTTGCCGGATTGATTGGGGTGAAGAAGCGTTACGGCTACTGCGCCACCAAGGGCGCGGTGGTGGCCATGACGCGCCAACTGGCCGTTGATTTCCCAACGGAGTTCCGTGTGAATTGCATTTGTCCCGGAACGGTCGATACGCCTTTTGTGGAAGGATACTTGGAAAAGTACCATTCGCACGAAAAAGAGGCCGTCCGTGCACAGTTAAACTCCCGTCAGCCGATTGGTAGACTGGGCAAGCCGGAAGAGATCGCGCACATGGCGCTCTACCTGGCCAGCGCCGAGGCCGGTTTCGTAAACGGTTCGGTGATTTCGATCGATGGTGGTTGGACGGCGGCCTAGCGGCCGTCACTTGTTGGTGGCGGGCCGGGCCAGGCTGCCCTACTCCGGTACTTTCGTCATAAAACAGGCGGAATGGTACTGATTTACCGCCTCATTTTGGGGTCACTCGATTTTGAGGATATTGAAAATGGTAGAGTTGGCTAAGGTAATGACGCGACCGCTGATCAGTTTTGCGCTATTGGTCGCTTTCGGCTTGAAGGCCGGGGCGATCACGCCCGTCAAGAAGACTCCGGCCAAGCCCGTGGCCAAGTCGAATGCGGCCAAAGCGGCGGCGAAAGCCCCGGCAAAGACCGTTGCTAAAGCGGCCCCCAAGGCGACCGTCAAGTCTGCCTCCTATGTTCCGGCGTCCAAGCGCCGCTATTCCACCTACCGCTCCAGTTGGGGCGAGCCCACTTTCGCTGACTCTACCATTGGCGATCGCGTCGATGGTGAAGATCTGGTGGTGCGCCGCGCCGCCATTGAAGCGCTGGGCCCCTATAACGGCAGCGTCATGGTGACCGACCCGGAAACGGGCCGTGTCCTGACCATCGTGAATCAACGAGTGGCGCTGAAGGCCGGGTTTACGCCCTGCTCCACCATTAAGCTGGTCACGTCCATGGCCGGGCTGATCGAAGGCGTGTTGACGCCGCAGACCACGATGCGCGTTGAGCATCGCCAGTATATGGACCTGTCGATGGCCATCGCCAAGTCGAGCAACATTTACTTTTCCACGCTCGGCAAGAAGCTGGGCTTTGAACGGGTGGCCTACTACTCCCGCCTGTTCGGGCTGGGAGAAAAGGCCGGGTTCGATATTGAAGGCGAACAGGCGGGCGTGTTTCCAGACGAAGAGCCGATCAGCGTCGGTGGCGTGGGCGGCTTGGCCTACACCGGTGCCGGAGTGCAATTGACTCCGCTCCAGCTGACGGCCGTTATCTCGCTGATCGCCAACAATGGCAAGCTACCGTGGCTACAGTATCCGCGCACCCGCGAGGAATTGACGGCCTTCGAACCGAAAGTGAAGCGCCAGTTGGACTTGGCCAAGGTGGTGGATCAGATCCTGCCGGGCATGCAAGGCACCGTCGATTACGGTTCAGGCAAGCGCGCGCGCCAGTCGTTTGAATCAGAAGACCCCATCTGGGGCAAAACCGGCACCTGCACCCACAACGATGCCCGGACCCACCTGGGTTGGTTCGGCTCCTATAACCAGATCGGTGACCGGAAACTGGTGGTGGTGGTTCTGCTCACTGGCGGCAGCCGCGTCAATGGGCCGGTGGCGTCCGGCATCGCCGGTAGCGTCTACCGCATCTTGACCGGTCAGAACTACTACGCCAAGGGCACCGCCGCCCCGACCGCGCCGCTGACCATCCAACCCTGCTGCGCCACCCAGAACTAGCGCCGGTTCCCACGCGCCCGTTATCGACTGAGTTGGGAGTTCCCGTCGGGAATCCATCCACGAGAACTCGCAACTGCCTCGAACGAAAAGGGCAGCCGCACTCTGAGCCGCGATAGCATGGAGCGGAGTGCCTCTGTTGCCGCGTGCCCTCCCTCATCTGAGCAGGCCATTGTTCCGCGCGGACTTCCGGGTCAGGAACCTTGTGGCGCGGAGCGCTGGAAACAGTGGCTGCCGATTTGCCAGTGGCCGGGGAAACATGTGGGGCGGTCGCGTAGCCCAATCGGATGGTCAAAGCTCCGCTCCATGCTGTCGCGGCTCGGCGTGCGGGGTGACTTGCGTCACTCGCGCCGTGCGCCTTCTGCCGGCGATCGTGTGAACGCGACCTAGCAGTGCGTTACTGGAGGCTCTGCCCGCCAACGCGGCGGTCTGCGGGGTCAGCGCCGAGCTCCTAGCCTTCCGCCCGGCCCACCAGGATCACCGCGATCATGACGTCACCCACCTTGGCTTGGAGCACCCAATCGTGCTCCCCCATGGCGGCAAAGCCCGGCTTGAAGTCCGCCGCTTCCTGCTTCCAAATGCTGAGCACGGCCGGATGAGGTGTGCCGGAAGCTTTGCGGCTCCACCCGACGAGTACTTCAAAAGTGGGCGTTGCGGCGGGGTCACTGTCGTCGGCGGCTGGCGTCAGCAGGGCAAAATCGCGCTGCGGGGCCGCGCCCTGGTGATCACCATTGACGGGGTACATCGAGTAGCGCAGCGTGTAGACGCCTTGGTGGGGAAGCGAATCGCGCCCACCAGCGAGCCTTGCACCACCGCGAGCGTCGACGCTTCCTCCGGACCGGCCGAGGCCTTCGGGTTGGACGCGACCAGCCAGACCTCGCACATCACGCTGCCGTCCGGGTTCAGGATCTTGTGGCCGGTCTTGTGGAGCGTCGCGGCAATGGCAGGATTGAGTTCCGCAGGCGGTGCACCCGCCGCTTCCGCCTTGTATTGAGCGAATGCCGCGAGCGAGGAAATGAGAAGAGTGGCCAAAGTGCGCATGGATGTCTCTATTGTAACGATGCAAACCACTGGCCCGGGGCTGCAAGGAAGTCCACACGCCCGCGCCCTGGGGCGGACTTCCCGGCCTTACTTGATCGCTACCGTCACACCCGGTTGACTATCGACACCCGCCATTGTCAGCACCACCGGCACCGCGATACCGGTTGGGGCCGACGCCGGCACCGTCACGTTCAGTTGCAGCAGTCCCGGCACGGAGCCGACCGGCGCGGCACCGCCGATCACCGTACCTGCCTGCCCCCCGATGGTGACCGTTGGGGCCGCGACCGGGGTAACCGCGGGGCTGGCCGGAATCAGCTGGTTGTCAACCGAGGACGTCATCGCGCCCGCACCCGTCACATAGAGGACGATCACGCCGCCGCGCGCTGCCGCGTTCGCGGCCGAGTTGATGGTGTAGTCGTTGGTGGCGCTGTTGAAGTTGAGAATCGCTCCCTGCCCCTGTCCGGTGGAGGAAGTGGTGTAGATGCCAGGATCAACCGCGCCGAACGCCACCGTGAAGGGCTGAGAGCTGACCGAGTTGTAGGTGGCCACCACCTGGGCGGCCACGCCGGTGATGCTGTAGGGAACGATGCAGGAGATCTGGTTGGAGTCCGCATAGATCAGGGGAGCCGGCGTCCCGTTGATGGTTACGAGGGTAGCCGCACCCGTGGCCGGCAGCGTGGTGGCAATCGTTGGGGCATTGGCATCGAAAAGCGCCGGTGTCGGCCCCCCCAGGTTCTTCCCAAAGATCGTGATGATCTCTCCGGGGGAAAGCGTTCCCTGCCGGTAGCTGGCCGAGTTCACCACAGAGGCAATCTGCGGAGCCGAACCGAACACCTGAATCAGAGCATCGTTCGAGATTCCGCCACCCGGTGCCGGAGTCGTCCCGGCCACCCGGAGCAGCCCTTCGTTCACCAGAAACGTGGCCGGAACGGTCACCAGCGTGGCCCCCTCGCTGATGTTGGTCGAACTCATCGCCCCCGTGCTTCCAATCGTGCTCGGCGTGCCCGTCAGCACCCCTCCGCTGCTCAGCGACAGGCCGACCGGCAAGCCGGTGGCGGACCACGTATACGGCCCCGTTCCCCCGGCCGCGGTGAGGGTGGTGCTCGAGTAGGCCGTGCCCACGATGCCCGCGGGTAGCGCCGGCCCGGTGAGTCGCAGCGCGGTGGCTCCCACCGGATCAATGGTCAGCTCTACCGGCAGATAGGCGGACAACGGCAGAGGCAGGGAGGCATCAGTCACACCTAGCGTGAAGCGGTACGTCCCCGCCGAGTTGGGCACACCCACAATTGCGTTCGCGACCATGACCAAGCCGGGCGGCAGCATGCCCGAGACAACGCTCCATGTATAGGGCCCCGTCCCGCCCGCCGCCACCAATCCTTGCCCGTAGCCGGTTCCCACCGTTCCCGCGATCAGCGGCGTCCCCAGATTCACCCGCAACTGGTTTGGCGTAGCCGAGGCATAAACGGGAATGTTGAGCGTGCCGGTCACCGTTCCCGACGCTGAATCGGTCACCGTTACCTTAACGGCGGGTGAGAAGCCGCTGGCCGCAAAGTTGGTCGTCCCAAACAACTGGCTGCCTGTCAGCGAGAAGACGCTATTGGTTGATCCTTGAACGACACCGGGAGGCCAGGTGGCACTGATCAATGGCGGCGCGGCGCTGACCGTGAGGGTCACCGGGATGTCGAGAGTCTTGTTCGAGGCCGTCGGGGCCGAAAGCTTCAGCGTCCCGCTATAGGTTTTCGGCTGCAGCCCGCGAGGATCCACCGTCAGCGTGATTGTATTCAACAGACCGGCCAGGTTCACTGCACCGGTCGGGCTGGCCCTCAACCACGGTGCTCCAGTGACGGCCAGCGTGGCGGAGACAGCTCCCCCGGTGCTCGAGATGATAAGGCTGCGAGTCAGCGACGGTGACGAGAACGACGTGCCGGTGACGTAGTTGAACATCACAGTGGAAGGGCTTGCCGTGATCGTCGGCGCACCGGTATTCACGATCAAGGTCACCGTCACGTTGCGCGTCGGGGGCGTCAGGCCGGTACCCGTCAGCGTGATGGTCGCGGAATAGGTGCCCGTTGAAAGCCCAGTCGGATTGACCTGCACCTTCAGGCTGGCGGGCAGCTTTCCGTTGTAGCTGGACAGCAGCAGCCACGCGCCGTTGGATGGCGCTCCCGTCACAGTGGCGGTGTAGTCCTGGGTGGTTGGTTGTCCGGAGACCTGCAGGTTTTGGGCGGTGGGCAACGTCGCCGCGCCCACCTGATAGGTGAACGTCATGGCGGCCGGCGTCGCCGAAATGGACCCGGTGGCCTGGGCCCACAGCGTCCCAGTGGCGGGCATCAACCCGCAAAAGGCCAAGGCCACAAAACCCTGGGCGGCCCGAAGGCGGCTCCGGCAAAGCGTTTCAGAAAGGCGCGACATCAGTAAAGCCATCGGCGGGTGCCCTGAAAATCTTCAGGGCCGCCAATGGCCACCGCCGGTCACGCCGGGGGTGCCGGCCTGGGAGACTACTTCTTCACCGGTTCCGGCTTCAAGTACGGGCGCAGAAAATTGTAGATCTCGGCCCGTGATTCCCGGGCCAGCTTCGTGTCCAGGCGGTTGAAGCTATGGCCGCCCGGAGCATTCTCGTAGATCTTCGATTCCACCTTCTTGCCCGCCGCCTTGAAGGCCGTCAACAATTGCTGGACTTCAATCACGTTGACATCTTCGTCGTTGGTATTGGTGTGCACCAGCAGCGGCGTCTGCAGCTTGTCCACATGGAAGACTGGCGAGCGGCGGCGGTACTCCATCACGTCCTCACGGACGGTCTTGCCGATGTGATAGCTATCGGAGAACAAGCGGCGATAGTTTTCCGTCTGATAGCCCAGCCGCTGCACCAGATCACTCACCGGTACGCCCGCGTAGGCCACCGCATACTGCTCCGGCCACTGGAACAGATTCATCAGCGTAATCAAGCCGCCATGGCTCCAGCCGATCAGGCCGACGCGCTTGGGGTCTAGAAACGAGTACGTTTCCAGCATCCATTTCACACCCTCGTGGACATCATCCACTTCGCGCCCGCCGTAGTCGATCTGGCGCCAGAACTCAGCGCCATAGCCGGTCGAACCCCGGTAATCCGGCGCGATCACGGAGTATCCCTGTTCCACCAATTCCCGGATGATGTGCAGTGAGGACGTGTTGACGTTCGCGTGCACGCCGCCATGCGTATAGGCCAGCATCGGGTGCTTTTTTGACTTGTCCAGGCCTTTGGGGATGAAGGTATAGGCGGAAATCACCACCGGGTTGCGGGCACCGGGCGCGGTTGGATTGGCGGACTTGGCGGTGGGCAGGCTGGTGTACTTCACCTGGTCCACTTCCGCGATGTCGCTCATCTTCAGAAAGAAGATTGCGGAGTCCATCACTCGCGCCAAGGAGTCGGCGCGGTGATCGGGTCCGGCTTGAGGTTCCGGAGCGCGTTGTGCGGCCGGGGGCGGGCCAACCGGCTGCCCGGGGGCAGCTTGAGCCATCAAACTGAGGGTGAGTAGCGTGCTGAACACGCTATCAATTATGCCCGATCCGGGGGCTGGGCAAACTCGCCGGGCCACCGGATCGGCACGACTCTCGCAGGGAAACGCGCTAGGACGGCAAGTACTGGCGGACCACCGGGAACATGGACTGCACAAACCCCGTGGCGGTGGCCATGGCGGCGGCGTTGTCCTTGTTCAACACCGGGACAATCACCCGCACCAGAGAAGTGTCGGTGCGGTTGAACTCCATGGCATCCCGGATCACGTAATACTTGGCGGTATACTCGCTGGCCACCACCCGGTCCCGCGATTGGTACCAGTAAAGCACCAGACTGGCCGAATCACCCTTCTGGACGATATAGCGGTTCACCATGATGGGCGTGCGTCCCGCAATCTCGATGGGGATAATGTCCGAGACGGAGGGCACCCAACCCGATCCCGGCAAACAATTCTTCGGCGAGTGCGGCGCCTGCCCGGTCCGCTGCGACTTGAAGAAGGCGACAAACAGATTCGCCGACGCCGTCCGCGCCGAGTTGACGTAGGAGCGGGTCAAGATGTCGTCCGCCTTCAGCACGTCCATCACTTCCTTCTCCACCACGCCTTCTTCGCTCATGGACCATTCCGGGGTTGCCTTGGGGAACTGGCTCAATGGCGGGCTCGGGGGCACTACTTCCTTGCGGGAGAACCCGAACAACAAAGCGGCCTGCAGCAACAATACGACCGTCAGAATACGAGAGCGGTTAGAAGACAGAATACTAAGCATGTTTCACCCCCGGCGAGAATCGGTTCACTAGCTTGTGGAAGCCCACCAAAAGGCCCAGCGCCACCATGAAAATCACCCAGCCTTCCAGAATGTGGAAGAAGCCATTGGCAAACTCAGTATTGATCTCGCTGATGATGCCCGTAATCGTCACGCGGCTGGCGTTGGCCACAATGGCGATCGGAATCGTCGCCCCCAGCAGCACCCAACGCATCCACTCTTTCTTGTCAAAAAAGAAACCGTAGACCAGGGAGAGAAAGGTGAGGGACAACAACGAGCGGATGCCGCTGCAAGCCTCCACCACGGAAAGCTTCTGGCTGGCCAATTCCAACACGTTACCTTCGCGCAGAACAGGAATACCGATCAAGCTCAGCGCGCTCTCGGCCACGGTGCTGGCGAACAATTGCAGGGGAAAAGTAATTTGGTTGTAAATGATCGATGGCAACGGGATCATGAAGACGGTCAGAAACAGAGGGAACGCCAGTTCCTTCAATACCTGCCAGCCGCCCAGATACAGCACCAAGCCGACCAGTGATTCAATAAAGGCCGTGCGTTGCAGGAACAGTTCCGCGCCCAGCGTGCCAATCATCAACTGGAATGCGCCCCAGGCGATGAGGACCAGCCCAAAGTTGCTGCCCGTCCAGTCCATCGACACCAGCTTTTCGCGGTTCAGCCAGGCAATGTAACCGGCCACCACGGGCACAAAGAAACCGTGCCCCATATCCTCGTCGTTCATCCACTGGTTCACCAGGCGGGTCAACGTAGGCAGATAGCACACGATCAACAGGGCCATGAACCAGCCGATCTTCATCCACGGTACGGGAAGAGGGGCGGGTTTGGCTTCCTCGACGCTCGACGTTTGCTCTAACAAAGGAGACTCTGGAGGTGCACCCATAGACAACTTTCCTCACTTTCAGTAGACCATAGGTCCCACGGGCCAACAAGGCCGCTGACCCCAGAACTCGAGTACCGGAACGGAACAGTACTACGGTTCGTAGACGCGCCAAAACGCGCTGCTACGCTAAGGACATCAACGTGCTTTACCTACGACTGTTCTTATCGCTGTTCGCTGCTGTGGTCTTAACCGGCCAGACGCGCATCATTCCGATTGGTGAGATTCAGCCCGGGCAACGCGGCGTTGGGCGCACCATCTTCACTGGCAACAAGATCGAGGAGTTCCAGGTGGAAGTGTTGGGAGTGCTTGAAAACATTGGTCCCCGGCAGAACATCATCCTCGCCCGGCTCTCTGGCGGTCCACTGGAAAAGACAGGCGTCATCGCCGGCATGTCTGGTAGTCCGGTTTGGATCGATGGGCGTTTGGCGGGCGCAGTCGCACTCGCCTTTCCGTTCTCCAAAGAACCCATCGCCGGAATCCGGCCCATTGAGGAAATGCTGGCTTCAGGCAAGGCTACGCCGCCCGGTCCCAGAGCGGAAGCCAAATTCGGCGAAGCGCGACTGGCGGAGGTGGCCACACCGGTCAGCTTCTCCGGCTTCACCGCTCGCGCCATCGAACAGTTTGCTCCGGAATGGCGAAAGCTGGGCATGACCCCACTGCAAGGCATCAGTGGCCAGGGCGCTGCGTCCAAGGCCGGTGCCTCAAATCCGCCGCTGGAACCCGGATCAATGATCAGTGTCCAGCTGGTTTCGGGCGATATGCAGGTGGGTGCGGACGGTACGGTGACGGCCATTGAACAAGATCGGGTCTACGCCTTCGGCCACCGCTTCCTGGCGCTCGGCTCAGCCGAACTGCCGTTTAGCCGGTCGGAAGTGATTACGGTATTGCCCACCCTGGATGTCAGCTTCAAGGTCTCGGCCACCAAGGAACCCTTGGGCACCATACGCAGTGATGGCAACGCCGCCATCGTCGGCACCATGGGCCGCCGCCCGGCCACCATCCCAGTGAAGCTTTCCGTGCAAGGCACCGCGGGCCTGCAGACGTTCCGCATGGAGATGATCCGCACTCCGGCACTGGTGCCCTTCCTGCTGCAGATGGTGCTGTTCTCGGCGATTGATGGCAGTGAGCGGACTCTGGGCACTTCCACAGTGACGATCACCGGCGAACTGAAGCTAGAAGACGGGCTGCCGCCGCTGAAGATCAAGCAGGCCTACGCGGGCGACTTCAACACCCCTTTGCTGGCGGCGATGTCCACCGCCGCGCCCATTGCCAATCTCTTGCAAGGCAGTTCCGAGGCGCTGCGCGTCAGCGAGATCAACCTGGCCGTGAACTCCACTGAAGTGCGCGCCCAATGGCAGATCGATCAGATCTCGACCAGCCGCCGCGAAGTGCACCCGGGCGAAACCATTGAACTGGCGGTCGCCCTAACCAGCGACAAGCGCGAGCGCGTGGAGCGCGTGAAGTATCAGGTTCCGGCCGGAGCACCGGCGGGTCCGTTGACCATCACCGTCTCCGACGGCACCACCGCCAACCTGGCCGAGGCTCGCACGATGCTGAGCCTGTCGCCGCGCCCGGCCACGCAGCTATTGACGCAGTTGAACGGCCTCCGGACCAATGGCAGCGCCTGGGTGCGGATCAGCCGCCCAGACCCGGTCTATTCGCTGGGCGGGACGGAGATGCCCAACATCCCGGCAGGCTTGGCGATGCTGGCCGCCCGCGGCAATCCGCAGCCCTTGCTGACACCGCAAGGCACTCGCGTGGCGGAGTTCGAAATCGCCCTGGGCACGGCCGTCGTGTCCGGCCAGAAGAGCATGCAGATCGAGGTGAAGGAATGATGATCCAGCGGTTGATCACGATTTTCGGGCTGGCCACCGCCTCCGTTTGGGCGGCCGGCACCACGACCTGGGAAATGACCACGTGGCAGGACTTCCTGCGCGGCCGGCTGGCCAATGTGTCGTTGTCCCGCGATGGTCAACTCCGCCCGGCGGCCCCCTGGAAAGTGGCCTTTGAAGACGGACAATCCTCGGTCTGGAGCGCGGTCCAGGCACCCGATGGCACCCTCTACCTTGGCACCGGCCACAAAGGCCGCGTCGTCCGGATCTCGCCGGATGGCCAAGCCACCACCATCTTCACCGCCCCCGAGCCTGAAGTGTTCGCTCTGGCCCTCGACTCGCAAGGTGTGCTCTACGCCGGCACGTCGCCCGATGGCAAGATCTACCGCATCGAGAACGGCCGGGGCACTGAGTATTTTGACCCGAAGGAGCGCTACATCTGGTCCCTGGCGATGGGCTCAAAACCGGGTGCGCTCTACGCCGGCACCGGCGAGCGGGGCAAGGTCTTCCAGATCACGGGTGCCGGGCAGGGTGAACTCTACTTCGACAGCGGCCAATCGCACATCACCGCACTGACCATCGACACGGACCAAACGCTGCTGGCCGGCAGTGACCCCAACGGCATCCTCTACCGCATTCGCGCCAAGGATTCCGCCTTCGTTCTCTACGACGCACCATTGCCCGAGATTCGTTCGATCGTGTTGGGACCGGAGGGCCGCATCTATGTGGGCGCGCTGGGCGGTTCAGTGGCCAAGCGCGCCGGTGCCGCCGGGTCAGCCGGAAGCGCCAGTGGCTTAACCGTCGTCACCGCGCCCATGACCATCACGGTGGAGGCCCAGGCGGGCATGGAGCTGAAGCCCAAGGCCGAGTCCCCCAAGCCGGCCGCCGCCGCCCCTTCAACCGTCACACCGCAGATTGAGATTTCCGGTGTCGAGAAGAGCGCCATCTATCGCCTCAATTCGGACAACACCGTCGAGACTCTGTGGTCGTCCAAGGACGAGAATGCGTATGATCTCCTGCTGACCGGCGGCGCCATCACGTTCTCCACCGATTCGACCGGCCGCGTCTATTCAGTGACCGACGACCGCAAGGTGACGCTGCTCGATCAGACCAACCGCGGCGATCTGGTCCGCCTGGTGAAGCTCCGCACGGGCTTGGCCGCCATCTCCAGCACCCCGGGGCTGGTGTTGACCCAGGGTGAGGGCGCCGCC
>JAPKYX010000222.1 GCA_026394075.1 Acidobacteriota bacterium
AGCGCTGAACATGCTGCTGACATGCAAGATCTTCCCGGGCCGCCCGGTGATGGGTGCTTGGATCAGCTATGCGCTCGGCAGCGAGAACCAGAACCTGCCTTCGTATGTCGTCTTGCGGGACCCCACCGGCTACACCATCGGCGGCAAACAACTGTGGGCCAGCGGCTACCTCCCCGCCACCTACGCGGGCGTCGAGTTCAGCATGAAGGGTGCGCCGGTCCATCACCTGAATCCACCGTCGCCGCAGCCGGACGGGAGCCAGCGCCAGACGCTGGATCTGCTGGCCAAGATCAATCAGGCGCATGCCCGGCAGCATCCGGGCGAGCTGGAACTAGAAGCCCGCATCCGAAACTTTGAACTGGCCGCGCGCATGCAACTGGCGGCTGGAGAAGTGCTGGATGTGTCACAGGAGACGGCGGCCACCAAGAAGCTCTACGGCATCGATGAACCCAATGTGGGTGCCTATGGGCTGCGGTGCCTGATGGCCCGGCGGCTGGTGGAAAAAGGCGTCCGGTTTGTGCAGGTGACCACCAGTCCGGGCCAGCCCTGGGATCACCACAACAGCATTAAGAAGGACATGCACAAGATCGCCACCGAAGTGGACCAAGGCTCGGCGGCGCTGATCACCGATCTGAAAAGCCGCGGGCTGCTCGATTCCACCATCGTCATGTGGGCGGGCGAGTTCGGACGGCTGCCGACCACGCAGAACGGCGATGGCCGGGACCACAACCGCAACGCTTTCACCATCTGGTTTGCGGGCGGCGGTTTCAAGAAGGGTCTCATCTATGGTGAGACGGACGAGTTTGGCTACAAGGCCGTCGTCAACCGCGTCCCGGTGCCGGACATGATCGCGACAGTGTTGCGCCAACTGGGCCTGGATCACAAGCAGGTGCAGTATGCCCATGGCGGCCGCATGGAAACGCCGTCGGACGTCACCGTCACCGGCGCGAAACCCGTCCTGGATCTGCTGGCATGACCTACCAACTGACCACTGTCGCGGTGTTGTTGTTGATTGGCTCGACACCCGTGCGTGCGGAGGCCCCGCGGTATGAGAAGGACGTTCTGCCGATCTTCACCAAGTACTGCTTCACCTGCCACGGGCAAAGCAGCCCCAAGCTGGGGCTCGATCTGCGGACCGCCAGCGGAGCACTGCGCGGCAGCTTCAACGGGCCGGTGATTGCGAAGGGCAAGCCGGAAGAAAGCCTGCTTTGGAAGAAGGTCTCCACGCACCAGATGCCACCTGCGGTCTACGGCCAGACCATTCCCGATGCCGACCTGGAGATCATCAAGCAGTGGATTGCCGCGGATGCGCCATCGGACGCGCCCGTGAAAGTGGCGTCGGTGGTACCCGCCGTCGTCGTAGCCCGTTGTACGCCCTGCCATGGCGACAAAGTCGCGGCCGCCGGTCTGAAGCTGGCGACGGTGGGCGATGTCTTGAAGGGCAGCACGAACGGTCCGGTGATCGTGGAAGGCTTTTCTGATCGCAGTGTACTGGTCCGCCGTGTCAGCAATCACAGCATGCCGCCCAAGGGCTCCGGCGCACCGTTGACCGAAGCCGAGATCAATGTGATTCGTGAGTGGATCGACCGCGGTGAGTTTAGCGAGATCAGTTCGTTCCACGCGGCGGACCGGCCTTTCAGCCCGTTGGAAGCGCCGCCCGTCACATCGGAGCAACGGCGTTTCTGGTCTTTCCTGAGGCCCCAGGCCGTGGCCGTGCCCAAGGTCCGAGCTACGGCGCGCGTGCGAACGCCGATTGATGCATATCTATTGGGAACGCTGGAAGGCAAGGGTCTCTCGTTCAATCCTGACGCCGCCCCGGGCACCCTGTTGCGGCGCGCGTATCTCGACCTGACGGGTCTGCCGCCCACGCCCGCCGAGATCGAGGAGTTTGCGCGCGACAGCAATTACGAAAAGCTGATCGACAAGCTGCTCGCTTCGCCGCGCTATGGCGAACGCTGGGGCCGCCAGTGGCTGGATGCCGCGGGCTACGTCGATACCACGGGCAAGGACTTTGATCCCAAGAAGGCCGAGTACGCCGACGGCATGTGGCGCTACCGCGACTACGTCATCAAGGCCTTCAATGAGGACCGGCCGTGGAACCGCTTTCTGACCGAGCAACTGGCGGGCGACGAACTGGTGGATTGGCGCGAGTTGAAGCAACGCACGCCGCAGGTGAATGAACTGCTGACCGCCACCGGCTACCTGCGGACGATTCTCGACATCACCGAAGAGGACATCTCGAACCTGCCGGTGGAGCGCTACGAGGCGCTGTTCAAGCTGGTGGAGAAAGTCTCCAGCAGCACGCTGGGCTTGACGGTGAACTGCGCCCGCTGCCACAGCCACAAGTTCGACCCGATCTCGCAACGGGACTACTATCGCTTCCTGGCCCTGTTCACCACTGCCTACAACCCCACCGATTGGATTCAGCCGCAGAACCACCATCTCTACCTGCTGCCTACACCCGAGCATGAAGCGATTGAGGCGCGGATGCTGGATGAGCAGTTGAAGCAGATCCCGGAGCCGATTCGCGCGGACTTGAAAGCCGCGTTGAAGACTCCGGCCGACAAGCGGACTGAGATCCAGAAATACCTATTCAAGAAGTTCGATGAGCCCTTCGCCAAGGCGTACGCGAAGGACCACGAGTTTCCCCGCCTGGGCAAGATCCAGGCGTTGTGGGATGTCGGCACACCACCGGCTATCCGCCTTTTGTTGCGGGGTAGCGCGGATGCGCCGGGTCCTCGGGTGACACCGGGGTTCTTTGAGGTCCTGACAGCGCCCGGCCGGACTGATGCCTCCAAGCCCACGGCGGCGCAAGGCAAGACTTCCGGCTACCGCCTGGCCTTTGCCGAATGGCTGACCAGTCCTGAGCATCCGCTGACGGCCCGCGTGATCGTCAACCGGATCTGGCAGGGCCATTTCGGCGTGGGACTAGTCGCGACGCCCGACAACTTCGGCACCGGTGGGGCACGGCCCACAAACCAGGCGCTGCTGGACTATCTGGCGACGGATTTCATCGCCGGTGGCTGGAGCGCCAAGCGCCTGCACAAGCAGATCATGATGTCGACGGCTTATCGCCAGTCCAGCCGCCAGCACGACGCGGGCAACAAAGCCGACCCGGAGAACAAGCTGCTGTGGCGGATGAACCTGATGCGCCTCGATGCGGAGACCCTGCGTGATTCGGTGATCAGTGCCGCGGGCAAACTGGATATCACGGCCGGCGGCCCGCCCATTCAACTGGAGATGCGCCCGGATGGTCTGCAAGTGGTGTCGAGCAAGGAGCCGCCCAACGCCCAATGGCGCCGCAGCATCTATCTCACCCACCGGCGGACCTACCCCATGAGCTTCCTGGGCGTCTTTGATACGCCCATCATCGACACCAACTGCACACGTCGCGTCCCCTCCGCCACACCGCTGCAATCACTGACCATGCTGAACGATGAGTTCATCTGGAAAGCCGCCGAAGCGCTGGCTCAGCGTGCGGAGAACAATGTGGACGCGGCGTATCTGCTGACGCTTTCCCGCAAGCCGACCGCCGCCGAGCAGGAATGGGCCGCTGACTTCCTGAAGACGATGCCGTTCCGCGCCTTCGCGCAGGCGCTGCTCAGTTCGAATGAGTTTCTCTACGTTGATTAGGGAGCGGCCCTAGTTGCTGGCTGCGCCCTTCACCAGGGCTTCCAACCATCGATCCACTTCCGCCACCTGCTCCGGCACATTGTTGTGGCCGGTTTCGAGCGCGAGCAGCAGTTTCTTGGGTGCCGTGATGACGTTGTAGGCGGCGTACATCGAAGTGGGCGGGCAGACTTCGTCGTTGAAGCCCCAGGAGTAGAAGCCGGGCACTTTCAGGCGGCGGGCGAAGTTGACCACGTCGTAGTAGCGCGAGGTCTCGATCTTTTCCGGTGAACGGTGCGCTTGCAACCCCTCAGTGGCGCGGAACATGTGAGGCCAGCCGCCCGCGCGGTTCTGGAGATAGCCGGTAACATCGGACAAGGCCGGGAAGTAGGCCGCCAAGCCCTTCACGCGGGGGTCCAGCGCTGCGGTGATAATCGACAGTGCCCCGCCCTGGCTGCCGCCCGTGACGGCCAAATGGACGCCGTCCCACTTGGGGTGGCTGGTCAGGTAATCGTTCGCGCGGACGCAGCCCAGGTAGACGCGGCGGTAGTAGTAGCGGTCACGGCTGTCGAGCGCGATGGTGTTGTAGTTGGCCAGCGCGCCGGCGCCCAGAGAGTCATACACTGACTGGTCCATCGTCACCGGGATGCCGTGGATGCCCACCTGCAACGTGATGACCCCGCGCGCCGCCATGGCGGCCATTCCACGATACGGCCGTACGCCCGCACCGGGCACAGCGAGCACCGCCGGGTACTTGCCGGGTGCTTTCGGTTCGCACAGGATGCCGTAGAAGCGTGAGGGCGCGGTGCCGAAGCCGACGTTCTGCAGGTTGAGGTGGAAGCAGTCGGCCCCGGCGTTGCCGTACTCCGGCAGGGGGGTCAGCTTGGCGTCGATGGGCAGCTTGGCCAGCGCTGCCTTGCCGGCGGCCCAGAAGGCATCAAAGTCCGCTGGGTCTTGCTGGGTGGGCTGAATCGCCTCCGGCCGGAGGGCGGCGGTGGCGAGACCGCGGTAGGTCCGCCCGTTGCGCTCCACGGTGGCGATGCAGCGGAGAAATCCCGGCTCCTTCATGGTGCCGCCTTCCACCACCAGGCCTTCGGCGGGAAGCGTGGCCGTTTGCTCAATCACGGGCGGCATCATCTCCGGGCCAATCCGGTAGGACACCGTGACCCCGCTGAGTGGATGTCCGTCCTGCACCGCAACAATGCGGAAGCGGACGGGCTGCCCGGGCTCATAGAGCCAGTCTGGGCGTTCAGTGGAGACGCGGACCTGGACGGTGCCGATCCGGTCCTGCGCAAACAAGCTGAGCGCGGCAAAGGTGAGGGTGAGGAAGCGAAGCATGGCGTGAACTCAAAGATATCGCGCCGCGACACCATCACGCTGCCCGAGTGCGCTACAGCAGCTCGTGCCGCTTTTGCTGCTCGATCAGCTTCACCAGATCGCCCACCTTTTGCGCCTGCTCGCGGTCGACGATCAGCAGCGCGTCATGCGTGTCCACCACCACCAGATTCTTCACGCCGATCAGCGTCACCAGTTTGCCGGGGGCGTTGACGTAGTTGCCGGAGGCCAGGTCAGTGAACATGGCCTCACCCCGGACGGCATTGCCGACGCCATCTTTGGTGGCCAGTTCGTAGACGGCGTTCCAGCTGCCGACGTCGTTCCAGCCGACATCGTCGGCGGCCAGACCGACCACGCGCTTGGACTTCTCCATCACGCCCACGTCAATCGAGACGTTCTCGCAGCGCGGAAACAGCTCCGCCAGCTTGGCGGTGAAGTCCGGGCTGGCGATGGGCGGCAGACCGGCCAGCAGCGTGGCGGTTTTGGGCAGGTGGGTGCGGAGTTCCTCCAGCAGCGTCTGGGTACGCCAGAAGAACATGCCAGCGTTCCAGCTGAAGTTGCCGGCCTTGACGAACTTCTTGGCCGTCTTCAAGTCCGGCTTCTCGCGGAACTGCTTCACCGGATACGGCGTGACTCCGCCCACTTCGGTACCCTTCGGAAACTCGATGTAGCCGTAACCGGTCTCCGGCCAGCGGGGCTGAATGCCCACCACGGCCAGATTTCCGGCGGCTCCAGCCTTGAAGGCGGCTTTGACGAAGCGCAGGAAGCGCGAAGGCTTCAGCACGACATGGTCCGCGGGGAAGACGCCCATCACTGAATCCGGGTCAAGCCCGGAGAGGATCTGCGCGGCCAAGCCAATCGCTGGGGCGGTGTTGCGCTGAGCGGGTTCGGCCAGAATCTGCGAAGCGGGCACTTCCGGCAGTTGCTTGACGATCTCGTCGCGCAAATGATCGTTAGTCAGCACCCAGATCCGCTCCGGCGGCAACACGGGCTTCAGCCGGTCCACCGTCTGCTGGATGAGGGTCCGCTCCCCGAAGAAGGACAGCACCTGTTTGGCGCGAGACTTGCGGCTCAGCGGCCAGAAGCGGGTGCCCCGCCCTCCGGCCAGGATCAACCCGTAGTAGTTGGAACGTGGCATGAAATGGACCTGCGTTGAAGATGACGGCGGAGCCGTCCGCAAACTTGCTTATCGGACGCCGACCGGCTCGCCGCGAACGAGGGCGAATTGCCGCTTCCAGCGCGTCTTGGAGAAAAAGTTGGTGACGATGTCGAACAGATGCTCCGGGTCAATATTGCCGTTGGCCAGCTTCTCGGTGGGCGCATCGTAGGACCAGAAGATGATGGTGGGCTTGCCGATGATGTTCTCGCGCGGGACAAAGCCCCAGTAGCGGGAATCGAGCGAATTGTCGCGGTTGTCACCCATGGCGAAGTACATGCCGGGCGGCACCACCAGTTCGCCATTCACGACATTCTCGGCCAGCATCTGACGCGCGCGCGGGTCGACAAACATGTTCGGCTCGCCCGGGAAGTTGTCGGCGTAGGAATCGATGTTGGGCCGGATGTACTGGGTGTAAGGCTCAGTCAGTTCCTTGCCGTTCAGGATCACCTTCTTGTTGACCAGCTTCAGGTGATCGCCGGGCACGCCCATCACCCGCTTCACGTAGTTCTGGCGGATGTCGGGCGGGAAGCGGAAAACGATGATGTCGCCGCGCTTCACTTCCGTGTAGGGCAGCAGCTTGCCGGTGATGGCGCCGGGAGGCGCGTAGGCCAGTTTGTCCACGAACAAGTGGTCGCCGATCATCAGTGTCGTGTCCATGGACCCGGTGGGCACCACAAAGGCCTGCACCAGCGTGGTGGTGCCGAACAACAGCATCAGCACCGTCACGCTCCATTCGGAGACTTGCCGCTTGAACCACTCGCCCGCGGACTGAAGCGCATCGGGCTGGGGATTCGGGTCCGGGACGACGCTCTTTGAGCCGTCCGCCGCAACGGCGAGTTTGGATGATTTCTTTGCCATGACTTGTCTTCTTATTCCCTCAGCAAACCCGGTGGCACCACCCACGCGGGCTCCAAATTCCTTACTCGACGGGCGTTCCCCGCACCAGCCGCAGCGTGCGCGTCCAGCGGGTCTTCGTGAAGAAGTTCCGGCCCAGATCGCTGATATGGTCCCAGCTCACCGCGGACCCCGCCAGCCGGTCCGTGGGCGCGTCATAGGACCAGTAGATAACAAACGGCTTGCCGATGATGTTCTCGCGCGGCACAAAGCCCCAGTAGCGGGAATCAAACGACGAATCGCGATTG
Source organism: Acidobacteriota bacterium (assembly GCA_026394075.1). Lineage (GTDB taxonomy): Bacteria > Acidobacteriota > Terriglobia > Bryobacterales > Bryobacteraceae > JAPKYZ01. The sequence continues at coordinate 7,246 of JAPKYX010000222.1, forward strand.
TCGCCCATGGCGAAGTAGCAGTTGTCCGGCACGACCACTTCGCCCTTGACGACGTGGCGCTCCAGCATGGCCAGGCCGCCTTCTGAAAGGCCAACGTTGGGCTCACCGGGGAAGAAATCGCGATAGGTCTGCAAGTATTCTGATTTGTGATACTTGTAGGCTTCCTTCACTGGAGTGCCGTTCAGATAGACGGTCTTGGAATCAATCCGGATGTGGTCGCCCGGGATGCCGACGACGCGCTTGACGTAGGTTTGCTTGATGTCGGCCGGGTAGCGGAAGACGATGATGTCGCCGCGCTTCACGGGCGTGTACGGCAGAATGTACTTGCTGAAAGGCCCCGGCGGCGCATAGGCCAGCTTGTCCACCAGCAGATGGTCGCCGATCAGCAAGGTATCTTCCATGGAGCCCGTCGGAATAACAAACGCTTGGACCAGCGTCGTAGTTCCGAACAACAGCAGCAGGATGGTTACCGTCCACTCAGCAATGGCACCGCGGGCCGTATCGAGATGGTCCCCGCCGCTAGGGGCGGGAGGCTCGACGGGGCTCTCCGGTGGGGCGGTGTCCACACCGGCCACTCCCTGCGGATCTTCGGCCCCCACGGGAGTTGTCGTCGGATCGGTCACAACGCTATTGTAAGCCACCGGCGATCATTCGACACTGTTCCCCGGGAATCGGTCTGGTCATGGATAGGTGATGCCGGAAGAGGTCGCGCCAGGCGCTAGGCTTGGCTGTCGTCGCCCGGGTGGGCGGGCGGCGGGGAGAGCCGGCGCAGTTGGAAGACTTCGATGAAGGAAATCAGCAGATTCACCAGGCCCAGTCCACTCACCGCGCCGCGGAACCAGTGGCTATCCCACAGCAGTTCCCAATACTGGCTGAGTTGGCTGTAGCCCAGGTTGGAAAACAGGTTATTCTCCCAAAAATCAAGCCAGGGAAAGACCAGCAAAAACACACCGACCTCAAAGCAGAAGATCACCCAGACGACGCCTGCGGTTTTCTGCAGCCAGCCCGGAGGCGGAGGCGGCATGGGCGGCACTAGTTGCGGACCCGGGGACCCGGCGGTCGGCTCGATTGGCGGCAGTGTATCCATGGGCCTTAGAAAAGTGATCCCTGCGCCACCGGTGCGAATGAGAATCGATGATGCGCCGTGGGGCCGCAGGCGTCCAGACCGGCATAATGCCGCGGAGCACCGTACCCCTTGTTGGAGTCGAGCGCATACTCCGGGTAGACCTGGTGCCAAGCCTGCAATGCCTCATCCCTCGCCACTTTGGCGACAATGGACGCCGCCGCAATAGACGCACACCGGGCGTCACCCTTGATCAAAGCTTTCTGGGGCAAAGGAAGATCGATTGTGAGCGCATCCACGTACACGAAATCGGCAGAAACAACCAAAGCCTCCACGGCCCGCTTCATGGCGCGCCGGGAGGCTTGGAGGATGTTCCATCGATCGATCGAGTAAGCGTCTTCTCCCGCTACCGCATAGGACAGTGCCCGTTCCCGGATGCGCGCAGCCAGCAGATGGCGGCGGTCAGGAGAAAGGGCCTTGGAATCGTCCAATCCGCGAATGGGGTGCTCCGGGTCCAGGATGACAGCGGCGGCGAAGACAGGCCCGAATAAGCAGCCCCGGCCCACCTCGTCTACTCCGGCAATATGCCGGTAGCCGAGAGCACGGGCCGACCGCTCAAACCGGCCGGTGATAAGACTACACCCGCTCTTTGAGCCGGGCAGCTTTGCCGCGCAGGCCGCGCAGGTAGTACAGTTTCGAACGGCGCACGCGGCCCGTCCGAACGATGTCGATGTGATCGATCACCGGTGCATGAATCGGGAAAATACGCTCCACGCCCTGGCCGAAGCTGATCTTGCGGACGGTGATGTTTTCGCCCATGCCGGTGTTCTTCCGGGCAATCAGAGTACCTTCAAATGCCTGCAGGCGCTCTTTTTCGCCTTCGCGGATTCTCACGTGAACTTTAATGGTGTCACCGATCCGGATGGCGGGGACGTCGGTCCGCATATTTGCGTTGATTACTTTGGTCAAAAGCGCGTGTTGCATCGTTCAATATACCTGCTACGGATAGCTGTTACGTTTCTCTTTCAAGTGTACCACTTTCAATCAGGTCAGGCCGCATGCGGGCGGTCTTTTCAAGAGCCGCCTGACGGCGCCATTTCCCGATTTCGGCGTGGTTTCCATTCAACAAAACTTCGGGCACTTTCCAGCCGCGGAACTCGGCGGGGCGCGTCCAGTGGGGCGTATCGAGCATGTGCGCCCCGCCTTCGCCGCTGAACGATTCGTGGACGGTGGAGGCCTCATTGCCGACCACTCCAGGCAGAAGCCGCGAGATGGCATCCACCAGAATGGCGGCGGCCAATTCCCCGCCCGACAGGACAAAGTCGCCCACGGAAATTTCCTCGTCCGCCAAGTGCTCCGCCACGCGTTCATCGATCCCTTCGTAGCGGCCGCAGATCAGCAGCAACCCGGGTTCGGCGGCAAACTGCCGGGCCATCGCCTGGGTGAAGGGTCGCCCTTGGGCCGACAGCAACACGACGCGCTGGCCGGGCTTCCTGACGGCTTCGACCGCGGCAAACAGCGGTTCGGGCTTCATCACCATGCCTTCGCCGCCACCGAAGGGCCGGTCATCGACGGTCTTGTGCCGGTCGTGGGTCCAGTCCCTTAGGTTGTGGGTGGAAACCGTCACCAGACCGGATTCGATCGCTTTGCCCACCACTCCGTAGCGGAACGGGCCGTCGAAGAAGTCCGGGAAGATGGTGACGATGTCGAAATTCATGGCGCGGGGTGGGGCTACAACGAGGGCGTTAGTCGAGATTCAGTTCGCGGAGCCCTTCGGGCAACTGGACCGTGATCTGCTTGGCCTGAAGGTCCACGGCGGTAATCAGCCGGTAGGGAAACTCAACGCCGCCAGCTTCAAGAACCACCTGCCCCGGCAACTCTTCCCAGCCGGTCACCTGGCCGATTAACGTCCCGGTCTCCGGGCCGCCATCAAAGACCGTGCAGCCCATCAGATCAGAAAGATAATACTCGCCTGGCGGAAGCGGCACGCGTTCTTCGCGGAGTATCTCGACATCAAGGCCCGCCAGCGGTTCAGCGGCCGAGATTGAATCGACTCCCGCAAACTTCAACACCAGATCTTCGCCATGCCACCACGCCTTCTCCAGCGGCAACGGCTTGCCCCCAACGAAGACGCGGCTGAGAGCGGCAAACCGGTCACGGTGATCAGTCAGCGGGGTCGCCACCAGCTCGCCCTTGTTGCCGCGCGGCCGGCGCAGCGTGGCGATGGTCACCAGGTCAGGAGCACTCACGATGGGATCACGTGCACGGGCGGCCGCAGCCTACTCAGCGATCTCCAGCATGTACCGGCGCTCGGACTTGGTGCCCGCGGCATTCAACAGCGAACGCAGCGACCGCGCGGTGCGACCCTGTTTGCCGATCACCTTGCCCAGGTCACCGGCGGCCACTTTCAGCTCCAGCACGGTCACGCCTGACGCAGTACCTTGTTCGCCAGCGATCTCGCGCACGGCTACGGCGTCGGGTGCATCCACCAAACTTTTGGCGATCTCTTCGATCAGTTCTTTCATTCGGGCACCTCAGTCGTTGGAGTCTACCAGACCAACGGCGCAGGTCCGCTCCCTTGCGGTCACGGCTCGGTAGAACATCTCATGACCGAGCCGCGACCGCAAGGGAGCGGATTCCGCGCGGGCAGTTAAGCGGCTGCGGGTGCCGGGTTGTTCTTCATCAACCGGGCGACGGTGTCGGACGGCTGAGCACCGGACTTCAGCCAGTGGGCAATCCGCTCATGCTTCAGGCTGACTACGGCCGGGTTGGAGACCGGGTTGTAGTGGCCGACAATCTCCACCGCACGGCTGTCACGCGCGCGTTCCTTCTCAATCACCACCAAACGGTAGGTGGGCTTCTTCTTGGCGCCAAAACGGGCTAAACGAATCATCAACATAGAAACAAATCCCTCAACTCTCGCTCAAAATATAGTATGCACCGTGGGGGGACCTAGCGGAATTTCGCCAGGTCCTCCATCGTCGGCAGCTTAAACTTCATGCCCTTCTTCAGGGCCCCTGACGCCAGCCCGCCCTGGAAGCTCTTCATCATCTTGCGGGCCTGGGCGTACTGCTTCAAAAGATTGTTGACGTCGGAGACCTCAGTGCCGCTGCCTTTGGCGATCCGCCGCCGGCGCTGGCCATTGATGATCTGATGGTTCCAACGTTCCTGCAAAGTCATCGAGTCGACGATGGCGACGATCTTGGTCAGCTCTTTCTCGTCGACTTTGGCGTTCTTCAATTCCTTCAGCGCGCCCATGCCGGGCAGCATGCCGAGAATACTTTCCAGCGACCCCAGTTTGCGCAGCTGCTTCAACTGGTCGCGGAAATCTTCGAGCGTGAAATCGTTCTCGATCAGCTTGCGCTGCATCGACTCGGCCTGCTTCATGTCGATGGTCTGTTCGACCTTCTCGATGAAGCTGAGCACGTCGCCCATGCCCAAAATGCGCTGCGCCACGCGGTCCGGGTGAAACGGTTCCATGGCGTCCGGCTTTTCGCCGGTGCCGACGAACTTCAGCGGTTGCCCGGTGACGGCGCGGATCGAAAGGGCTCCGCCGCCGCGGGCGTCGCCGTCCATCTTGGTGAGGATGACGCCGGTGATGCCCAGGCGTTGGTGGAACTGCTCGGCGGACTTGACGGCATCCTGGCCGGTCATGGCGTCGGCGACGAACAGGATCTCGGTGGGGTTGAGCAGTTCTTTCAACTGGCCCAACTCACCCATCAGTTCGTCATCGATGTGCAGGCGACCGGCGGTGTCCACCAGGATGATGTCGCGGCCCAGCTGCATCGACTCGCGGCGCGCGCCACGGGCCAGCTCAACCGGATTGTTCTCACCTTCCGGCCCCTCATAGATCGACACACCCAACTGCTTGGCCAGCACGGACAACTGCTTGCGGGCGGCCGGGCGGTAGACGTCAACGGAGACGAGCAACGGCTTGTTGCCCTGCTTCACCAGCCACTTGGCCAGCTTGGCGGTGGAGGTGGTCTTACCGGAGCCCTGGAGGCCGACGATCATCACCACGGTGGGCGGTTCACTGGCAAAACGCAGGCGCGCGGTGTGCGTGCCCAGCATCTTGGTCAGCTCATCGCGGACAATCTTAACCACCTGTTGGGAAGGGGAAAGCGAGGCGAGCACTTCTTCGCCGAGGGCCTTCTCCTTGATGGCCTCGATCAGCTGCTTAACAACCTTGAAGTGCACGTCGGCTTCGAGCAGCGCCAGGCGAATCTCGCGCAGCGCCGCTTCCATGTTCTCAGCCGATAATTTGCCTTCGCCGCGGAGGTTCTTGAAAACCTTTTGCAGCTTCTCTGAAAGATTGTCGAACATTAGAGGTAGCCGAACACTATTCTTAAACGGCGCGAGCACGCGCCCAGGAGCCTGAACTGCTGGAATTGCGTTTCCGGGAGGGCAGTCTGCGGACCTTTACTAGGTTAGCATGGTGGTCGCGTTTCGATCATTGGCCACCTTGCGGACCTGGGCTGGCGGGTTGAATGAAGAGATAGCTGGGTCCGGCATCCCGGCTGGCGGCGCGAAAAGCAGCACTAATCAAGGTCCGAGGCTTCGCCTGCAACCTCACCGCCCGGCTCAGTTTTCTCCGTGTCCCACTTGCCGTTCTTCCACTTTTTCAGTCTCTTCCATTTGCCGGGCATGGCGTACACGGGCTTGCCGTCGCGAACCAGGTGGAAGCTGCAATCGTCGATGTAGCTGCCGCACAGATCCTGCAGGGGCGCGAGGTGTTTCTTCACCGCATCTTCCACCTCATCCATCCATCCTTTGTTGCCGAAGTTGCCGAAGAAGGCCAGAATCGTGCTGCTTTCGGCCGCTACCAGGAAGTAGCAACCAAGGATCGGGTGAGAGCCAAAAACGCTGGCATCGATTCTCGCACTAGCGCCAACGATCATCTCGTTGGCCCGGCGGCGTTCCTTGCAGTTGCGGTTGATCAGGTAGATCCGCTGGGTGAGATTGGCGATGGCCGTGGCGGCACCGATGATGGCCTGGGAGGCTTGCGTTGGATCGAGGACCAGTCCGGCGGCCCGGGCTCCAGCGGCGAGCGTGTTTTGCGCGGCACCCCGGAGGTGCCGGTTTCGCTCGCGCTCGACAATACGCATTAAGGCCAGCAGAGCGGCGTGGGGACTTCCCGCGTCGATGACGCCGGCGTGAGGGAGCCAGCAAATTCCCTGGTCGCCTCCGAAATCATGCCGCTCCGTTCGATAAATTGAAGGACTTCGGCCATCACGGTCGGGTCAACCGCTTTCGCGGCGATCTGATTGACCAACTTTCTGACGACGAGAGCGCCATCGGCGATGTTGTACGCATTAGCTGTCGTCGCGATTCCCGCGCTCAATCCGAGAGCGAACTTTGCACCGACCTTCCAGTCCAGGCTGCAATTTTCGAAGAACCGCTGGGCAATTGTCTGGCGCTGCTCTTTCCAGAATTGGAGAGCGTCCACCTCCGACACCAGTTCCTCACCGTACTGCTTCTTCTCGGTGCTGAACTGGGCGAGGCCAAGACCGGCATGGGCGTGTTGGCGCGAGAGGCTATAGACGGCTTGCATCAGGCCGCCGCTGCGCAAGTTGCGGTCGGCACTGCTCCATCTTCCGGAATGCTCCCGCAGGTATTTCTCCAGCAGGAAGTAAAGCCGGTCAGCGTTTTCCTCAGTGCGGCTGGCGTAGTAGATGGCATAGGCGGCATCCACTTGGAGCGTTGTCGGGCCGCGGCGGCTGAAGACGAGAGAGGTCCGTTCCTTCCATTCTTCTAGCGGCACCATCCCAAGTCCTGGCATGCCGTGATTGTAGTTGTTTATGAGCAGTGGCGCCGGACCTTATGATTCTGGCTCGTTGGGGTGCAAATTCTTTCAATCCGGACACGGCGCGGTGAGCGATTGTAAACCGCGGGGGTGAGTCCGTGGCATCCTATAAGTCCATGTCAAACGCGAAACGGCTGTCCCCTCGGAATGTCGATGCAGCGAACTTGAAGCAGTTCAAGTACTTCGACTGGTTCCTGGTCTCGTTCGTCACCGTGCTGCTGGTGTCGAACATCATTGGGCCCAAACTGGTGGCCCTGGGGCCCTGGCAAATTGCCGGGTTCACCGTCGGGCCGTTGCTGATCGGCGCGGCACAGGTGCTGTTTCCGTTCAGCTACATTTTCGGCGACGTGTTTACGGAAGTATACGGCTACGCCGCCAGCCGCAAGGCGATCTGGTCCGGCTTTTTCGCCTCGGTGCTGATGGTGATCTTTAGCCAGACCATCCTATGGCTGCCGCCGGCACCGCAGTTTAAGGATCAGGCCGCGTTTGAGACCGTGCTCAGCACCGTCCCGCGCTTTGTGCTGGCCAGCCTGGTGGCCTACTGGTGCGGCGAGTTCGCCAACAGCTGGGTGATGGCGGTGATGAAGCTGCGCACCGATGGCAAGCAGCTGTGGATGCGGACGATTGGCTCCACCATGGTGGGCCAATTGGTGGATTCGGCGGTCTTCATGATCGTCGCCTTCGCCTTTGTGCGTCCGGTGGGCGACATCATCAACCTCATCTTTTCAGGCTACCTGTTCAAGGTGCTGTACGAAGCGGCCATGACCCCGGTGACCTATCTGGTGGTGAACCGGCTAAAGCGGGCGGAGGGAGTGGATGTGTTTGACGTCGCCACCGACTTCAACCCATTCCGGGTGAGCACTCCAGAGACCCAGCAGGCTGACCAGTAGCCGGATAGCTTGTAGCCCCATGCGTGGGCTTGGGGCTTTTTCCATTTTGGGGAGTAGCCCCAAGCTGACGCATGGGGCTGGCAGAGCTAGCTACGCGCGCGCCTGATAGGTGCCGTCGGTGGTGGAGACGCGGATCTTTTCGCCTTCGCCAATGAACGGCGGCACTGTGACGATCAGTCCGGTTTCCATCTTGGCGGGCTTGCCGACGTTCGAAACACTGGCGCCCTTCATGCCGGGCTCGGTTTCGACCACCGTCAGTTCCACCGAGGGCGGCAGATCGACGGAGATGGGGTTGTTCTCATAGAACGTGACAGCCACCATCATCCCGCCAATCAGGTAGGACGTCGCATCGCCCAGCAGTTCCGAAGTGAGGTGGATCTGCTCGTAGGTTTCAGTGTTCATGAAGAAGTAGTCTTCGCGCTCGGCGTAGAGGTACTCCATCTTCTGCTCATCCAGCGAGACGCGGTCCACGTTGTCGGTGGAGGCGTAGCGGTGTTCAAACGTGGCGGCGTTGCGCAGGTTGCGCATCTTCACTTGAACGAAAGCCCGCAGGTTGCCGGGAGTGCGGTGCGTGGCGGAGAGCACGGAATGCAGTTCGTTGTTGAACTTGATCACCATGCCCGGACGTAGATCATTAGCTTGCATAGGGTTCTGTTGAAACCCGAACGGTCCCAGGGACAGATGGTTTCGCCTTTCAGTATATCAACCTCGCCGGGAGCACCTGCTTTGGCCGACCTTCAGTGATTGTCCGGACGGCAACCCAGGCCGGTGGCTGCCGTGCGATCATGGACGCGGAATATGCGCATTCTGGTGGTAGAAGACGAGAAGCGGATCGCGGACTTTGTCAGCCGTGGCCTGGAGAGCGCCGGTTATGCGGTGGACACCGCGGGGGATGGCGGCAGTGCGCTCGATATGGTCCATGCGGCGGAGTATGACCTGATCATCCTGGACATGATGCTGCCCGACATGGACGGGCTGAAGGTGCTCGAAAAGATCCGCAACCGCCGCACGTCGCCGCCTGTGCTGGTGCTGTCGGCCCGGGGCGGCGTGGATGACCGCGTGAAGGGTCTGGAGGTGGGAGCAGATGACTACCTCACCAAACCCTTCGCGTTTGTCGAGTTGCTGGCCCGGGTCCGCGTGCTGTTGCGGCGAGGCCAGCCGACACCGGAACGGTTGCAGGTGGGTGATCTGACCCTTGATTGCATCCGCCGCCGCGTGACGCGCGCCAACGATGCGATCGAACTGGCCCCCAAAGAGTTCTCCATCCTCGAATACCTGATGCGCAACCGCGGCCGCCCGCTTTCGCGCACCATGATCGTCGAACATGTCTGGGACATGGACTACGACGGCTTGACCAACATCGTCGATGTCTACATCCGCCACCTGCGATCGAAGATCGACGACAAGTATCTGGTGAAGATGATCCAGACGGTCCGCGGCATTGGCTACATGATCGACACGCCGGAAAAGGGCGGCGAAAGACAGAGCGAGAAGGGCACCTAGGCCATGGCGCCATCGCCTGTGCTGGGCTGGCGGGGCGCTGGCCGGATCACGCGCTGGCTCCGTTTCCGGCTGACTTTCAGCTACGTCATCTTCTTCGCACTGCTGCTGGCGGGCGTCGGCCTGTTGTTCCGCGGCGTGTTGAACTCGATTCTGAACGATCAGGTCAGCGCGATTCTCGAAGAAGAGTGGGGGGCGGTCAAGGGCTACCTCAACATCGAGAAGCAAACACCCACGTGGAGCTTTGATCGCGATGACCCGGAGGAAGCGTTCTTTGTCGAACGGTTGCGCAAGATCTGCCTGATCGCTGAAGCCAACGGCAACGTGCTGGAGATATCTGAGGAATACAAGCTGCTGGGCGCGGAGCCACCGGACCGTATCCGCGCGGCCATGGCCGCCAACCTGAGCGGCACGGCAATCCGGCGCGGCAGTGACGGCACGCCCTACATGGTCCGGTCCGGGATGGTGATCGACGAAAAGCGGCCGTTCTACGTCGCCATCGGCAAGTCGCTGGCCGACAACGAAGCCATTCTGCGGCGCTTCACCACCTACTACTTTGCGCTGCTACCGGCCATGATTTTGGCGTGCAGTTTGCTGGGCTGGTTTGTCTCCAAGCGCGCCTTAGGTCCCTTGACGGAACTGGCCATTTCGACCGAGGCCATCTCCGGGTCCAACCTCAGCATGCGGCTGCCGCAACGAGGAGCGGGTGACGAGTTGGACCACCTGATTGCCACCTTCAACCGGATGGTGGAACGGCTGGAAGAGTCCTTTAAACAAACGCGCCAGTTCTCCACCGACGTCAGCCACGAACTCCGCACGCCGCTGACCGTGGTTCGAGGCCAGCTGGAAGTGGCCTTGATGACGGCGGACACCGTGGAACAGTACCGCGACGCCATCATGAAGTCTCTGGAAGACGTCGAGCGGCTCTCAAACACCATCCGCGCGTTGCTGCACCTGGCGCAGGCCGAAAGCGGCCAACTGCCCTTGCATCCGGTGGAACTGGACCTGGCCGCGCTGATCGATACCATCTCCGACCACTTCCTGATTCTGGCCGAAGCCAAAGCCGTCCGCCTGGCTTCGCACGGGCCCGCGCCATGCCTGATTGAGGCGGACCGGGTAATGATGGAGCGGCTGGTGTCCAACCTGGTCTCCAACGCCATCAAGTACACGCCCTCCGGCGGCGAGATCACGCTGCAGTGGCTGGCTGCGGATGACCGGATCCAGCTGGAAGTGGCCGACACGGGCTGCGGCATCCCCGCCGAAGCACTGCCCCACATCTTTGACCGGTTCTATCGCGTCTCCGGGCAGGATCCGGAAAAAGGGCTCGGCCTGGGACTCAGCTTTGCAGCCTGGATCGTGAAGGCGCACAATGGAACAATCGATGTGGAGAGTACGGTGGGCGAGGGAACGCGTTTCCGAATTCACCTGAAGCGGCATTTCGGGGGAACCCCGGATAGTTTCGGCTCAGCCGACATCAGTTCGGCATCCGCCAACCCTAAGGAGAAATATGCAATTTGACATGAATGAGCGGGAGCGCGAGGGAGTCAAGATTATCGATGTCGATGGCCGCCTGGTGCTAGGCGGGCCGGCGTCGGAGCTGCGGGACCGCATCAAGGCGGTGCAGGACGCGGGCATCCGGCAGTTGGTTCTCAACCTGGAATACTGCGACTACATCGATTCAACCGGCCTGGGCACGCTGGTGATGACCGCCACCAGTATGCAGAAGGCAGACGGCAGCATGAAGCTGCTCCGGCTGAACAAGCGCAACCTGGAGCTGATGGTGATCACCAAGCTGACCACGATTTTTGAGATCTTCAACGACGAGACGGACGCCGTCAACAGCTTCTTCCCGGACCGCAAGATCAATCGCTTCGACATTCTGAGCTTTGTGAAGGACCAGAAGAGCTAGCGCAGGTTTCAAGCGTCGATGATTCAGTTGCTTGATCCAGGTTCGATGGCCCCAGCGGGTTTGCTGCGTCAACTGACCGGTGAGAAGACCTCACTGGCTTCACTCCGCGGCGACAAGCCGCTGGTGGCGGCGTTCATGAAGGTCAGCTGCCCGGTTTGCCAGATGACGTTCCCGTTTCTGGACCGCGTGGCCGCCGCCGGGACGCTGGATGTTATTGGCATCGGCCAGGATCATGCCGGGGCGCTGCAGAGCTTCTGTTCCAAGTTCGGAATCCGGTTTCCGATGCTGATGGACAGCGCCGAAGACGGCTACCCGACATCCAACGCGTTTGGACTGAGCCATGTGCCCACTGTTTTTCTGATCGAACCCGGTGGCGAAATCAGCTTGGCGATGGAAGGGTTTTCCAAGGTCCAGATGCTGGAACTGGGGCGGCGGGCGGGAATGGATCCGTTCCTTCCAGGCGAGTACGTACCGGAATGGAAAAGTGGTTGAGGGTCAAAGAATTAATGCCTCCGGGTGAGGTATTGGCTTATCGGAAGAGAAAAGGGTAATCTGGTTGCAAGAGCATGCCTTCCATTAAAGACGTACTCAGCGCCGCGGGCGCCATCAGCAAGGGAATGGGCATCACCTTCAAGGAGATGCTGCAGCCCACTATCACCGAGGACTACCCGGACGCGCCGCCCAACTTTCAGGAGCGGTTTCGCGGAGGCCACCTGCTCCAGCGTGACGAAAGCGGCCTCGAAAAGTGCGTCGCCTGCTTCCTGTGCGCGGCCGCGTGCCCGTCGGATTGCATCTATATCGAAGCGGCCGAGAACACGGAGAAGTTGCGGATCTCCGGCGGTGAACGCTACGCCACGGTCTACAACATAGATTACAACCGTTGCATCTTTTGTGGCTTCTGCGTCGAGGCTTGCCCCACGGATGCCATTACCCACGGCCACACGTTTGAATTGGCCAGTTTCAATACCTCCACCCTGGTGAAGCGCAAAGAAGACATGCTGGTGAACATCCCGGCCCTCCCGAAGCCCATCGTGGTGCATGAGGAAGTCGGCGCTGGTCATTAGGTTGGCGTTGTTTTCTCACTGAACGCTTTAAGCGTTGTCAGCCGCTCCACTGAAAAAGAAAGGCCCACCGAAAGGTGGGCCTTTTTACACCCCGGGATTGCCGGGGGATGTTGATTGGGAGAATCGATTTCGACGGAAACGCAACCCGTCAAAACCTTTGTGATTTGAAGTCTACGGCGTTGGGCCTAGGCAAGTCAACAGAAAAAGACGGATCACAGAAAGTGCCTCTATCTACCTGATTAATAGACACTTTCTCATTCCAGCTGAAAACCGTAAAGTGTGCAACGGCTGAGATAAACCTGTGGAAACTCTGTGCCTTTTGCCCGTAAGAGGGACGATCAAAAGGAACTTAGCGATCACCCAGATGGAGGGCCTGGAACGTGCTGCCGCCGGGTCCGGCATTGCGGTCAGAATAGATCCGGTATCCTCCAACGGCCAGTCCGCCCACCAGGCAAAGCACCAGCAAAACCCCGGCCAGGGTAAAGATGCTCAGCATCATATTGGCCGCATCCTTGATGGGTTGGTTCGGATTGGGCTCATTCTGCATCACAACGCCCCTGTAGGCGATGACGCTCAACAGACCACTTCCGGCCTGCCGATCCACCGCCGAACCGTCCTGGGCCATCAGGACGGCCACCAGCGGCCCACTACGGTGGACCGCCAACTTCTGGTCGCCCTCAAACTCGGCCGCCTTCAGCCGGGCCAGTTGCGGGGTGGGATACCGGAAGATCGCCACCTTGGCCTCCCCTGCCCCGAAGGCCACCTGCGAAACCTGCACCTCGACGCCCAAGTCCAGGCCCACCCGCTCGGCCGACCAGCCCGGCAGGAATGACGCCAGGGACTTTTCTCCCAGCACGAACCGCTCAGAGTTCGCGACGCGCGTCGGCGGCAGGTACGAAGGCAAACTGGGCAGCGACTGCTCCCGGAACCCGGGCAGACCATCGAAAACGGGGTAGATCTCCGACCCGGACAGGTTGGCACCCTCAACCCGGATTAAATAGTTGCCTTTGGCGGCAACAATGCCCCCCGGGAAGCTGGCGGCCAGTTCCATGCCCTTGGCCGGTTTGGCCGCGGTGGGTCGCTGCAACTGCCAGGCAGCCAAGGCGCCGGTCGCATCCTTGAACCGCCAGGCCGTCGCGGTGAAAGCCCGGTCGCCGGACTTGAACTCGGCCGATTCAGCCGTCTCCAGGCCATACTCCGTCCACAAGGCGACGCCATCCGTCGCTTTCCACGCCCGAGGCTCACCCTGGCGGGCGAATTCCTGAAACGCGACCGGCCAGACAGCTGCCTGTGCGGGCAACGCCGCCAGCAACACCGAAAATGCTATTGCACACCGTGACATTTTTTGAATTTCTTCCCGCTGCCGCACCAGCATGGGTCATTGCGGCCAACCTTCTGACTATTGACAACCGGAGCCGCGGTTTGGTTCCCGGAAGAATCACCGCCCACAAACTGGAGCGCGGCCATTTCCTTTTCCTTCTTGCGTTGGATGTTGCGGGTGAAGTCGGCGACGGAGTTTTGCGCCGCCACCACCGCTGCCGGCTCCGGCTCGGCCAGGTCGATGTTCACTTCTTCCTCGTCGCCGCTATCAAACGGCATCGAAGGACGGCCCTCTTCGCCATCCGCCAGCTGCAGGAAGTAGAGGTACCGGACGCTCTCGTCTTCGATCCGGTCCATCATGTCCTGGAAGATCTTGTAGGATTCCTTCTTGTACTCAATCAGCGGGTCCTTCTGCCCGTAGGCCCGCATGCCGATGCCTTCCTTCAAGTGATCCATTGACAGCAGGTGGTCTTTCCACTGGTTGTCGATGACGTTCAGCATGATGATGCATTCGGTTTCCCGCATCACCGGCGTCGAGACCATCCGCTCCTTTTCGGCGTAGCGGGCTAGCAGGCGCTCGCGAACGGTGTCTTCAATTTCAGTGCGGGTCAGGCCGCCCAACTGCGAGGGTTCGATGCGGACGCCGAACTGCGTCAGGATGTCGGATTGCAGCGTGGCCAAGTCCCAGGTGGTGGGATGCTCTTTTTCCGGGCAGCGCATGTCGACAAAGGTGGTGAGAATGCCTTCCACCATTTCCGTGACCCGCTCCTTCTGGTCCGCCCCTTCTAGCAACGCGCGCCGCATCGAATAGACGGCGAGGCGCTGCTTGTTCATGACGTCGTCGGCCGCGAAGTTCTGCGCTTCGACGGCCTTCTGCGCGGCCTCGATGCGCTTGGTGATCATGCCGGACTCGATCGGTTCGTCTTCCGTCATGCCCAGGCGGAGCATCAGGTTCTGAATGCGCTCGCCACCAAAGATGCGCAGCAGGTCGTCCTGCAGCGACAGGTAGAAGCGCGACATGCCGGGGTCGCCCTGACGGCCGGCGCGGCCGCGGAGCTGGTTGTCGATACGGCGGGATTCGTGGCGTTCAGTACCCACGATGTAGAGGCCGCCCGCTTCGCGCACTTCTTTGCGCTCCGCGTCGGTCTCCTCGCGGAACTTGGCCAGCAGCGTGTCCCATTCCTTGCGCTCCGGTGAATCGATGGCCGCGATCTGGTACGCATCCGCATCCTTGCCCTGCTTGCGGAGCACTTCCTTGGCCATAAACTCCGGGTTGCCGCCCAGCAGAATGTCCGTACCGCGGCCGGCCATGTTGGTGGAAACCGTCACCGCGCCTTTGCGCCCGGCCTGCGCCACGATGGACGCTTCACGCTCGTGATTCTTAGCGTTCAGCACTTCATGCCGGATGCCGTTCTTTTTGAGAATGGCCGACAGCCGCTCGGATTTCTCCACCGAGATCGTGCCCACCAGCACGGGCTGGCCCTTCTCGTGGGCGGCCTTGATCTCCTTGGCGGCGTTGCGGAACTTTTCGTCTTCAGTACGGTAGACGATGTCGATCGTGTCCTTGCGGATCATGTCCCGGT
>JAPKYX010000284.1 GCA_026394075.1 Acidobacteriota bacterium
CGCCCACGATGGCAGCGATCTGATCAGCCAGCGAGGCCGGTTGCCGCAGATCGATGGTTTCGCAACCGAAGCTGCGGGCTTGGGCCAGGCGCTCCGGAATCATGTCGCCCACGATGACGCAGGCCGCGCCCAGCAGGTGGCAGGAGGCCGCGCTGGCCAAGCCGACCGGGCCGGCACCGGCGATGTAGACAATCGTGCCGGGTCCGACACCAGCGGTCACCGCACCGTGGAAGCCGGTGGGGAAGATGTCCGACAGCAGCGTCAGGTCCTTGATCTTCGCCATGGCCTGATCCTTGTCCGGGAACTTCAGCAGGTTCCAATCGGCGTAGGGCACCATCACGTATTCCGCCTGGCCACCCACCCAGCCGCCCATGTCCACGTAGCCGTAGGCGGCACCGGGACGGGCGGGGTTGACGTTCAAGCAGATGCCGGTCTGACCGGCCTTGCAGTTGCGGCAACGTCCGCAGGCAATGTTGAAGGGGACGCTGACGATGTCGCCGACGCTTAAAAACTCGACGTCGCGGCCGCATTCCACTACTTGACCGGTGATCTCGTGACCCAAAATCAGGCCGGCGGGCGCGGTAGTGCGTCCCCGGACCATGTGCTGATCGCTGCCACAGATGTTAGTGGAGACGATCTTCAAGATCACGCCGTGATCGCAACGGCGCGATCCGATCGCCAGCTTCGGATAATCAATCGACTGCACCTCAACTTTGCCGGGTGCGATAAATGCTACGCCACGATTGCTCGCCATACGGGGGAAGCCTCTCTTTTCTTTCCTTGCGCCCGGCCAGATCGTTCTCCGCGGCGCGTTGTCAACCGCGGAAAGCATATCGCAATTGACGGGGCGGCGACAACCGGGGATCTCGTTTAGTTCGTTATACTTATCGAGATTTCATTATCAATACGAAAGCGCGGTGAATGGGTAAAGCAAAGGGCCGCCAGCAAATCGCTGACGGCCCCTTTGAAAACAACTGCAAACAGCTCGGAGGCTACGCCTTGACGCCCACTTCACTTTCCGCGCGCTGGGCCATGGCGCGGAGCCAGGCCATCGTATAAGCGACAGCCACCTTGGGACCGCCGATCATCTCCGGGAAGTGGTCGCCAATCAAGCTGCCGTCAAAGCCGACCTCCACTAGCGCCTTCATGGCGCGGTACATGTCGTAGTAGCCGTTGTCGACAAAGGTCTCGACAAAGTGCGGCAACGAGGCGGACATGTTGCGGAAGTGGACCTTGAAGATCTTGCCCTGTGAACCGAAATGCTTGATCGCCGTGACGGCATCGGCGCCCATTAGCTCGCCACCTTCCAGCCATGTGCCGACGCAGAAGCAGAGGCCGACGTTGGGCGAATTCGCAATCTCCAGCGCTTTCTTGTGGCCTTCAAAGGTGCCGAAGATACAGCGCGGAATGCCGCCCAGCATGGGCACCGGCGGATCGTCCGGGTGGCAGCCGATGAACACATTCTCCGCCTCAGCCACCGGAGCCACCTGCTTGATGAAGTAGGCCCAGTTGTCCCAGATTTCCTGCTCGGAATAGACGCGGCCGTGGGTCAGCGGTAGTTCGTAGGTCTTGCCGCCCCAGTAGCCCTTGCCGCCTTTGGCCATGTTGAAGGCACGCGCCGGTGCGGGTCCGCGCGTGGTCTCGCGATCAGTGGACCAGATGCCATTCGCCATGTGGGCATAGGTGACATAGCGGATGCCCACCTTGTTCATGTTCTTCAGGTACTGCTTATACTCTTCAATGCGCTTGTCGCGGCCCGGCAGGTTGAGAGTTACCTCTTCCATGTTGCGGTTGCCCATGTGGCCGATGTTCCACACCTTCAGGCCCGCCGATTCGGCCTTGCCCTTCAGGCGCTGGAAGTTCTCGAGAGTGGCGTCCTTGGCGTCCAGGTGGAAGTTGACGTACTTCAAGCCGAGTTGGTGGACGAAGCGCAGATCCTCGTCGGTGGGATTGGCGCCCGCCTGCAGCGTGACTTTAATTCCTGGACCCCAAGGCTTGTTCACAGTGGGAGCAGCCGTGGCGGCAGCAGGAGCAGCACCGGCGGCCATCGCGGCCCCGATGAACGATTTTCCGAAGTTGCGGCGTTGCATAGCACCAAGAGTATATCCCCGGCGCGGAGCAAATGCCGGCGGCCCTAAGCAGCGAGATAGCGTTCGCGGAAGAGGACCTGGTGGTACAGCTCATGCCCCGCAATGATGAACGCCAGCGCGCGCGCAGTGGTCGGCGAACCGCTGACGGTGCCGGAACGCGCCCAGGCGTGCTCCGGGAGATTCTTCAACAACGCCACTGTCGACCGGCGCACCAGCTCGAACTCCGCCTTGAGATAGGCCCAGGAGCACGCGTCGAAATCGGCGCCATTCACATACTCGTCCTGATCAAAGCTAGGCAAGGCGGCCTTCTCGCCGCGGGCCACCGCCAGCAAGCGATACGCGAAGACGCGTTCCGTATCGATAATGTGGCCGAGCGACTGCTTCATGCTCCATTTGCCGGGCGCGTAGCGGAAGCTGCTCTTCTCTTCAGAAACCTTCCCCAGCAGCGACATCGTGGTACTGATCTGCGTCTGTAGCTGGTCGATAATGTCGCCCTCCGGCACCAGCGAAACGTAGCGGCCGAAATAAGACAGGTATTCTCCCTCAGCGGGTTTGGTGATGGGTGGCATCGCACACCATTTTAGCGGAGCGCGCCCGTTTATACTTGATCGGTAAGTGCCTGCGGCTCTCCAGTTCTCCTCCGTCAGCAAGCGATACGACTCGGGCTATGAGGCCATCGAAGGTATCTCGTTCACGATGGCACCCCGCCGGTTTGTCTCGATTGTCGGACCCAGCGGTTGCGGCAAGTCCACCGTATTGAATCTGGCAGCGGGCCTGCTGACAGTGAGTGCGGGCCAGGTGGAATGTTTTGGCGAACCGCTGACGGGCCTGAACCGGCGCGCCGCCTATCTGTTCCAGCAAGACGCGCTGCTGCCGTGGAAAAGCGTGCTCGACAACGCCTCGCTGGGTTTGGTACTGCGGGGGCGCCCGCAGGACGCCGCGCATGACTGGCTGCGGCGAGTGGGCCTGGAAGCCTTCTCGGCGCGCTATCCGCATGAGCTTTCCGGCGGCATGCGCAAGCGCGTGGCCTTGGCCCAGTGTCTGGCCGTGCAGCCTGATCTGCTGTTGATGGATGAGCCGTTCTCCGCACTCGACATCCACACGCGCCTGCGCATGGAGCAGGAGCTGCTGGACTGGGTGAGCGCGGCGGGGACCACGGTGCTGTTCATCACGCATGATCTGGAAGAGGCGATCGCGCTGTCGGACGAAGTACTGGTGCTATCCGCCGGTCCGCGCAGCCACTTGGTGGGCCGCTATGAGATCGACCTGCCGCGGCCACGGCCATTGCTCGATTTGAAGACGGAGCCGCGCTTTGCGGAGATGTACCGCGCCATCTGGCATGACCTGCGGGGCGAAGTGATCCGGGCGCTGGGTGGAGATCACACGGAAGGCAAGTCGCATGGCTAGATCGATCAACCCTCGCGTGCTGGCCGGACGGATTGCCGTGGCGGCGGTGTTTCTCGGAGTGTGGGAGGGTGGAGCTCGATTCGGGTGGCTGGATCCCTTCTTCTTCTCGCGACCCTCGGCGGTGGTGGCGGCTGGGCTCAGTGGCGGGCATTGCAGCCGGTTTTGTCCTCGGCAGGTCGCGCTTGTTGGGCGACATTTTCGGCCCCTACATTCAGATCGCCAACTCCCTGCCCCGCGTCGTGCTGGCGCCGATCTTTCTGTTGTGGTTCGGGCTGGGCATCTGGTCCAAGGTGGCACTGGGGGTGACGGTGGTCTTCTTCATCGTCTTCTTCAACACCTTGAAAGGCGTGCGCGAGGTGAACCCCGTGCTGCTGGATAACGCGCGCATGCTGGGCGCGACCGAACGGCAGTTGGTGCGGCACGTGTTGCTGCCGAGCGCGCTGGCGTGGATCTTCTCGAGCCTGGAAATCAGCGTCGGCATGTCGATCATCGCCGCGGTGGTGGGCGAATATCTGGGCTCAACGCAAGGTATCGGCTACCTGATCGCGCAGGCCGAAGGCGTGTTCGACACGACGGGCGTCTTTGCGGGCATGGTGTTTCTGGCCGCGTTTGTGCTATTGGTGGCCGCCTTAGTGGGGCGCGTCGAGCGGCGCTTGCTCCACTGGCGACCGCGTCCGGCGGAGTCTTCCAGTGTCTAACGTCGCACGAGTTGGCCGGTAGTGGCGGAACCTTGAGATGAGAGTACTTCGGGATACCGCCACGATAATGCCACCACGGTGATCGCGCCGTTTCTCGCGGAACTCACTATTCTCGATAAGCTAAAGGGAGTGTAGCCATGACCCTCGCCTCAGGAGTTTCCATTCCCGCCGAGATGCTGGCCGAGATCTGCCGCCGTTTTGAGATCCGCGAGTTGGCCGTGTTTGGCTCAGCGGCGAGAAGTGATTTCCATTCCGGCTCAGACATCGACCTGATGGTCGAGTTTCGCCCCGGCTATCATCCGGGGCTGGGCTGGTTCGACTTGGAAGAGCAGTTGCAAGCCGCCTTTGGCCGCAAGGTGGACTTGGGGCAAAAGGCATTGCTGAAGCCGCGTGTGCGGCAGGAAGCGGCGCGCGACCGCGTCGTGCTGTATGCAGCGTGACCTGGACCGGTTGGAAGACATCCTGGCCGCCACTGGCGATATAGTCACCTTCACCCAGACCATGGATTTTGATGGCTTCGTGCGCGACCGGCGGGACCGCTATGCGATCCTCCACGCCCTAACCATCATCGGCGAAGCCAGCCATCAGCTCTCGGCGGAACTACGCGAGCGACACAACCATGTACCCTGGCGCCGCATCATCGATTTCCGGCACCGGGTGGTCCATGGTTACTCCGCTCTCGATGCCACTCTGGTGTGGGAAGTCTCGATCCGACTGGTGCCAGAATTGCGAGAACAGATTGAACGGATTTTGGCCGCCGAATTTCCGCCCGAGAGCACCTAAGCCCCCGGCCCTCTAAGCCACAAAAACACAAACCGTGCGCGCCGGGACAAAGTACGACTCTTGCGACTTCAGCGCATACTCCGCGCCCGGTTCCGCGCAGTCCTCTGGCGAGCCAAGCGATGTATCCACCAGCCTCCGCCACGGGCGAGAGAACTCCGGCAGCTCGAACGTCAGGCCGCCCCAGTAGGCGTTGGCGACCACGAATAGCTGCTCGCCCTCGTGACGCTCGCCGATCTGTAGGGCGAGGCTGCGGGATTCATGACTCCAATCGGCGGAGAGGCGCCGGGTGCCGTGCCAGGTGATGGCCAATGAGTCGCCGTTGCCCAGCCAGGCAAAGCGTGTCCGGCGCAGCAACCGGCTGCGCTTGCGGAAGGCGATCAGCTGTTGAAAAAAGCGCCGCAGCCCAGCGTTGGTCTCGGCCAGCGTCCAATCCACCCAGCTGGTCTCGTTGTCCTGGCAGTAGGCGTTGTTGTTGCCGTTCTGCGTGCGGCCCATCTCATCGCCCGCCAGGATCATCGGTACACCGTGCGACAGCAACAGCAGCGTGGCGAAGTTCTTTTGCTGGCGTAACCGGATAGCGTTCACCAGGTCGGAATCGGTTTCGCCTTCGACGCCGCAGTTCCAACTGATGTTATCGTTGCCGCCATCGGCGTTGTCCTCGCCATTGGCCTCATTGTGCTTGGACTCATAGGAGACCAGATCGCGCAGCGTAAAGCCGTCGTGGCAGGTGACGAAGTTGATCGAATGATACGGTTCGCGGGCACTGGTCTGGTAAAGGTCCGGGCTGCCCAGCAGGCGCGTCGCCAGCACGCCGGTCAACCCCGGTTCGCCGCGCATGAAGCGCCGCACGTCGTCACGGAACTTGCCGTTCCATTCCGCCCAGCGGCCCCAGGAGGGGAACGTACCCACCTGATACAAACCCGCCGCATCCCAGGCTTCGGCGATCAGCTTGGTGTTGGCGAGAACCGGCGAGTTCGCCAACTCTTCCAGCAACGGCGGATTGGCCAGCACGCTGCCATCCTGGCCACGTCCCAGGATTGACGCCAGGTCAAACCGGAAGCCATCGACATGCATCTCCGTCACCCAATACTGGATGCAATCCACGATCATGCGACGGACCACGGGGTGGTTGCAGTTCAGCGTATTGCCGCAGCCGGAGTAATTCATATACTCGCCGGTGGCAGGGTTGAGAATGTAGTAAGTCGAGTTATCGATCCCCCGGAAGCTGCGCGTCGGCCCGCGCAAATCGCCTTCACAGGTGTGGTTGAAGACCACGTCCAGAATCACTTCGATGCCCGCCTGATGGAAGCGCCGAACCATCTCCTTGAACTCGGCCACCACGCCACCATTGGCAGAATTGGCGGCGTACGCGGCATTGGGAGCAAAAAAGCCGATCGGCTGATAGCCCCACAGGTTCAGCAGTCGCTCGCCGGTGGTGGGGTTCTCGCGGTCCGTGTCGGATTCTTCGAACTCATTCACCGGCAGCAGTTCCACCGCCGTGATGCCCAGCTCCTTCAGATACGGGATCTTTTCCGTCAACCCCAGGAACGTGCCCGGCGCCGAAACGCCCGATGACGAGTGCCGCGTGAAGCCGCGGACATGCATCTCATAAATGATCGTTTCCGCCAGTGGCAGGTTCAGCGGTTGATCCCACTGCCAGTCAAAATCCGTGGTCGCCACCAGGCACCGCCGCAGCCCGCGGAGCTTATCCAGCGAACCCCACTCTTCGCCACCAACAATGGCCAGCGCATAGGGGTCCAGCAGTAGATAGGAAGGGTCAAACCGGTGCATCACGGAGCCGTCATCGGGCCGCCGGTCAAAGCGCCAGTTGTAGCG
>JAPKYX010000130.1 GCA_026394075.1 Acidobacteriota bacterium
CGCGGCTCAGTAACCCCAGCACCTGTTCTCCCAGCACCACCGGAAAATCGGTCTGGGTAGTTTCAATCAACAGCCGCCCCGCATCAGCCAGCGTGGAACCGTGCGCCAGCGTGTGGAACTCCCGAATCATGGCGTCCCGCGCCGAAAAGCCTGCTGAATAATGCCGGGCCTCGGTGGAGGAACGCTCCGCGCCCGCACCATTGAACACCATGTAGGCCACCAGCAGCAGCAGCCACTGACTGGAATAGATCGCATAGATGGCCATCAGCCCCGCCACCACGCGGCCCACCAAGGCCGCAATCCGGGTCGCTCTCACTTCGGAACCGCGGATCGCCAAGACGGCCCGCAGAATTCGGCCACCATCCATGGGAAACGCCGGGATCATGTTGAAGATCAGCAAGCCGACATTGACATAGGCCATGTCGCGCCACCCCAGCGCCCAGCAAATCGGCGCGAGTACAACATTCACCGCCGGGCCCATGATGGTAATCCACAATTCCTGAATTGGCGTTGGGCGGTCCACCATCTGCGCGACGCCGCCGATCGGATACATGGTGATCGAGGCGATCCGGATGCCATAGCGCCGGGCTGTCAGGGCATGGCCAAACTCATGCAGCAGCACGGAGACCAGCACACCGCCAAACAACAGCGCCTCGCGCTGGGCCGCCCGGCCTTCACTCCAGGCATTCAACGCCAGCCATCCAAACAGGAACAGCAGCGTGAAATGCAGGCGTACGGGAATGCCCCGGAAACGGAAAATTGTAAATGAGCCCATCGGCAGCCTTAAGCCACGGTGCCGGGCTGGGGATACGCTTCATCAGCGGCCAGCGCCAAGTAGTCTGGCCGGTCCGCGGCGCTTTGGTGACGGTAACTACGGATCACTTCGCCATGATAGACGACAAAGACACCCGGCATCTGGAAGCCATCTCCCACCAGCGTGCCCACGCCGTGCCGCGCCAGCACGCCGGCCTGGAAGCCGCGCCACCAAACCTTGGGTCCAAACAGCTCCAGGAAGCGGCCGCGGCCCAAGCCAAAAGCCCGGTAGACCGACTGCTTTTGGTCGGAGACCCGGTCAATGTCTTGCATCCGGTAGTGCTTCAGGATCGGCGCCACCTGTTGCTCAGTCCCCATGTGGACCAGAACCACCCGCGTGCCACCCTCTTCAATTTGCCGCCGGCGCGCCGCCAGATCGGCGAGCGCCTCCCGGCAGAAGGTGCAACCGACGTGGCGCAAAAACACCAGCATCACGGGAGACAAACGGCTCAGCTCATCCAGGGAGATGCCCATCTGCGTCTTGGTCCGTAGTGCAAACCGCTGCACCTCCGGACTGCTGACCCTCCGCTTGCCCAGTGCATGCTCATGCGCATGGTGCAGGATCAAGGCAAACGGAACCCACCAGATCAAGTCGTTGGCCAGAATCGTCCAGCCCATCGACATCGGCATCCGCCCATTGAAGACGGCCCAGGCAAACCCAATCGGACCAAACACTTTGCCCATCAGCCCCACCAGCACGATCGGCCAGTGCACCAAGGGATTAAAGGCCGCAATCAAATAGCCGACGCCATAGACGCCGACGATCATGCCAATGCACTGCCACAGTTCCGGGTAATTCGGAACCGTCATGCCCACCATCTCAAAGGCGGCGAGGGGGAAGAAAATCGCAAACGCACCCCAAGCCAAGTTGTAGAGGCCTGCCGCGGTCAGAACCGCGCGCATCCACCGTGCTACTTCCCCATTCATGCCTTTATAGATGCAAGACGACATTGTTGGCATCATTTTACTTTGAGTCTCATTGAATATCGCGACGACGGCATCTTTTTGCCCAGAATAAATCTCTGGCTGGATCCCCAGGGTCCCGTGGAGAACGCCTGGCTCTCGCATGCCCACTCCGACCACGCCCGCGGCATCCATGGTCAGGCGTGGGGCACTCCGGAAACACTTACCCTTTATCAGATGCGCTGGCCCGGGGCCCCGGCGGGGATTCCGATGACTTTTGGCGAGCCGGTCGAGTTCGCCGAAGCACGGCTGACGGCCTACCCAGCCGGACATATTCTCGGTGCTGCCCAACTGCTGATCGAGTTGGGGGGCCGCCGGACCGTTTACACCGGTGATTTCAAGCTGCGCCCGCCCCTGTGCGGCGCCACCGCCCAGGTGATCCCATGTGACCACTTGATTATCGAATCCACCTTCGGACTTCCCATCTACCATTTTCTTTCGCGAGAACAGGCCGCAGCCCGAATCGCAACCTTCGCACAAGGGTGCCTGGACGACGGCACCGTGCCCGTGTTTCTCGGCTACCCCTTGGGCCGCGGTCAGGAGATCGCCCACGTTTTGTGCCACGCAGGCATCCCCACGGCGATCCACGGCGCCATCGCCCGCTACATCCCGGTCTACGAAGCCGCCGGGTTCTCGTTTCCTGGGTGGACACCCTACGAAGCGGGCCGCATCGAGGGCCACGCGTTGGTGGTGGTACCGGGGATGCGCTCCATCTTTGAGGCGCTGGAATGCCGGATCGCCTACGTCTCCGGCTGGGCTGCCTTAACCAATGCCCGGGCCCGGAGCGGAGCCGAAGAGTTGATTCCCTACTCCGACCACGCCAGCTTCGACGAACTGCTCGAAACGGTGGAGGCCTCCGGTGCCCGCCAAGTAGATCTGGTGCACGGCTACACCGAAGCCCTCGCCCAGATTCTGCGAGCCCGCGGAATCGACGCCGCCGCCCGCGGCCAAGGGCGAATACTGGAAGCGGAGGCCTAAGCGATGGACGCGCTCTCCCAGGTTTGCGAAATAGTGGCCGCCACCAACAGCCGTCTGCGGAAGGTCCGCGCCCTGTCGGCCTACCTGGCCGGCCTTGATGACGCGGATCTGGTGCGCGCGGTGCGCTTCCTGTGTGGCGCGCCCGTCGATGGCCCGTTGAGCGTTGGCGGCTCAGCACTGCGCGAGGCACTGGTGGAGGCCTCCGGCTGGCCGCTGGACCTGGTGCGGTTGTGCTCGCGCGAAGTAGGTGATACCGGCGAAACCGTGGGCCACTTGATGACCCGCGTCAGCCAGCAGCAGCCCCTGTCCTTGGGCGTGGCCGAGGAGATCTTTCTGCGTCTGGCCATGGCGAAGCGCACGGCGTTGAAGCACTCCATTCTGGTCGAAACCTTTCTCCGCTACCGCCCGCTAGCGCTGCGCTATTTCGTCAAGGCCATCAGCGGCAACCTGCGGATCGGCCTGCAGGAAAAATTGGTGGAAGAGACCCTCGCGCGGGCCATGGGCGTGCCGCTCGACGCCCTTCGCGCCGCGAATAACAAACTGGGACGGCTGTGGGACGTCGCCCTGGCCGCCCGGCGCGGCACGCTGGACCAGATAGAAGCGACGCTGTTTCATCCGATGGAGTTCATGCTGGCCAAGCCGCTGGAATCCGTGCCGCCACTGGAGCTGGCCCAGGGCTGGTGGGTGGAAGACAAGTACGATGGCATCCGCGCCCAGGCCCACATCCGCGCGGGGCAAGTGCGGATCTTCTCGCGCGGCATGGAAGAGGTAACGGGCGCGTTTCCCGAACTGGTCGCCGCGCTCTCCGCCATCCCCGGCAGCGCGGTCATCGATGGCGAAGTGCTGGCGTGGCGAGTGACGGAGGCGGGCGAGGAACGGGCGTTACCCTTCACCCTGCTGCAGCAGCGATTGGCGCGCAAAAAGGTCCCCGAGGAGCTGCGCGCGAAGGTGCCCTTAATCTTCATGGGCTACGACTTGATCTACCGCGATGGCCAACTGCTGGTGGACACGCCACTTGAACAGCGGCGCGCCCTCCTGCAAGCCATGCCGTTGCGCGTCAGCCCGCAGCAGCCGCTGAGGAACCTGGAGGAGTTGGAAGCCCTATTCACGGCTGCCCGGGGACGGGGCAACGAAGGTCTCCTTCTCAAACGTTCGGGCAGCCTCTATGAGGCAGGCCGCCGCGGCGAAGCTTGGCTGAAAGTGAAGCGGCCCTACGGCACGCTCGACGTCGTGGTCACCGCCGCCGAGCAAGGCCATGGACGTCGCGCCACGGTGCTCTCTGACTACACCTTCGCCGTCCGTGATGGCGACCGTTTCCTGAACGTCGGCAAAGCCTATTCGGGCCTCACCGATGAGGAGATCCGGGCGGTCGACGCGGTGGTCCGGCGCAGCACCATCGAGAAGTTCGGTCCGGTGCGCAGTCTCGTGCCGAGTCTGGTGTTCGAACTCGGCTTCGAGGGGATCTCCCG
>JAPKYX010000260.1 GCA_026394075.1 Acidobacteriota bacterium
CGCGACCGCCTGCGCCGTACCTTTGAGCGCGGCCTCAACACCCCCAGTGGCTACATCCTGCCGTTGCAACGCAACTACAGCAAGGACGGCCCGGCGTGGCAAAGCGGCACGTGGATGATGCGCGCCCGGCACGTGTTTCTGCTGCCTGGGGATTCTCCCGTGGGGCTGCGTCTACCGCTGCCGAGCTTGAAGTGGGAGCCGCCTTCAAAGGTGCAGCAGATCTTTGAGATTGATCCTTTTGCGCCGCGCGGTCCGCTGGGTCCGCCGGTGCAGCGCCGGTTTGCTGTCCCTTCCTACACGCCCACCAGTGGCGCGCAGCCGCGGCAGGATGTGCAGGAACAGACCATTGGTTCCGACAGTGATGAACCCGTGGTCCGCACGGCGCTCTCGGTGGAGACTCGCCGGGGCCGTCTGCATGTGTTTATGCCGCCGGTGGCCAGCGCCGAAGAGTATGTGGAGTTGGTGAACGCGGTCGAAGATACCGCGGCGCTGCTGCACCTGCCGGTGCTGATTGAAGGCTATACGCCGCCCTACGACCACCGGCTGAAGCAGATCAAGGTGACGCCGGATCCGGGTGTGATTGAAGTGAACACCAAGCCCGCCGCGTCATGGCGGGAACTGGTGGATGACACGACGCAGCTTTATCAGGAAGCGCGCCTGTGCCGGCTGGGCACGGAGAAGTTTATGCTGGACGGCCGCCATACCGGCACCGGTGGCGGCAACCATATCGTGATGGGCGCGGCCAATCCGGCTGACAGCCCGTTCCTGCGCCGGCCGGACCTGTTGCGGTCCCTGGTGGGCTTTTGGCTGAATCACCCGTCGCTGTCGTATCTGTTTTCGGGTACGTTTATTGGACCCACCAGCCAGGCACCGCGCGTCGATGAGACGCGGCCGGATTCGGTCTACGAACTGGAGATCGCGTTTAATCAGGTGGACAGCCACGGCCTGCCGCCGCATCAGCTGCCCTGGTTTGTTGACCGCGTTTTCCGCAACCTGCTGGTGGACGTAACCGGCAATACGCACCGGGCGGAGTTCTGCATCGACAAGCTCTATTCTCCGGATAGCAGTACCGGACGGCTGGGCTTGCTGGAGATGCGCGCCTTTGAGATGCCGCCCCATGCGCGGATGAGCCTGACGCAGCAGTTGCTGCTGCGGACGCTGGTTTCGGTGTTCTGGCGCCAGCCCTACCGCGAAGCGCCTATCCGTTGGGGGACGCGCTTGCATGACCAGTTTCTGCTGCCCAAGTTTGTCGAAACTGACTTTGCTGAAGTGATGCAGTACATCCAGCGCGCGGGCTATCCGTTCTCGCTGGACTGGTTCGCGCCGCATTTTGAGTTCCGCTTCCCGGTCTACGGAACGGTGAACTACGACGGCGTTGAAATCGAGCTGCGCCAAGGTATTGAGCCCTGGTACGTGCTGGGCGAAGAGCCCGGCGGGGGCGGCACCACGCGGTTTGTCGATTCCTCCGTGGAGCGTCTGCAAGTTCGGGTGAAGAACCTGGTGCATGAGCGGTTCATCCTCACCTGCAATGGCCGCCGTCTGCCGCTGCGTTCAACCGGCACGCATGGCGAATATGTCTGCGGCGTCCGGTATCGCGCCTGGCAGCCGCCCCGCTGCCTGCACCCCAACATTCCGGTGCATGCACCGCTGCGGTTCGACCTGCTGGATCTGGCCAGCCAGCGGTCCATCGGCGGGTGCACGTACCATGTGGCCCACCCCGGCGGCCGCAACTATGACACTTTCCCGGTGAACGCGAACGAGGCGCAGGCGCGGCGCGCAGCCCGCTTCCTTGCCTATAGTGGGACTACGGGAACGATGCCGATTCCGCAACCTGAACCCAATCCGGAGTTTCCATCGACGCTCGATTTGCGCCGATAACTAATCTTGTATGGCGAGGGCGCCCCAACTTGAAGGCCGAACCTGGCGCTATCGCCCGGATGCATCCTTCTGGGACGAGGCCGTCGGGCCGGAGGGCCTCGCGCGGCCCCACTGGCAGCGGTTTGCCGAGTCCCTGGAGCATATGGGTACCGGCGAGTTCGACCGGCGCCTGCAGGGTGCCCGCCAGATCATCCGCACCAACGCCATCACCTACAACGTGTATGGCGACCCGCACGGGTCGGAACGGCTGTGGCCGCTCGATCCGGTTCCGCTCATCATTTCAGAAGAGGAGTGGAGCTTCCTCGAGACCGCCATCTCGCAGCGCACGCGGCTGTTGAACGCGATCCTGAACGATTGCTACGGCCCCCAGCGGTTGATCGAACAGCACCGCCTGCCGCCGGAGCTGGTTTTTGCCAACCCCAGCTTTCTGCGGCCTTGCCATGGCGTGCCGGTGCCGCGTGACATCCGGCTGCACTTCCACGCGGTAGACCTGGCCCGCTCGGCCGATGGCCGCTGGTGGGTGATTGCGGATCGCACCCAGGTGCCTTCGGGCGCGGGCTACGCGCTGGAGAACCGGCTGGTGAGCGTGCGGTCCTTGCCGAACATCTTTAATCGCCACTCGGTGCGGCCGCTGAATCACTTTTTCTCGGCCCGGCGTCACGGATTGCTATCGCTCGCCCCCGGGAACCGCCGCATGGTGCTGTTGACGCCCGGTCCGCTGAATGAGACTTACTTTGAGCACTCCTATCTCGCCCGGGCATTCGGCATTCCGTTGGTGGAAGGGGCCGACCTCACTGTCCGCGACGACCATGTCTACCTGAAAACGCTGGAAGGCCTGGACCCGGTAGACATGATCTTCCGCCGCCAGGACGACGCCTATTGCGATCCATTGGAGCTGCGCGGCGAATCGCTGCTGGGCATCCCGGGATTGTTGCGGGCGGTGCGTGCCGGCAATGTCGCGGTGGCCAATTCATTGGGCAGCGGCCTGGTGGAGACACCCGGGCACAAGGCATTTCTACCCGGGCTGTGCCAGCACTTGCTGGGTGAAGAATTGAAGATGCCGTCGGTGGCCACGTGGTGGTGTGGCCAGCCGCAGGAGCGGCGCTATGTGTTGGACCACCTGCGGGAGCTGGTCATCAAGCCGACGTTCCCGCGCTATGGCCACGGGCCCGTGTTGGGGTCATCGCTGGACCGGCAGGCGCTGGACGAGCTGGCAGCGCAGATCCGCATGCGTCCGGAACAGTATGTGGCCCAGGAAGTGGTGGCCTTGTCCACGGCTCCCGTCTGGAGCGATCAGCAGTTGGCTCAGCAGCACGTCATGTTGCGGGCCTACTGCGCCTGGGATGGCGAAGGCTACACCGTGATGCCCGGCGGACTCACCCGTGTCTCCAGTTCGCCGCAATCGGCCGTCGTTTCGATGCAGGAAGGCGCCACCAGCAAAGATACCTGGGTGCTGGGCCGGATGGACGACTCAGCTTATCCGCGCATGGCCTTTGAATCGGACCCCGCCGGCGAAGAACGTCCTCCGGTCAGCCCGCAGCTGCCCAGCCGCGTGGCCGACAATCTCTTCTGGCTGGGCCGCTATACGGAGCGCGTGGAATGGATGGTCCGCGTGCTGCGTGCCGCCGTGCCGTCGCTATTGGGCGAAGAAGATTTCACCCATCAGATCAGGCTGGAGAGCGTGTTGCGTCTGCTTGTGGGCTATGGCCATATGCCGGAATGGATCCTGAACGCCGCCGTCCCCAAGCAACTGCAGCAGTTGGAGACCGTGCTGGGCAGCATGATTCACGACCCGGCGGGCATTTCCGGCCTGGGCTGGAACCTGAAACAGATCCGCCGCGTTGCCTGGCCCATCAAGGAACGTCTTTCCACCGACACCTGGCGCGTGTTGCAGGAGTTGGGCGATGGAGCCGCCGGTTCGTCGGCCTCCTTCGTGCGGCACCGGCCCGGCGCCATGCTGGCCAGCCTCGATCAAGCCATTTCGGCGCTGGCGGCCTTTGCGGGCTTGCTCTCCGACAGCACCACGCGCGGCCATGGCTGGCGCTTCCTCGAGATCGGCCGCCGCATTGAACGCGGCCTCCAGATCACGGAGTTACTGCGTCACGGCTTGGCCGGTTCCGTGGCGGATGAGTCATCGATGGCCCTGGTGCTGCAGATCGCCGATAGCACCATCACCTACCGGAGCCGCCATCTCACCACCTTGCGCGTGGCCCCCGTGCTGGAGCTTCTGCTGGCCGACGAAACCAATCCCCGCTCCGCTGGATTCCAGCTGGCCACGTTGGCCGAACTGGTGGCGCGGTTGCCGCTTGATGCCCAGTCCGCGCCCCACATCGAGAAAGCCCTGGCCGCCAAGACGCTGGGCGCGCTGCGGTTGGTCAACATGCGCAGCCTCGGGCGGCCCGCCGCGCTGAAGGTCTTTCTGAACGGCCTCCGCAGTGATCTCTATGATCTTTCGGAGGCGCTAACGGGCCGCTATCTCACCCATGTCATGCCCTCCCGGCTGAAGTCATTGTAAGAAGCCATGCTGAGCCGGATTACTCACAAGACACGCTACACCTACGAAGGCCCGGTCTCGCATTGCCTGACCGAAGCCCGCCTGACGCCCCGGCTGCTGCCTGGCCAGAAGCTGCTGGAGTGGCAGCTGAAGGTCGAGCCTCAACCCTCCGCCATCACCTCGCGGCAGGATTACTTTGGCAACGATGTCAGCTCCTTTGCGGTCTTCGATGCCCACATGGAACTGGTGATCACCGCCAGTGGCGTGGTGGAGCTCCGGCCGCCTGCCGAGACACCGCACAGCCCCTGGACCACTTCAGAAACGCGAGCCTACCTGGCCTCCCTGGCCGAACCTGCCGCCCTGCGGGCCAGTGAGTTCACCTGGGAATCGCCCTTTGTCCCTTGGCTGGCGGAGCTGGAAGCCTATTCCGCCCCAACGCTGGCACCGGAGCGGCCGGTGCTCGAAGCCGCGCAAGCGCTGATGACGCAGGTCTACCGCGATTTCGCCTACACGCCCAAAGCGACGTCGATCGAAACGCCCTTAAGCGTTGTGATGGAGAAGCGCCAAGGCGTCTGCCAGGATTTCGCCCACGTCATGATCGGCGCCCTGCGCGCCCACGGCCTGGCCGCCCGCTACGTCAGCGGCTACCTGCACAACGATGCCGGGTTTGAGGGTGCCGGAGCCTCGCACGCCTGGGTCAGCGTCTTCGCCCCCGGCGTCGGCTGGGTAGATTATGACCCCACCAACAACGTCCAACCCGCCCAAGGCCACATCACCCTAGCCCTAGGCCGCGACTTCGGCGACGTCACCCCCGTAAAGGGCATCACCGTCGGCGGCGGCGCCCACACCCTGGAAGTAGACGTCCGCGTGGTGCCGGCCTAGTTCACCTCAGAAGTTGTAGCCAAAGCCATTGCGCCAACCAAAATCGTTGCGGGGCAACCCCGCCGGTGGAGTGCTGTCGTAGTTGTTGAAGTAGCTGGACTTCATGTACCAGTCACCTGGGAGGTTGAAGTTCAGTTCCAGCGTGAAATTCGATCGGTAGCGGCCTTGCCGCGTCAGGCTGGGATAAAGGTGAAAGCGCGTCAGCACATCAGCCAGCTTGAGGCGCTTGGTGCCATACTCAGCCACCAGGAAAGACTCCCCGGATGTTTGCAGAGGGATCGCTCCGTCTGTGTAGCGCTCCCGGGTCCAGACGGCGCCACCAGCCACCGCCAAGTGCCGGACGGAGGAACGGATGAAATACCGACCGATGCCGCCGCCCACGGAGGATCGCAAGTCCAACTGCTGCTCACGGCTGCCGAAGAAGGTGGCATTCGCCAATGAGTACCAGGAGCGCCCAAACAGATACCGGTAATCCGGGCTGACCTCCCAGCGGCGCGTGCGAGGGGCATTCGCCTGCCGGTTCAGAAAAGCGTTGGCCGACAGGTGGGCGGCGAAACGCTCCCCTTCGTAGCGCATGTCGGTACCGGCCGTCAGCTGCTTGGTTGCATTCGCCTTGGTCATATTGAACCCGAGGTCAAATCCCGCTTCGAGGCGAGAGCGGAAGCTGGTCTCATAGGGACGGATCATCACCATCTCCGTGAGTGGCACGGAAGTGTCGCCAATGCGGGGTGCGGCCCCGGTCTTGTCGGGCTGCAGCGTCCCGGCCAACCTGACGCCGGAGAGTTGCTCCACGAGAAAGTGGCGTTCGCTTTCCACGCGGACTACCTTGCTCCAGGTAATCCGAAAATCTTCGTCGGAATAGTCAGTGGAGAATGTGATCACATCACCGTCCAGCTTCTTGATCTCGCCGCGTAGGGTGTCTCCGTTTGAGAGCACCAGCAAGTCCGCGCCATAGACGAGGCTGGGAAGTAGAAGAGCCGCAAAGGGCCATGGGCAAACGGGGAGTTTAAGCGTCAGCATCGGTGTCTCTTTGGCCTCATCGGACCAAGCCACCTTCGTCTCGAACAACCGGGAGCGGCTGTGAGCCGCCGCGTTCGTCAGGCCAGCAGAGGCTTGACGACGTGGCCGTGGACGTCGGTGAGGCGGTAGTGGCGGCCTTGGAATTTGTGGGTTAGCTTCAGGTGGTCGATCCCGAGCAGGTGGAGGATGGTCGCGTGCAGGTCGTGGACGTCCATCGGGTTCTCGGTGATGTTGTAACTAAAATCGTCGGTCTCGCCGTAGGTTTGGCCGGGCTTGATGCCGCCGCCGGCTAGCCAGACCGAGAAGCAGCGCGGGTGGTGATCCCGGCCGTAGTCGGTTTCGGTGAGCGTGCCTTGCGAATAGACGGTGCGGCCGAATTCGCCACCCCAGACCACCAGCGTGTCGTCCAGCATGCCGCGCTGTTTTAGGTCCTGCACCAGGGCGGCGGAGGCTTGATCGGTCTGCCCGCACTGGCCGCGGATCTGCTGCGGCAGCGTCGAATGCGCGTCCCAGCCGCGGTGGAAGAGTTGGATGAAGCGGACGCCGCGTTCGGCGAGGCGGCGGGCGAGAATGCAGTTGGCGGCGAAGGTGCCGGGCTTGCGCGAATCGGGGCCGTAGAGATCGAAGGTGCTGTCGGGTTCCTTGGAAAGATCGGTCAGCTCCGGCACGCTCGATTGCATGCGGTAGGCCATCTCGTACTGCGCGATGCGGGTTTCGATTTCGGGGTCTTGATACTCGCGTGATTCGATCTGGTTCAGCTTGCCCAGGTCATCCAAGAACCGGCGGCGCGCGGAGGGGTCGTAACCGGCGGGGTTCGACAGGTACAGCACCGGGTCCGCGCCGGAGCGGAACTTGACGCCGGCGTGGCTGGTGGGCAGGAAGCCGGAGCCCCACATGCGGTCCGCCAAGGCCTGCGTGTTGCCGATGCCTTGGGAGACCATCACGACAAACGCTGGCAGGTCTTTGTTTTCGCTGCCCAGGCCGTAGCTCAACCAGGAGCCGATGGAGGGGCGCCCGGCCAGCTGGAAGCCGGTCTGGAAGAAGGTCACCGCGGGGTCGTGGTTGATCGCCTCGGTGTGCAGTGACTTGATGATGGCGATGTCGTCGGCGATCTTGGCTTGATGCGGGATCAGGTCCGACATCCACTGGCCGCTTTTGCCGTGCTGGGCGAACGGGAAGATGGTGGGCGCGGTGGGGAACTTGGCCTGGAAGGCCGTCATGCCGGTCAGCCGCTGGCCGGCGCGGATCGATTCCGGCAGATCCTCACCACGCCGTTTCGCGAGCTGTGGCTTGTAGTCAAACAGGTCCAGCTGCGAGGGGCCGCCGTGCTGGAACAGGTAGATGACGCGCTTGGCCTTGGGCTTAAAGTGCGGCAGGCCGTCGATGGGTGCCGCGCCGAGTCCGTCAAAGGCCGCCCGGCCCAGCATCATCGACGAGAGATTCAACAGCTTGCGGCGGGTCATCAGTTTTTGGTCACCGTCTCATCGAGATTCATGAGTAGGCTGGCTACGGCCATGTGGGCGGCCAGCTCGCGCGGGTTGATTTTCGGGTCCACCGGAGCCGCGCCTTGCTTCAAGTACTCGGCGGCCTTCGCCGCGTCGGAAAAATAGTCGCGATGGTAGGCCAGGCTGCTCTTCAAAATCTCCGCTTCAGCCGGGCGAGGTGCGCGCGCCAGGATGCGGCGGAAGCCTTCGTTGAGCCCTTCCTTCAGCATGAGAGCGCCCAGATTTCGCGCCGCTTCGAGGAAGGTGACGTCATTCATCAGGTTCAGCGCCTGCAGCGGCGTGTTGGTTTTGTTTTCGCGGACGGTGCAGCTTTCACGCATGGCCGAATCAAAGTTCAGCATCATGGGCGGCGCGACGGTGCGGCGCCAGAAGGTGTAGAGGCTGCGGCGGTAGAGGTCTTCACCGGAGCCGGGCTCGTAGTCGCCATCCTGCATGGTGATCTCTTTCCAGAGGCCTGCGGGCTGATAAGGCTTCACCGAAGGCCCGCCGGCTTTGTCGACCAGCAGACTGGCGGCCGCCAGCGCCTGATCCCGAATCATCTCCGCCGGGAGCCGGACGCGCGGACCGCGAGCCAGCAGCCGATTCTCGGGGTCGAGCTGCGTGAGCTCCGGCGTGGCTTGCGAGGCTTGGCGATAAGTGGCGCTCATCACGATCCGCTTTTGCAGCGCCTTGACGTCCCAGCCGGAGTCCATAAATTCGAGCGCCAGCCAGTCCAGCAGCTCCGGGTGCGACGGCCATTCGCCCTGCTGGCCGAAATCTTCGGTGGTCTTCACCAAACCGGTACCGAAGTACATCTGCCAGAACCGGTTCACCGTCACGCGCGCCAGCAGCGGATTGCTGCGGGAGGTCATCCAGCGGGCGAGGCCCAACCGGTTGTTGGTTTCGCCTGCGGGCAGCGGCGGCAGGGCACCGGGGACACCGGGTTCTACCTTCTCGCCGGGCTTGTCGTAAGCGCCCCGGATCAGCAGGAACGTGTCGCGGCGCTGCGGCCGTTCGGCCATCACCATCACGGTGGGGAAGCTTGATTCCAGCTTCTCGCGCTGCCATTCCAGCTTGCCCAGGGCAAGCCACGCCTCGCGTACCGGTGCGGGTGCGGCATTCTCAAAATAGCTCCAGCGGGCGATGCGGGCGGTGTCGCCGACGCCGGCCACACCTTCAATCTGCGGCACGGTGAGGATGCGGGCCCAGTCGCGGGCTTGGTCGATCTCGCCATTAAACCGCCGCTCCTTGCCCCAGCCCATACCGATCCGCAGCGGTTGCGGAAACACGGCATGCGCGTTGGTGAAAGGCCGGTAGAGCGTCTCGTTCAGTGTCTTGTGTTTCACCGGCGTGCCATCCACATAGATGTGGATGCCGGAGGCCATCTTGGACCCGTCGTAGGTGACGGTCACCGTTTGCCATTGCCCAGCCTTCAGCACCGGCTCCGTCTCCACGCGCGTCGCATCGTCGGCATAGACGCTGGTCAAGTGCACGTGCACCTTGCCATGGTCGGCATGTAGGCCGTAGCCTTTGCCAGTGGGCGAATCCACCATGCGCGTGAAGATCGGTCCGTCCGGCACGCTCTCTGATCGCACCTTGGCCGACAGCGTGAACCGGTCATCGATGTCCCACTGCCCGGCCATTCCGGCCACACGCGGCTCCTTGGCGGGAAACTGCTGCTCATAGTCGAGCGCAACGGAGGGCCGGTACGTGGCGGCTGCCACTGGTTGCGCCCGATGCTTCGCCAGCTCTTTTTCCAGCTGCGCCATCTGCGCATTCAGCGCCGCCAGCTGCTTTTCTTGCGCCGAGGTTGGCGCCGGAATGTAGGGGTGGGAGTTGCCGTACTTGATGCCCCGGCCGATTTCGGGCACGTTGTTGAAGAAGGCGTAGAAGCGGTAGAAATCCTGCTGCGACAGCGGGTCGTACTTGTGGTTGTGGCAGCGGGCGCAACCGAGCGTCAGGCCCAGAAACACGGTGGACGTGGTCTCGACGC
>JAPKYX010000255.1 GCA_026394075.1 Acidobacteriota bacterium
CTTTCAAACGACGGCCAGTGGCTGGTTTATGGCGTCTTCCCGCAAGAAGGCGACGGCGACGCAGTAGTGCGCGACCTCAAATCCGGCCGTGAGATCCGCCAATCAGCTGGTCAACGGCCCGCACCCACGCCGCCCGAGCCCGGCAGTGAGGCCCCGCCCGCGCCGCGTAACCTCACCGTGGAATTCACGCCGGACGCCAAGTTCGTGGTCTTTACCGCCTACCCCTCCAAGGCCGACCTCGACCAAGCCCGCCGCGACAAGAAGAAGCCCGCCGATCAGCCCAAGAATGGCCTGGTGATCATCAATCTCGCCACCGGCACCGCCGTGCGCGTGGCCAGCGTCAAGAGCTTCCAGGTGCCGGACACCGCGTCCTCGCACATGGCGTACCTCAAGGACTCCGGCGAACTGGTGCTCCGCGCGCTAGCCGATGGCAGTGAGCGGACCATGAAGGACGTCGCCGAATACAAGCTCACCGATGACGCGCAAACGCTGGTCTATGCCGACAAGAAGGGCTTTTACTCGGCGGCAACTTCTGGTGGAGCGGCCGAAGGCAAGTACACCAAGCTGATGATGGACCAGAAGCAGACGCAAGCGGCGATCTTGAAGGACCGGCAGCTCTACCACTGGTCCCGCTCCGGCGGCGCGGCGACGATGCTCGCCGAGAAAGTGGCCACCGCGGGTGCCCTCAGCTTCTCTGACGATGGCGGCCGCCTCTTCTTCGGGACCGCTCCGGACAAGCCCGCCGCTCCCAAGGAAGACCCCACCGCCGAGAAGGCGCAGTACGACCTGTGGCACTACCAGGACGACTTTATCCAGCCCATGCAGAAGGTCCGCGCCCGCCTGGAGCGGGACCGCAACTTCCGCGCCGTCGTCCATCTGGCCGACAAGAAGGTGGTGCAGTTAGCCGATGCCACGCTGCCGGAAGTGCAGCCGGTCCGCGAAGGCGCCTACGCCATTGGCCTCGATGACCGCGCCTACCGCCGCCAAGTGGAGCACGACACCCGCTACAACGATCTCTATCTGGTCGACACCCGCACCGGCCAGCGCCGCGCCTTTGGCAAGAAGCTCTCCGGCACGCCGTCCGTGTCGCCCGATGGCAAGTATGCGTTGTTGTTCGAAGGCCGTGAGTGGGTCTCCTATGACACCGCCACCGGCGAGCGCCGCAGCCTCACTTCCATCACCGGCCGCAACTTCTACAACGAAGACGACGACCACCCCGCCGCCCCGCCCGCCTACGCCCCCGCCATCTGGACCAAAGACGGCCGCTACGCGCTGGTGAATGACAAGCACGATGTCTGGCTGCTCTCGCCCGATGGAGCAGTGGCCCGCAACTTGACCGATGGCGTCGGCCGCCGCGAGAACCTGCGCTTCTCCGTCGTGCGCTTGAACGCCGACCCGCGCGACCGTGGCCTGGACCCGGCCCAGCCCATCCTGCTACGCGCCGAGCATCTGGAGACTCGCGACTCGGGCTTCTACCGCGATTCATTGGACGCCGACGTTGCGCCCACCAAGCTGATCATGGCAGCCAAAAACTTCACCGCCCCTAGCAAGGCCGCCAACGCCGACACTCTGGTGCTGTCCGCCTCGCGCTTTGATGAGTTCCCTGACCTGCATGTCACCAACTCCTCCATGGGCAAGCTGGACAAGGTCTCAAGCGTAGGCGACCAGTTGCAGAAGTTCGCCTGGGGCAAGGGCGAGTTGATCAAGTACCGCAATGCCGATGGCGTGCTGCTGCAGGCCGCGCTCTACAAGCCCGCCGGATTCGATCCGGCCAAGAAGTACCCGATGATCGTCTACCTCTACGAGCGGCTCAGCCAAAACATCCACAACTTCGTCGAGCCCCGGCCCACCAACTCGATCAACGCCAGCTTCTATACCTCCAACGGCTACGTCGTGCTGATGCCCGACATCATTTATCGCGAAGGATACCCCGGCGCCAGCGCCCAGCGTTGCATCATGCCGGCCACCGAAGCCGTGGTGGACATGGGCTTTGTCGATACCAACCGCATCGGCATCCAGGGCCACAGCTGGGGCGGCTATCAGATCGCCTACATGGTCACGCAGACCAACCGCTTTAAGGCAGCAGCGCCGGGCGCGGTTGTGGTGAACATGATCGCCGCCTATGACGGCATCCGCTGGGGCCCCGGCATTCCGCGCCAGTTCCAGTATGAGCGCACGCAATCGCGCATTGGTGGCACGCCGTGGCAGATGCCGGGCCGCTACATCGAGAACTCGCCCATCTTCATGCTGGACCGCGTGCAGACGCCCATGATGACCATCCACAACGACGCTGACGACGCCGTGCCGTGGTATCAGGGCATCGAGTTCTACCTCGCTCTGCGCCGCTTGAACAAAGAGATCTACCTGTTCAACTACAACGGCGAACCGCACAACCTCCGCCGCCGCGCTAACCAAAAGGACTACACCACCCGGCTGCAACAGTTCTTTGACTTCTACCTGAAAGGTGCGGCCAAACCGCAGTGGATGGAACGGGGCCGCCCCTTCATTGAGCGTGAACCCACCGGCCCGGCCGGACCCGGCGCAGCAGCCGCCTCCGATATCGAAATCCCCGAGGGCGCCCACTAGTGCACGCCGATCTTCTCTGCTGCAATGAGGCCTGCGCGGCCCATTACCCGATCACGGAAGTGATCTACAACTGCCCCGCCTGCGGTGGACTGCTCGAAGCCCACTACGATGGCGACCCCGGCAACCCCTGGGACCTCACCGGCATCTGGCGTCAACGCCGCATGTCGAATGAGCCCATCGAATCAAGCGGCGTCTGGCGCTACCGGGAGTTGTTCCCGTTTCTTGACTCACCGGCGCACATCGTCACGTTGCGCGAAGGCAACACGCCGCTGCTGAAAGGCGCGCGCGCCGCGGAGTATGCCGATCTGGAGTCGGTCACCTTCAAGCACCAGGGCTTCAACCCCACCGGATCGTTTAAAGATAACGGCATGACCGCCGGTGCCTCGCAGGCCATGCGCCTGGGCATGAAGCGCGTGGCCTGCGTCTCCACCGGCAACACCTCCGCTTCGATGGCCGCCTACGCCAGCGCGGCGGGCCTCGACCCCTACATCTTCATCCCCAACGGCAACATCGCCTACGGCAAGCTGGCGCAAGCGCTAGAGTATGGCGCGAAGACCTTCCAGGTGGACGCCAACTTTGACCAGATCCTGGCGCTGGTCCGCGTGCTGTCGGAGAAGCTGGGCATTTATCTATTGAACAGCGTCAACCCGTTCCGCATCGAAGGCCAGAAGTCGATCATGATCGAAATGCTGGACCAGCTCGATTGGGTCGTACCCGATTGGGTGGTGCTGCCCGGCGGCAACCTGGGCAACGTCTCGGCGCTGGGCAAGGCATTGCGGGAACTCAAGCATTGGGGCTTCATTGACCACATGCCCCGCATCGCCGTAGTCCAAGCGGCCGGATCCTCGCCCTTCTACTGCTACATGAATGCACCGGAAGGCGCGGCCTTTGTGCCGGACACGCATCCGGAAACTCTAGCGACCGCCATCAAGATTGGCGACCCCGTCTCCTGGCCCAAGGCCGAGCGCGTCATCCGCGAAACCAACGGAGTAGTGGAGTTCGCCTCCGAACAGGAGATCGCCGACGCCAAAGCCGTCATCGGAGCCGGCGGCATCGGCTGCGAACCCGCGTCCGCCGCAACGCTGGCCGGTATCAAGAAGCTCCGCGCGCGGAACGTGGTCGCGAAATCTGATCGCGTCGTGGCCGTGCTGACTGGCAACGTCTTGAAGGACCCGGAC
>JAPKYX010000135.1 GCA_026394075.1 Acidobacteriota bacterium
AGCCCGCTGGCCAAGACTCTGTACGCGGCCACGCCGTTGCCCACCTCGAACGATAACCCGCTCATCAACTTCAACCTGAACGGCCAGAATCCGACGCAGCAGACGGTGCCGAACTACACCACCCGTCTCGATCACGTCTTCAACGACAAGAACCGGGCCTACTTCCGCTTCACCGAGATCGATCAACAACAGCAGGCGCTCCGCAATTTCCCGTCCAACTCTCCGGCCAACGTCGCCAGCTCCGAATTGGAAGCGGGCTCGACGGGGTACCAACGCATCCCCATCCAGACCATCAGCGGTGCTCTCGGCTGGTCGCGTACCTACTCGCCGACGTTCTTCTCCGAGACGGTTTACTCCATGCAGTGGCAGCGCATGTACGTCGAAGGCAACGATGCTTCGCGGAAGAATTTTGAAAAACAGTTCGGCCTGCCCAACAACTTCGGCCAGATCGGATTTCCGGCCATCGGCGCCAACCTGCTGATGCCCTATGGCGGCTCGCAGTGGAACTATGGCATGAGCCAGCGGGTGAGCACGCTGGACCAGAACTTCAACAAGATTGCCGGCAAACACCAGCTCGCCTTTGGGGCCCGCATCCGGCACGAGAAGTTTGGCTACATGTCGGACCGCTCGCCGAACACGATCGCCTACAGCAACCAGGCCACCGGCATCTACGACCCCAACACCGGCCTCAATTTTGGCAACCGGCCGAATTCGGGCTACGCCGATGCGGACTTCTTTCT
Source organism: Acidobacteriota bacterium (assembly GCA_026394075.1). Lineage (GTDB taxonomy): Bacteria > Acidobacteriota > Terriglobia > Bryobacterales > Bryobacteraceae > JAPKYZ01. Next base: position 741 of record JAPKYX010000135.1, read on the forward strand.
CGGCGCGGCGTCCAGCTTTTCGCAGAATCGCAACGCCCCTTTCAATAACTGTTGGCTGATCGAATATGACACCTACATTCAGGACAACTGGCGCGTCAGCAAGCGGCTGACCATCAACGCCGGCGTGCGCTGGGAGGCTCACCCGGCCCCTTATGCCGCCAATGATTATCTGGTGGCTTTCAACCCCAACAACAAAGCTCTGTCTCTACCGCAGGGGCTGGATTACTACGTGAAGGAAGGCCTGACGCAGGACACCCTGCTGACCAATTTGCGCAATCTGGGCGTGAAGTTCGAGACCCTGCAGGAAGGCGGAATGCCTTCGCGGGGCGTGATGTCAGCCAACTGGAACATCATGCCGCGGCTCGGCTTTGCCTATACTCCGGGCTTTGGCCGCAACGGCACGGTGATCCGGGGCGGTTTCGGCGAGTACATCTATCCGGTGCCGGTTCGTAACTCGATTCGTTATCTGACGGCCAGCTATCCGTTCACCGCTGGTTATTCGCAAAGCTACACTGCGGCCGCGCAGGCGCCGGATGGCCTGCCGAACCTGCTATTGCGCTCTCCGCTGACGGCAGTGACCGGGGTAAACACCACCGGCGTGGTGAACACCAACTCCACCACCGCACTGCTGCCGGGCATTGGCACGGGAACCGTGCTGAGCCCCAAGTATCCGCCGGCCCGCGTGCGTGAGGCGAACTTCACCATCCAGCAGCCCTTCGGCGACTGTTCCGTTCTCCGTGGGTCGTTGATCTACACGTATGGCACCAATCTCGATCAGAACTTGCTGTTGAACAACGCGCCCTCCACCTACGTGTGGCAGGCCACCACCGGCACCACGCCGCCCACCGGCGCGCTGGCGGGCGTGGCCACGCGGCCGTACGACAATCGCACCTGGGGTGGCATCACCCAATCCACCAAGCTGGGCTTCTCGAACAACACCGCTCTTCAGTTGAACTACCAGCGGCCCTTCCGGAAAGGCTTCGGCTACCAGATCTTCTACGTCCACTCGCGCGCCTTCCGCGTGGGCGGCAATACCTTCCGCGACAACTCGCTGTTTCCGGCGGCCAACTACGCTCCCGGCGCCATCCCGAAGGGAATGGATGTCGGCACGGTGCTGGAGCCCAGCCGCGAGTTCAATCGCTGGCAGAACTACCGCCTGGATACCGCCATTCCGCGGAACCGCATTTCCTTCAACGGTATCGTCGACGGTCCGTTCGGCAAGGGCAAGCGCTTCCTGGGCAGCAGCAACCGTTTCGTCAACGCCTTGGTGGGTGGCTACCAGATGGCCTTCGTCGGCACGCTCGTCTCCCAGGCATTCCAAGTGGGCACGGGTAACTGGGGCGAGACCAATCCGATCAAGCTCAACAAGACCTCGCAGCCGGTCACCGATTGCCGCTCCGGCGTCTGCCGCAACGCCTATCAGTGGTTCAACGGCTACCTCCCGCCGAACATCGTCAACGCGACGACCCGCGGCGTACAGGGCGTCCCGGCGGACTACAAGCCCTACCTCGCCCCCATCAACAACACGCCCGGCACCACGCAGTTCGGCAACAACAACGTCACCATGCCCCTGGCCAACGGCCAGCAGGTGCTCACCGGGTTCAGTCCCGGACCGGCCGGCAACCTGCCGTACAATGCCATGGTGCTGCAAGGCCCCAAGAACTTCCAGAGCGACATTTCGCTCTACAAGGAATTCTCGATCACCGAACGCTGGAAGCTCCGCTTCAATGTGGACGCCTTCAACGCCTTCAACATCCAGGGCCTAGTCAACCCCAACGCCACCGACGGCTTGATGCAACTGCAGCAATCCTACTGGACGCCGCGGCAGGTGCAGTTCACCGGACGCCTTACCTTCTAAGGTTCTGGCGCTCTGGTCATCGGCAGCGATGGCTGCAAAGCGGAAAACTGTAGCCACGGGCAGGGCCAGGAGCAATCCTGGCCCTTCTTGTTGCTGATTGAAGTGAATCGTGGGCGGTTAGGGGCTTGAACCCCAGACATCCTGGCCAAGCTTCTCCCGGCACTGTGAAGTCAGCGTTCCCTAAGCTCGCAGGGGAGGCGTCATTGCGGCCCTGCCCGGAAACTGGCGATGGCCTCCGCCGTGCGCAGGTATCGGTTGAAGACGCCCAGTTTCAACACCACCGGTGACCTGTTCAGTTCGCCCAGCCCCATCACGGTCTTCAGGTTCGGGCTGAAGCGGCCCCACCCGTACTGCCGGTGCTCGCCGCCATCGTTAAACTGGCCGTTCGTCAAAAAGCTGATGATCTTGGGTCCGCCATCCACGATGACGACGATGTGCTGCGGCTTGCCCGCCGCCACTGAACCCGGGTCAGACGCCCAGCGGCTCTCTGAGCGGCCATCGGTCAGTGCCAGCTCCACCGCACCACCGGCTATCGTGCGCAGCGTCAAGCCCGCGCCACTCAGCAGTGTTTGTCCGGCCTCAAGATTTGGCAGGTTCACCCAGAGGTCCAGCGAGAAGCTGGCCCGCAGATCTTCCTTGCCATGGTCGGCCCGTTTGGAGCGCTGATAGAAGACAACGTCCGCGGCAGCCTTGTCCGGCGCGGGGCGTGCGGCCGATCCCCACAAGCCGTCCAGCAGCACCGGGTCGATCTTGTGCACACGCGCCACATCCTTCTGCGTCTCGGTCAGGTAGTAGTTGCCGCCGTCCTCCACCAGATCCGGGTAGCTCATGCGGATGATGGGATCGTCGTCATAAAGCGCGATCTCGGGCTGCGACCAGCGGATGATCTTGCCCGTGGGGCCGTCCGCTTCCACCCCGCCCGATAGCCACACGGGATTGCGCTCCTCATAGGCATTGGTGCGCTGACGTGGATGCTCGCGAATGAAGCGCCCACCGTGGTTGTGGAACCAGTAGAGATACTTGCCATTCTCCGCACGCCAGGCGAAGTTGGCCGCTCGCGGATGCTTCATCAGGCGGCCGTCGGCGAAGCGCATGTACTGCGAAGGCTCCCATGTGCGTCCACCGTCACGGCTGTAGGTGTGGGCGGCGTGGCCGTCAATCGTGCGGAAGACACAGAAGATGGAGCCATCACTCATCACACTGAACGAATGCTCCTCCGCGATCGTGCCGCCACCCGGGGGCGTCCGGATGCCCTTGTCGCCTTCGGGCAGAGTCTCCCACTTGATCCGGTTGGCGTCCGGTTCGGCCATGATGTTGGCGCTGCGCAGCAGGACGCCTTCGCTCGACGTAAAGAAGCCGTCGCCGAAGCCGCCCACCTTGTGCAACGGCACATAGCCCGCACCCTTGTAGGCAAAAGCCTTGCCCACCGTCCAGAAGAACTTGATCTTGCCGCCATAGGGGTTCTTGCGGTCGATCTCAAAATCGCGCTGCGGGATCTCGTAGCGCTCCTTCGACCAAGTGCGGCCATGGTCATCGGTGTACTTAAAGACGAAGTGCCCCAGCGAATCGACCCGGGTCACCCAGCCATCCTTGTACGCGGGCTTGTCGCCGATCACCCGGCGGATGTTGTCGGTGTTGTGGTTGTAGAAGACGTAGACGCGGCCGGAAGGCACCTTCAACGTGACCGCGTAGGAAGCCTCCGGCCCGTTGTTAGGCTCAATGTCGACGGCTTTTTCCCACGTCTTGCCCTGGTCAGTGCTGCGGAGGCTCACCACATGCTGCCCGCCGGCACCTTCCTGGCCCGGTCCCGTGGTGATCACATACAGCCAGGCCCCGTCGTTGGTCTTGACGACGTAAGGCTGGTCGGCGTAGAACTCGTCAGGGATCACCGTGCCGGTGACAATATTCCGCGGGTCGAGCGGCTGCGAGAAGGCGATGCTGGAGAGGAAGAACAGAAAAAAGCGCATGATGAGCAACCCAGATTCTGTCACGAGACGGGCCCCTACGGGCCAAGTACGTGCCAACGCCCAGCCATGGGGGCGCGCCAGAGTGATTAAACCGCAGTCCAGTGTCCACATCCCGCCACAGGACGGGGCTTGGCGGATGCGCCAGATAGCGTCACCTCGACCAACCGGGAGAATTCGGACGCTGTTTGTAAATGATTGAAAATAATGGTGGGCGGTTAGGGACTTGAACCCCAGACATCCTGCTTGTAAGGCAGGCGCTCTAACCAACTGAGCTAACCGCCCGCATGAGGCGTGGCCTTGCCACTTCATTGTAGCGCTCCGCTGGGCCTTGGGGCGCGCTACGCTCCCACAAACCGCGCGTAGAGACTGCGGGCGATCCCGGGGTCGGTCGTCCCTTTGATGATGGCCCGGCCATCGGGGAAGAAGGTGAGTTCGTAGTGCTGGTGCAGGAAGCGTAGCGCGAAGCCGTTGGCGCGGACTGGGCCTAGTGGCGCGAGTTGTGCTTCCAGCGCCGCCAGATCCAGCGGTCGCGTCCGCTCGTGAATCTGCACCGCGTTCCGGCCACACAGGCTGATGGGCGCGCGGTGGCAGCCGTCGAGATACTCAAAGTTGCGCTGGCCGCAGCAGGGGCATTCGGGGTCGGGCGGTGGCGCGGTGATGGAGCGGGTGATGCCGGTCCAGACATCCAGCGTCATCAGCGTGCCGGGCACATCATCCCCCACCAGCAGGCGCAACGCCAGCGAGACTTGTAGTGAGGCGATGACACTGGTGATGGTGTTGACGACGCCCGCGGTTTCGCAGGTGGGCTGGGCGCCCGATGGCGGCTCCGGGTAGACGCAGCGGAAGCAGGCTGTCTTGCCGGGCACGATGGGCATCACCAGTCCATAGCTGGCCACGGCGGCGCCATAGACCCACGGCACCCCGGCCGACTGCGAATAGTCGTTGATCAGATAGCGCGATTCGAAATTGTCGGTGCCATCAAGGATCAGGTCCGTGTCAGCCAGCAGTTCTTCGGCCGACTCCGGCGTCAGGTCCGCCACTTGAGGGGTCGCTTGCACGCTCGAGTTGATGCGTTGCAGGCGTTGCGCGGCGGCCGCCGCCTTGGGCAAGCCCTGTTCGGCATCGCTTTCCTCGTAGAGCCACTGGCGCTGCAGGTTGCTGAGCTCGACGTAATCGCGGTCGATCAGGGTCAGTTGCCCGACTCCGGCGCGGGCCAACGCCCCGGCGTGGAAACTGCCCAGCGCACCGCAGCCCACAATTGTGACCCGGGCTTGTTTGAGCTTGGCCTGCCCCTCGGGACCAATTCCGGGGAAGAGAATCTGGCGCGAGTAGCGGTCCTGCTCACCGGGACTGAACGGCGTGCGCGGGGTCATGGGGCGTTACTTGTTATGATGACACCTGTGTGAGCCGTTTCACGTTCCTGATCCTGATCGCTTGTTGTGTGCGGGCTCAGGTGAACGAGATTCGCTTTGACCCGCCCCCCCAGGCAGCCTCGGAGCTGCGAGCGCTGGTGACTGTCCAGCCGGGCCCTTACTCCTCCGCCACCGTCCGGCAATCGATCGAGCGGCTGTATGAAACCGGCCGGTTCGACGACATCGCCGTCGATCTCACCGCCGGCGTGTTGACCTTCCGCCTCACGCCGCGCTGGTTTGTGGGCGGACAACGCGTGCGCGGGGCACAGGAGCCGCCCAGCGCCATCCAGTTGGCCAACACCGCCAAACTGGCCTTGGGGTCCGAGTTCACTGAGTCGAAGCTCAGTCAGACGCTGGACAACCTGACCGGGCTGATGCGCATCAATGGCTTTTATGAGGCAAAGACGCAAGTGCGGACGACGCGCGACGCGGCCACCTCGCTCGTGAACATTGAGTATCAGGTCACGCCCGGCCGGCGCGCCCGGTTCGCTGCGCCCAAGGTGACCGGCCAGACGCAACTGACCGCCGACGCGGTGGCGCGGGCCAGCGGATGGCAACGGCTGTGGGGTTGGGCGGGATACCGCAGCGTAACCGAACAACGCGTCAGCCAAGGTGTCCAGCGCATCCGGAAGGCGCTGGAGAAGCGCGGCTACCTGATGTCGAGCGTCACTCTTCGTGGTCTGGAATGGCAACCTGGGGCAGGCGTCGCCGTCCCCACCATCGAGATCAACGACAACATGCCGGTGGACGTCCAGGTGGAAGGCGTCAAGATGTCGGCCGGGCTGATCCGCAAGCTGGTGCCCGTCTTCCAGGAGAAGTCGGTTGATCGCGAACTGCTGAACGAAGGCACCCGCACCATCGCCAGCTATCTGCAAGCCCAGGGATACTTTGAGGCCGACGTCGACTATGAGCGCGGACAGGTGGATGGGCGGGAGAAGATTACCTTTGCGGTGGACCGGGGGCCGCGGACCAAGCTGGCCAGCATCTCGTTTGCCGGCCAACGCTACTTTGATGAAGCGACGCTGCGGGAGCGCTTGTCCATTCAGCCGGCCACCGCCATCCGTTACCGCCAAGGCCGCTTTAGCGGGCGCCTGCTGGAGGCCGATCAAGCGGCGATCACCTCGCTTTACCGCACCAATGGCTTTCTGAATGCCCAGGTGCAGGCCACCGTGCAAACCGAGACCACGGGCCAGCAACGGCTGCAGACGGTCAGCTTCAAGGTGGACGAAGGCGCGCAGTACTTGATCTCAACCCTCGACATCGCCGGGACCAGTGCCGCCAATGAACCCGGCATCCGGGCACTGATGCAATCGGCACCGGGGCAGCCTTTCAGCGAAGTGACCATCGCCACGGATCGCGATGCCGTCTTGAGTGCTTTGTTCAACGAAGGCTACACGGAAGCCTCGTTTGATTGGACCGTGCTGGCCGGCGAAACGCCGCAGGCGGTGAAGCTGAAAGTAGACCTGCGGTTCGGCGCGCAACGCTTTGTGCGGGACGTGCTGGTAACGGGCCTCGAAAGGACCAATCCTCATCTCGTGGAAACGCGGCTGTTGCTGAAGGCCGGTCAACCGCTATCGCTGGGGCAGTTGCTGGAAAGCCAGAAGCGGCTTTACGACCTTGGCATCTTTGCGCGCGTCGAAGTGGGCATCCGCAATCCGGACGGCATCGAAGCTTCGAAGTTGGTGGTCTTCGATATTGAAGAGGCCAAAAAGTACTCGTTCAACGCCGCCTTGGGTGCGCAGGTCGGCCGCATCGGCTCCGGCGTGCAGAGCTTTGAAAGCCCGGGCGGCGGCACCGGCTTTAGTCCGCGGATCAACTTGGGCCTGAACCGGGTCAACTTCCTGGGCCTGGGGCACACGGTCAGCTTGCAGGGCCGTCTCTCGAACATCCAGAGCCGCGTGCAGACCATCTACGTCGCACCCCACTTCCGCGATCGCGACAACCTCAGCCTGGCCGTCAGTGCTCTCTATGACGAATCCAACGACGTCCGCACCTACAGCGCCCTGCGCCTGGAGACCGCCATCCAGTTAAGCGACCGCATCTCCAAGACCAACACCATCCAGGCCCGCTATGCGGTGCGCCGCGTCAGCATTGACGCCCAGACCCTCAAGATCCAGCCGCAGCTGATACCCCGGCTGGCCCAGCCCGTGCGCCTGGGCATTCTCTCCGCCGCTTTCATCCAGGACCGCCGCGATGACCCGATCGATTCCAAGCGCGGCATCTACAACTCGCTTGATACGGCGGTGTCCAGCAAAGTTTTGGGGTCCGAGTCGAACTTCATCCGGCTGATCGGCCGCAACTCCACCTATCACCGCATCAATCGCGATCTGACGCTGGCCCGGACATTGACCTTCGGCCTGCAGGAGCGGCTGACGGGCGGAGTGCTCCACGATGTGCCGTTTCCGGAGCGCTTCTACGCCGGCGGCTCCGCCAGCCACCGTGGCTTCCCGGAGAATCAGGCCGGCCCGCGGGATCCGGTCACCGGGTTCCCGGTGGGTGGCAAAGCGCTGCTGATGTTTGGTCATGAGTTGCGTTTGCCGGTGCTGGGTGACACCGTGGGGGGTGTGCTGTTCCACGACATGGGCAATGTCTATTCCCGGGTGGGCGACATCAGCTTCCGCTACCGTCAGCGGGACCAGACGGACTTCAACTACATGGTGCAGACGCTGGGCATCGGGCTCCGCTACAAGACCCCGATTGGGCCCATCCGCATCGACTTGGGCTATAGCCCGAATTCGCCCCGCTTTTTCGGCTTTGAGGGCACCCGCGAACAACTGTTGTTCGGCACCGGCAAACAGACCAACCAGCGCATCAGCGCCTTCCAGTTTCACTTCTCTCTGGGGCAGACTTTCTGATGCGCGCACGTTTACTCATCGCGTTGTTGTGCGTGGCTCCGTTGCCGGCTGAAATCGTCGACCGGTTGGCGGTGACGGTGGCCAGCGCGGTGGTGACGCTGGAAGACGTGCGGACCCAAGTGCGCGTGGCGGCCCTGATCGACGGCCACCCAGTGAAGCTGGACCCCACCACCTTGCGCGAAGCGGCGGAGCGGCTTGTGGATCAAACCATCATCCGGCGCGAAATGGTGCTGGCGGACTACACCCCGCCGGAGCCCGCCGCGGCTTCCTCGCTGCTGGCCGAACTGAAGAAGACGCGCTTTCAAGGCAGTGATCTGCTGTACCGTGCCTCACTGGAGGCCTATCGCGTCAGTGAACCGGAACTGGTGGTCCAACTGCAGTGGCAGGTGACGTTGCTGCGCTTCATCGACTCGCGCTTCCGGCCGGGCATCCAGGTGGCACCCGAGGACGTGCTCAGCTACTACGAACAGAAGTTCATCCCAGAATGGCGAACCACCTCCACTGCTCCGCCGCCGCCCGCCGGTCAGGTGCGGAACCGCATCGAGCTGCTGCTGGAACAACAGCAGTTGGACGCGTCGGTGGAACGCTGGCTCAACCAGGCGCGGACCCAAACGGTCATCCGTTTCCGTGAGGAGGCCTTCCGGTGAAAGGCGTCACGGTGAAGCGCTTTGCGTTGATCGCTAGTGCGGTGGTGCTGATCCTGGTGGCCGCCAGCGTGGCCGTGCTGCGGTCGGACTGGCTGCTGCTCCGCCTGCGGCAACGCATCGTCGAAGAGATCGCGCGGACCACCGGGGCCAAGGCCGAGATCGGGCAGTTGAGCATCCAGTGGCGCAACTTGACCGTCCACGCTCAGCCCTTCATCCTGCATGGCAAGGAAGGCCCGGCCGAACCCGCGCTGCTGGTGGCGCGATCCGTCGATGTCGGCCTCTCCCTGCGTGGCCGGATCGAGTCCGTGTTGGTGGAGCACCTCCGCATCAGCGTCACTGTCTACCCCGACGGCAGCACCAACTTGCCGGGAGTGAAGCAAACTAAGCCCGACCTGCAGCCCTTGTTTGACTTGGCCCTCGGACGCCTGGAGGTTCGCGATGGAGAGCTGCGCGTGGCGGAACAGCGCATCCCGCTCAACTTTCGGGCCGAAGGGCTCCGTCTAAACTCCGTCCTGGCCGCGCAACAATACCGGGGCCAGTTTGCGGTGACGGCCATTGAGCCTTACCGCGTCGCCCTGTCCACCGCCTGGCAACTGGAGCCCACCCGGCTGACGCTGGACAACCTGCAGGTGCAGTACGGAACCAACCAAGCCCGCGGCCGCGCGGAGCTGAAGGATTGGGCGGCCCTGCAGGTGCTCGCCAATCTTGAAGTTGTGGGGAGCGTGACGCAGTTGGCAGAAATCATCAAGCTGACCCCGGTGCGCGACGGCACCATCTCCGGACCCGTCGAGTTGAAATGGTCTCCCGCCGGTTGGCGGGCCCAGGGTGATCTGGCGGGTCGCGGCCTCACGCTCACCTTGGCGCAGGAAGTGGTCCGAGGCATCAATGCCACCGCCCACGTCGAGGTCACCCGCGATGGGCTGCGTGCCACGCGACTGGCCGGGTCACTGCTGGGCGGTGAGTTTCTGGGCGAGGCGGAAGTGGTCTCCGCCACCGATTACCGCCTGACGGGCCGCGTCCAGGGCGTGCGGCTGCCACACGATTTAAGCGCCATGGTGGATGGCACGCTGGAACTGCGCGGGGCTCCGTTGCGAGTGGATACCGACCTCACGCTGACGGCCATAGATGGTCCGCTGGCGGTGAGCGGCGGTGTCGAACTGCACTATGAGGCTGAAGGCGGCCTGCTGCGCCTGGGCCCGTCGTCGCTGGTGCTGGGCACAACCCGGCTGAACGCCCGCGGCTCACTGCCGGCGGGTCTGGACCTCCAACTGCGTACCCGGAACCCCGCCGACGTCCTGCCCGTGCTGAAGTACATCTTGAAGGAGCCACCACGGGAGTTGCCCGTGGCTCTGCGGGCGGGCGGCGAACTGGTATTCACCGGCCGGGCCGAAGGCAAGCTGGACGCAATCACGGTGGAATCCAGCTTTGAAGGCAAGCTGGTCACCATCGCCGGACAGCCGCTGGACCGGATCACCGGCCAGTTGGCGGCATCCTCCACCGGCGTAAACTTCGTCAACACCACGGCCACGCGGGCGGGCCTTTCTGCCAGTGGCTCGGTGGAAGCGACGCTGGATGATTGGCGCTTACTGCCGTCCAGCGCCGTGCAGGGTCAGGTAACGGTCCGCACGCTGGATCTCGCGACGCTGCCGTTGGCCCGCACGCCAGTCACCGGCACCGGCTCCGGTACTTTCACCCTCAGCGGCACCTGGTCCAAGCCCCAAGCCGCCGGGGAACTGCGGGTCGAGCAGCCCGCCTACTTGGGCTACGCCTTTGACCGCCTGACCTCCCGCTTCCAGGGCACCCTCAATTCCATTGAGCTACAGAATGCCGAACTGGTGGCCGGCCCCAGCAAACTGACCACGCAGTTAGCCTGGGCCGAAGATGGCGACATCAGCTTCAACGGCTCGTCCCCGGGCTGGCACTTTGATCAGGGCATTGCTTCCGGCCAGGCGCGCGGCCGTTTCCGGTTGACCGACGGCCGCCCGGACATGCTGTCGCTGGATGGCGTGGTGAAGGGGAACATCCGGGGTGTGGAAACGTCCTTGCGCGCTGTCTCCACGTCGGGTGGTGTCGAGGTGACCGGCGATGCCGCGCTTGACGGCGGCAAGCTGAGCCTGCGTGGCACATGGTCACTGGGCGGGCAAATGCCGGGCCGGGGGCAGGCGACGCTGGCCGGAGTGACGCCCGCGTTGTTGTCCAAGCTGCTGGGGATCGATATCCCGTTTGGCGGCTTGATCGAAGGCACGGCGCGCCTGGAAGGCCGTCTGCTGGACACCCAGTCCATCGTGGCGCAGGTGGCGCTGAAGACGGTGCGGCTGGCACCGCTGCGCGCTGATGTGGTCCCCGGAATGACCGCCTCGGACCTAACCCTGGTGAACCAGGGCGATGTCGTCTTCGTGCTCTCCCCGCAAGGCCTGGTGGTGGAGAAAGCCCGGCTGATCGCCAAGGATACCCAGTTGGACGGCTTGGGCAGCATCAACTTCACCCGCGACAGCGCCTGGAACTTCCTGCTGCGGGGTAGTGTCAACTTGGCCGTCTTCCGCGCCCTCCGGCCGGACCTGATCTCCGCTGGTGCTTCCACGGTCAACGCCCGCATTCGCGGCCCGCTGAAGAACCCGCTGGTGGAAGGCCGCATGCAACTCCGCGACGCCTCGTTTTATCTGCGGGGCGTGGCCAATGGTTTGGACAAGGTGAATGGCACCGTGCTGTTTGACCGCTCACGCGCCACCATCGAATCACTCAACGCCGAGACCGGTGGCGGCAAGGTCTCGCTCGGCGGCTTTGTCGGCTTTGGCCAGGACATCAGCTATCAACTGCAAGGCGCGCTGGACCGCGTGCGGATCCGCTATCCGGAGGGTGTCTCGACGCAGGTCAATGCGTCGGTCACCTTAACCGGGACAACCCGCCGCAGCCTGCTTTCCGGTACGGTGTCCATTCTGCGGGCGGCGCTGACGCCCACCACCGATTTGGGCGGCCTGCTGTCGCGGCCGGTGCAGCCGCTGACCGGCGCGCCACAAAACGACTTCCTGCGCAACATGACGCTCGACGTCCGGGTGGACACCGCGCAGTCCGCCGAATTTGCCACGGAGTTGACCCGCGATGTGCACGCCGACATCGATCTGCGGTTGCGCGGAACACCCGCCCGGCCCATCGTCCTGGGGCGTGTCTCCATCACCCAGGGCCGCATCGTGTTCTTTGGCACTGACTACACGATCAATCGCGGCGAGATCGATTTCGTGAACCCGGTGCGCCTGGACCCCCAGGTGGACCTGGATCTCGAAACCCGCATCCGCGGCATCGTCGTCTCACTCAGCTTTGCCGGGCCGATCAGCCGACTGAATATGTCGTACCGCTCCGACCCGCCGCTGCAGTCCTCGGAGATTCTCGCGCTGCTGGCCGTGGGCCGCACGCCGGGCAGCACCACGTCGAACTACACCGCACCGGGCCGTTCCGCCGATCCGCTAAGCGCCGGCGGCAACGCCATTCTTGATTCCGCCATCAGCGCCTCCTCCGGCGGCCGCCTGCAGCGCTTCTTCGGCATCTCGCGCCTGAAGATCGACCCGCAGTTGATCGGCCTGGACAACACGCCCCAAGCGCGGCTCACCGTGGAACAGCAGGTTTCGCGCGACGTCACCGTCACCTACATCACCAACCTAAACCGCGCGCAGCAGCAGATCGTCCGCGTCGCCTGGGATCTCAGCCGTCAGTTCTCCGCCATCCTGACGCGAGATGAAAATGGCGTGCTCAGTATCGACTTTGTCTACAAACAGTCGTTCAAGTAGGTGGTCACCCCATGAAACTCCGCGCCGCCAACAACCGCCTCAAAATCGAGCATTCGATCATCGACAAGCTGCGGCCCGTGCTGGAGCGGCTGCTGGCCGCCACCCCCGAGATCCGCAGCATCGTGCCTGGGCGCATCAGCCCGGTGCGCGACGCCCGCGGCCCGGTCAAGGTGCGGATCACGGTGCCTACTCAGAACGGATGGAAGGCGATTGCGCTGGCATCAGGCGCGCGGCAGGAACTGTTTATTTCAACCACCCAGTCAGAAACTGAGCTGGGAGCAGCTATCGAGCGGGCATTAGAGGAGTGATACTCGCGCACCTTCCAGGGAATGCGCGTCTCCATCACCAATGCCCCGCCCGGCAACTGCTCCCGTGGAGTGCTCAGCATGGGAGTGGCCGGAGTTGGGTGGGGAACCCGCTACCGGCCGGCAAAGCCATGCCATCCGCGACGCCGCGGCCCCGGGTCAACTTGGAGCTAACTGCCGATTGTCGAGCGAGCGGACTGCTCCAGGAACTCGCCGTACAGGTAGAAACCGGCCAGCACCGCGCCATAGACAAACGTCACGGCCGTCAGCGTCTTGCCCCATTTGTCGAGCGAGTTGATCTTGCCGCCGATTGCGGCCTGGTTGGTCAGCAACTGCTCCTGATTCCGTCCCAGGTGGACAAACTCGTCATCGTTCCGTGCCACCATTGCGCGGTAAACCGCGAGCGCGGCAACACCGGCCGCCAGCACTAACCAGGAACCGACCATCACTTGAAGTGTCATCTTCGGACCTCCTTACATCCTCTTAAGATGCATTCCGAGGGCCATTCTCAAATCGATGAAATATCGGGCTCTTTGCCATAGGACAGGCTCAGAGCGCCCCCACCTGGGCCGATTTACGCAGCTGGGTTGGGCTTTTCACCCAGGTGCAGCGCAACAATGCCAAACGTCATCCGCTCAAAGCGGACATTGGTGTAACCGGTGGCCTTCATCTCCTCCGCCAGTGCCTCCGCGCCGGGGAACTTCTTCACTGATTCGGTGAGGTAGGTATAGGCGTCGGGCGCGCCGGAGAGCAGCCCGCCGATCTTCGGCAGCACCTGCGTCGAGTACCAGTTGTAGAGCGCGGCAAACGCGGCATTGGGCGGCGTCGAGAATTCGAGAATCGCCACCAATCCGCCCGGCTTCAGCACCCGGTGCATCTCGGCCAGGCCGCGGCGGTAGTTGGCAAAGTTCCGGAAGCCGAAAGCGGCGGTGGCGAGATCAAACGACCCGTCGCGTACCGGCAACTGGAGCGCATCGGCCTCAAACAGCGGACTGCGCAGGTTCTTTTTCTGCGCCGCGGTCAGCATCGGGTGGCAGAAGTCACTCCCGAAAGTCTCCGCCGGGCCAGCCCCTTCCAGTGACCGCAGAAGGTCACAGGTGCCGCACGCCAAATCGACCACCCGCGCCCCGGGCCGGTTCAGCCAGGGCGACACCATCTCCACCGTCCGCGCGCGCCACACCTTGTCGATGTTGGCGGAAAGCAGGTGGTTCAACAGGTCATAGCGCGGTGCCACGCGGCCAAACATGCCGCGGACCCACTGCGCCGCCTGCTCCTCTGACGCTGTTCCCTCAGGCGTGGTGCCGGCGACGGCCGGTCGGTGGGTGCTCATGCCTTTAGCGCCGCGTCCACGGCGGTGCACACCACGTCGGGTGAGATCCCACTCTTGATGACGACGCTGCCAATCCGGTCCGGCAGCACAAAGTGGACCTTGCCTTGGATCGTCTTCTTGTCCGCCCCGGTGCGTCCCACCAGCGCCTCCGCCGTGACATAGTCCGGCATTGCGGGGATGGGGCCGTAGAGGTCGATTGACGCCAGAATCTCCGCCGTCACCTGGGGTGCCAGCGTTCCATCCAGCTCCGCCAGAAGAGTTGCCGCCTTCATCCCGAAGGCCACCGCCTCACCGTGCAGAAAATACTTGTACTGCGTCTCTGCTTCCAGAGCATGCCCAATGGTGTGGCCAAAGTTGAGGATGCGCCGCAGGTCGCCTTCCCGTTCATCCGCCGTCACCACCTCGGCCTTGATGCGGACGCTTTCACTGATGATCTCGTCCACCACCGCCGGCTCCATGGCCAGCACGGCTTTCGATCGCTCCGCCATGGTCGAGAACAGCTCCGGACTGCGGATCACGCCCGCTTTCAGAATCTCGTAAAGCCCGGCGCGATACTCGCGTTCCGGCAGCGTGGCCAAGACGTCGGGGTCAATCAACACCACCAACGGCTGGTGGAACGCCCCAAACAGATTCTTGCCGGAAACCAGATTGCCGCCCGTCTTGCCGCCCACCGCCGCATCCACCTGCGCCAGCAACGTCGTCGGCACCTGGATCACCGGGACCCCGCGCATAAAGATGGCGGCCAGAAATCCGCCCAGGTCGGTGACGATGCCGCCGCCGAAGGCGATGACGAGGCTGGACCGGTCGCCGCCCGCCGCCACCATCTGCTCGGCCAGCGCCTCCACTTCCGCCATCCGCTTGCGTTCTTCCCCACCGGGGAAAAACAGCACCGTATGCGCCCGGCCCGCCAGCGCGGCCTCCATGCGGGCACCGTGAAGCTCCCACACATCCCGCGTCGAAACCACAAAAACCCGCCCGGCCCGAGCCGGGATAAATTCCGCCGTGCGGCCAATGGCACCGCGCTCGACAATAGCTTGGTAGTTGCGCTGAGGCGTTTCTACCGCAAAAGAAGGCATTACCTTATCTTCGCGCAGGCCAGCCGGGTCCGCAGACGGCGCGCTAAACTACTAGTTTGAGCCGTACTCGCATTCGTTCCACCACCATCCTGTGCGTCCGCCGCGGCGGGCAGGTTGTGATTGCCGGCGATGGGCAGGTCACCTTTGGCAGTGAAGTGCTGAAGGCTTCCGCCAAAAAGCTGCGCCGCCTCTACAACAACAAAGTGATCGCCGGGTTTGCCGGGTCTACCGCCGATGCCTTTGCTTTGTTTTCGCGCTTTGAAGCCAAGCTGGAACAGCATTCGGGCAACCTGGCCCGCTCCGCCGTCGAGATGGCCAAGGATTGGCGGACCGACAAGATGCTGCGCCATCTGGAGGCGATGCTGATTGTCGCCGATGACAAGAATACGTTTCTGCTTTCCGGCAACGGCGATGTCATCGAGCCTGATTCGCACATCGCCGCCATCGGCTCCGGCGGACCGTTCGCCAAAGCTGCGGCACAGGCATTGCTCGAAAACACCGAGATGTCCGCGCGCCAGATCGTCGAAAAGGCGATGCAGATTGCGGCCGACATCTGCATCTATACGAACCAGAACGTGATCTTCGAAGAGATCGGTCCGTCACCCGCGGCGCAACCTAATGCTTAAGGCCAGCGGCCCGCAACCGCATTTGCCGCCATACGACAACTCACGCTACACGATAAACTCACGAGTGCCCTCCTAGATCATGGTGATTTACCTGCCTTCTCAACCGCCCGATGGCTCGCCGCTGCTGGATGAGCTGACGCCGCGCGAAATCGTGGCTGAGCTCGACAAGTACGTCGTCGGCCAGGCCGATGCCAAGAAGGCCGTCGCCATCGCCCTCCGCAACCGCATCCGCCGCCAGAAGCTGGCGCCCGAGATGGCCGAAGAGGTGATGCCCAAAAACATCCTCATGATCGGCTCCACCGGTGTCGGCAAAACCGAGATCGCGCGCCGCTTGGCCAAGCTCTCCAACGCGCCCTTCCTGAAGGTGGAGGCCAGCAAGTTCACCGAAGTGGGCTATGTGGGCCGCGATGTGGAATCGATGATCCGCGACCTGGTCGAAATCTCGATCGACATGGTGCGTGAGGAGCGGCTGAACGAAGTGGCGGACAAGGCCGAGAAGCAGGCCGAGGAAGTTCTGCTCGACCTGTTGTTGCCGCCGCAGCCGGAGGCCACGGAATCGGCGGACAAGTCTCGCGACAAGATGCGGGAGAAACTGCGCGCCGGCAAACTCGACGACCGCATCGTCGAGCTGGACGTCAAGGAACGTGGGCCGCAGTTGCAGATCGCCACCAACATGGGCATGGACGAGATGGATTCTAACATCAAGGACATCTTTTCCAACCTGTTCGGCAACCGCACTCGCCGCCGCAAAATGCGCGTCGATGAAGCGCTGGACTACCTGATCCAGGAAGAAGAAGAAAAGCTGATCGACATGGAGCAGGTGACGCGCTTGGCCGTCGAACGCGTCGAACGCAGTGGCATGATCTTCCTCGATGAGATCGACAAGATCGCCGGGCGCGAAGGCGGCCACGGACCGGATGTCTCCCGCGAAGGCGTTCAGCGCGACATTCTGCCCATCGTCGAAGGCACCACCGTCAACACCCGCTACGGCTTTGTCCGGACCGACCACATCCTGTTCATCGCCGCCGGGGCGTTCCATGTCTCTAAGCCCAGCGACCTGATCCCGGAACTGCAAGGCCGCTTCCCCATCCGCGTTGAACTGCAAGCGCTGACCGAGCAGGACTTCATCCGCATTCTGAAAGAGCCCAAGAATGCGCTGATCAAGCAGTACATCGCGCTGCTCGAAACCGAAGGCATCAAGCTCAGCTTTACCGATGATGCGCTGGAAGAGCTGGCTCGCCTGGCCGCGCGGGTGAACGAGACGGCGGAAAACATTGGTGCCCGCCGCCTGCACACGATTCTCGAAAAGGTGCTGGAAGAGATCTCCTTCGCCGGGCCGGACCTGAAAAAGAAGACCGTCAAAATTGACGGCGAGTATGTCCGCAAGCAACTGG
>JAPKYX010000094.1 GCA_026394075.1 Acidobacteriota bacterium
AACTTCACCAAAACTTTCATGAAAACCCCTATTCAACCGAGAATCTTGAGCGCAACAGCGGCTCATGCGGCACATCGACGCGGCGTCGTACACGGCACCCCAAACCAAGGAGCAGCCTGCTCGCCGATCGTAGCCGTACACTAAAGTGGAGACAGCATATCACGGGTGACAGATGTAAATCTTGCCGTGGTAGTCGTTCCTCTTGCGCTCCGTCATCAGCCATCCGGAGCCCCCGTCCCCCTTGCCGAACTGGCTACCGCCTGCCGTCCGCCGTCAAACGGTACACTGGCAAGTTGACGAACCTCGGCACGCGGCGCGAACTCCAGATTTTGGCAGCGTTCGTGATCTTTACCCACCTGCCTTTTCTCGCCCATCCCATCCAGGGCGATGATCTGTACTATCTGTACGGCGCGCAACACGCCCAGATCGACCCGCTCCATCCACATCACGCGCGCTACGTCTTCCAAGGCCGCGAGGTCTCCATGCAAGGGCACCCGCACCCACCGCTGAATGCCTGGCTTTTGGGTGGTCTGCTGGCTTTGCGGGGCGACATTGACGAAAGCGTCTTCCACCTGGGCTACTTGGCGTTGTCGGTTGGCTGCGCGATGGCCATGTATGCGCTGGCGCGCAAGTTTGTCCCGGAACAACCGCTGCTGGCGAGCCTGCTCTTTCTCGCCACGCCCGCCTTCTGGGTCAGCGGCAATTCGCTGGAAAGTGATCTGCCGTTTCTCGCCTGCTGGCTCGCGGGCATTGCACTTTGGGTGCACGGACGCATCTGGCTGGCGGCGATCCCGCTGCTGCTCTCCGGAATCGCCGCCTATCAGGCCGTCGCGCTGATCCCCATCCTTTGGCTCTACCGGCGGCATGCGTTGGCCGTGACACCAGCACTGGGATTGATCGCCTATCAGGTCTTCGAGCGAGCCACCTCCGGCGTCTGGCCGGTGCTGGCCACCGCCAACTACTTCAGCGAGTACGGACTGCAGCGGCCCCTCGCCAAACTGCTCAACGCCGCGGCCATGACCGCGCATCTGGCCTGGACGGCGGGGCCCGTCGCCGTGTTCCAGCCGCATTGGGCACTGGCATCCGCGTTGCCGGCGGCGTGGCTTGATTGGAACCCGCTCTTCTGGCTCTCCTTCGCCCTCGGCGTGGTCGTCTTGATCAAGGTGGATGGCTTCCTGGGCTGGTGGATCCGCTTGTTCTTCGCAGCCGCGCTGATCCTGTTCTTCGCGGGGTCAGCCCGCTACCTGCTGCCCCTCGCCCCGGCAGTTTGCCTGTGGGCCGCCAAGCGCCTCAACGAGGAGCAGCTGACCTACGCAATAGGAGCGCAAATGGCGCTGGCCGGAGTCCTCACGCTGGCCAACTACCAGCACTGGCAAGCCTACAAAGACTTTGTCGACACCCACGTCGCCCCGCTCACCGCCCAAGGCAAGCGTGTCTGGGTGGCGGGCGAATGGGGCTTGCGCCACTATGCCGAGCAGGTTGGCGCGTTGCCGTTGAAACAAGGCCAGATCCTGCAAGCCGGTGAGCAAGTACTGATCAGCCGCTACGGCCAAGCACCTTCCGGCGGAACGCTGCAGCCGGTGGTGACGGAGGACGTTCGTCCATCGTTGCCCCTACGCCTGATCGGCGGCAAGTCCGGCTGGTCGACCGTAGCGTTTGGCGTTCGCCCTTTTGATGTGTCGATGGAACCCGTGGACCACCTGGTGCTCGCCGCCGTCGTCGATCGCCCCCCGACGTTGAGCCAATTGCCCATGAATCACCCGGAAGCCGAGCGCCATTTGCTGAGCGGCTTTTATCCGCTGGAAGAGAACCGTTACCGCTGGATGGGCCCCATGGCGCGGGTGGTCCTGGTCTCAAAGCCCGGCCCGATTACCGTCACGGTCTTCGCCACCGAAGAGCGCGAACTAACCATCTCCGCCGACGGCCGCGAACTGCAACGCTTCGCACTGAAACAAGGCCTCCAAACGATCGCCACGCCCGCCCTTTCGCCGGCAGGCCCCAGCACGGTCATCACGCTGGCCGTAGACCGCCCCGTCAAAGCACCGGGCGACACCCGCGAGCTGGG
>JAPKYX010000199.1 GCA_026394075.1 Acidobacteriota bacterium
AGCACCCGCCGCAATGATGGCCATGATCGCGACAAAGCCTTCGAGCAGCATCGAGCCATAGCCTACGGGCAGCGCGTGCTTCTCCTTGGCGATCATCTTCGGCGTCGTGCCGGAACTGATCAGCGAGTGGAAGCCGGAGATGGCTCCGCAGGCGATGGTGATGAAGCAGAACGGAAATACCTTGCCCGCAAAAATCGGCCCGGTGCCATCAATGAACTGCGTAACGGCGGGCAACTGCATCTGCGGCCGGACAAACAGGATGCCGACGCCCAACATCAGGACGACGCCCAGCTTGACGAAAGTCGAGAGATAGTCGCGTGGTGCCAGCAGCAGCCAGACGGGCAGCGCGCTAGCCGAGAAGCCGTAGAGGATGATGCCGATGGCCAGCGCTGTCCCGCCGAAGGTGAACATCGGCGCCAGCGTCGGGCTGTGGGCGACATACTCACCCAGGAAGATGCTGCCCATCACCAGGACGAAGCCGATGGCCGAAACTTCCAGCACTTTGCCGGGCCGCAGGTAGCGCAGGTAGAGGCCCATGAAGACCGCGATGGGCATGGTGGCCACGATTGTAAAGGTGCCCCAGGGGCTGCCCTTTAATGCGTTCACCACCACCAGCGCGACCACCGCCAGCAGGATGATCATGATCAGCAGCACGGTCACCAGCGCGGTGAAGCCGCCAATGCGGCCGATCTCTTCGCGGGCCATTTGGCCGAGCGACTTACCATCGCGGCGCATGGAGCAGAACAGAATCACAAAGTCCTGCACCGCCCCGCCCAACAGACAACCGATGATGATCCAGAGCGTGCCCGGCAGATAGCCGAACTGGGCGGCCAGCGTCGGCCCCACCAGCGGACCGGGTCCGGCGATGGCGGCAAAGTGGTGGCCGAAGAGAATCCACTTGTTGGTCGGCTCATAGTCGTGCCCGTTGCGGAGCCGCTCGGCGGGCGTGGCGCGCTGATCATCCAGCGCCAACACCTTGGCGGCCAGAAAGGTGCCGTAAACGCGATAGCCAATAATCCAGATGCCGGCACTGGCCAGCACCAGCCACATGCTGTTGACGGGCTCACCATTGCTCATTGCGATGGTGGCCAGGGCGAACGCCGCCACGGCTGAAATCAGACCCCAAACCGCGAGTCCCAACACTTTACTCATGAAGGGAATTGTAGCGGCTTACAGGGGGTGAAGGGCCAGAGGCCGGTTGCGGGGCAAGCGGGCATTGATTGAGCGCGCTAGGCTTATGGCCGAATGGCGCAACGCCGCTCCGCACATTACTCCACCTGTAAGCCTGGGGGGGCCGCCCCACTTGGGTGACGCGTTAGTTCAACTTCACCTGAGCCGCTTCCAGAGCGCCGCCCGTCGCTTTGGATAGCGCGACCATGGCCTTGAACAAGTTCAAGCGCGCGGCGATGGCGCGGGTGCGGGAGTCGGCTAGTTCGTTTTGGCGGGTGAGCACCAGGAAGTTGGTGGATTCGCCGGTGCCGAATAGGCGGAGTTCGCTGTCCAGCTTTTCCTGAGCGGCACGGGCGCTGGCGTCGGCGGCCGTGATGCGCTGGCGGGCGGTTTGGATGGCTTGGTAAGCGTTGCGGACTTCGGCGGAGACCAGCTGCTCGGCTTGCGCGGTTTGCAGCTTCAACTGACGCTCCGTTTGGACGGCCTGTTCGAGTTGGCCTTTGGCGGCGTTGTTGCGCAGGGTGAAGTCGATGGTGACGCCGGCTTGGATCGTTGGGAAGCGGCCGGCGAACAGGTTGCCCAGGTTGGTGCCGTAGCCGCCGGTGAGTCCGGGCGGCGGTCCGCCGAAGCTTGCCGGGACCAGGGGCGGCAGGCCGACGGCGGCGGACAGAATATTGGTGCGTTGATAGAGATCGCCATTCAGGTTGCTGAATGGATTGGGGGCCGAATTGACGGCTCCCGCCAGGCCGGTGTTGATCCACTGCACCAGCAGATTGGCGACCGGCTTGGTCAAGTTGCGGGCCAGCTTTTTCTGGTCTTCATTGGAGCTGCGTTGCAGGCCCAGCACCTTCAATTCCAGGCGCTTGTCGATGGCCTCCTTTAGCGCGCCATCGAGATCCGACGGCGGGGCCTTGGTGGTGGGCTCCAGGTCGATGGGGAGGATGGCGGTGCGCCACAGCTCGTCTTCACGGTTGGCGGCGATCAGGTTCTTCAGATTGTTTTCAAGAATCGTGATCAGCTCGATGGAGGCGAGATAGCTGTCCTTGCGGCGCTCCAGTTCCGCTTCTGAAGCCGCTCGTTCAACGGCGGCGAGGTTGCCGCTTTGGATCATGCGGAGGTTCATTTCGAGCTGCTTTTGCGCGTAGTCCACCGAGTCCCGCTTCACCTGGGCGTCGCGCTGGGCGGAGAGCAAGTCCCAGTAGGCGGCCTGGACGCGGCTGACAATGTCGGTGGCCTTGAGTTCGAACTCAATGTCGGAGACCTGAGCGGCACGATTGCGGATCATCAGGTCCGTGCGTTCGCGATCAGTCTCGCGGCCGCGCAGCAAGGGCTGGGTGATGCCCAACACCAACTGTGACTGCGTAAAGGGGTTCAAGCCCACGAAGGGGTTGTTGGTGGTTTGCCGGGTGTTGAGGAAGTCGGCCTTGAACTGGGTGCCGTTCGCGCGGAAGCGCTGGCTGTACGAGGCATTGGCGTTGAACAACGTATCTTCCAGTTTGCCGGTGGGCGCTTGCAGGACGTTGGGCGTGGGCGTGGCACGCTTCTCGTAGCCGGGCTGCAGGCGGATGGTGGGGTCATAGACGCCCAGCGCGGATCGCGCGGCGGCCCGCTGGAGTTGGGTGTTGACGCGGCTGATCTCCACTTCGAGATTGCTCTTCAGGCCGCGCTCAATGGCATCTTTCAGCGTCAGGCGCAGTTCCGGGCGGTCGGCTTGGGCCGATACGGGCGGCGCGAAGAACAGCAAGAACAGCAGGCCGAACAGGCCGGTGGCTCCGGTGATGACGCGACGCCAGCGCGAGGGTGACAGGAAGTTGCCGATGCGGCCCCAGATGGGCGAGGTGGCGAAGTCGTCCGAGATGGTGTAGGCGACCGGCGTCAGCAGCAGCGTGAGCAACAGGCAGAGGGTCTGCCCGCCGATGACGATGATGGCCGCGGTGCGGCGAGTGCCGGCGCCGGCACCTTGGCCGAGCGCGAGCGGGATCATGCCGGCGACCAGCGCGGCGGTGGTCATCAGGATGGGGCGCAGACGGTCCTCACAACCCTTGATGACGGCCTCCATGCGCGGCAGGCCTTCGCGGCGGAGGTTCTTGATGTGGTCGATCTGCAGGATGGAGTTCTTCTTGACGATGCCGAACAGCACCAGAATGCCGACCGACGAATAGATGATCGAGAAGTTCTCGCGGAAGATCATCAGGCTGATGAGCGCAAAGGGTACCGACATGGGCAGCGAGAGCAGGATGATCAACGGATCCACGAAGCTTTCAAACTGCGCGGCCAGAATCATGTACATGAAGGCAAACGAGAGTCCGATGGCGAACAGGAAGCTGGAGGCGGCCCGGCCAAATTCGCGGCTGCCGCCGATGAGTCCGGTGGCGTAGCCGGGGGGGAGGTTGAGGTCCGCAACGACTTTGTCGAGCTCGGCGATGACTTCGCTGAGCGAAGTTTCGGTGACGATGACGTTGGCGGTGATCAGGATCTGGCGCTGGCGGTTGAAGCGCTCAATCTGAATTGGTCCTGAGGCCTCTTCCAAGCGCGCGACGCTAGAGACGGTGACGTTGCCCAAGGTGCTGGAGGGCACGTAGAGACGTTCCAGCGACTGGGCCGAGTTGCGGAACTTTTCGTCGACGCGCAGTTGGACATCAATGCGGTCATCGCCTTCGCGATACGTGGTTACCTGGTTATCGCCGCCCACCAGCGTGCGCATGGCGTTGGCGATGGAGGCGACGCTGACGTTCAGGTCAGATGACTTGTCGCGGTTGATGCGGACGCGGAGTTCGGGCTTGCCGGATTCGTAGGAGCTTTCCAGATCGACTACGCCTTTGGTGGCCTTCAGTTTCTCGATGATCCGCGTGGCGTAGCCGTCGAGGGTAATCAGATCCGGGCCCTGGAGGTAGAACTGGAGTTCCTTGTTCGCCCCGGCACCCTGGATGATTTCCGGCGGCTGGACACCAATGATGACGTCGTGGAAGCGCTGTAGGCGGGCACGGGCGATGTCCATGATCTCTTGCTGCTTTTGCTGGCGGTCGCGCTCCGGGACGAGTTCGACCAGGATGGAGCCGCGGTCGACTTGTTTCCGGATATCGGCACCGATGACGGTGAGCAGATTGCGGACACCCGGCAGCGGCTTCAGTTCCGCTTCGACCTGCTTCATCAGTTCCGAGGTGCCTTCCAGCGACGAGCCGGGCGGGACGCGGACCGTGACTTCAAACTCGGCCTGATCGTCCTTGGGCAGGAAGTCCTTGCCGATCAGGTTGAACAACGGCACGGTAGACAGGAACACGACGACCGAAATGGTGATGATCACCCAGCGGTTGCGCATGGACCAGCGGAGCATGCGGGCGTAAGGGACATCGAGTATCTTGTAGAGCCAGGTTTCCTTAGAAGAGGTATGCTTACCTTCCTTCACTTTGAGGAACCGTGAACATAGCATCGGCGTCAGGGTAAAGCTGACCAGCAGCGAGACCATGATGGCGAAGGCGGCGGTGTAGCCAAAGCTGGACATGAACTTGCCGACGATGCCGCTCATCAGGGCTACGGGCAGGAACACGATCACCAGCGAAAGGGTGGTGGCGAGCACAGCCAGGCCGATTTCCCGCGTGCCTTCGCGGGCCGCTTCCATGGCCGTGAGGCCCTTCTCTTCCATGTTCTTGAAGATGTTCTCAAGCACCACAATCGCGTCGTCGATCACAATGCCCACCATCAGCACCAGGGCCAGCATGGTGATGGTGTTCAGCGTGAAGTCCATCAACGCCATCAGCGTGTAGGTGGAGATGACGGAGGTGGGGATGGCGACGGCGGCGATCAACGTGGTGCGCCAGTTGCGCATGAACAGCAGCACGATGATGGAGGCGAAAATCGCGCCCTCAATCAAGTGCGCCTGAACGGCTTCAAACGACTCTTCGATGAACGTCGATTGATCGCGCACGTAGGTGATCTTGAAGTCGGCCGGCAGGGCCTTCCGCAGTTCCTCCGTGCGAGCCTTGACGGCCTTGATGACGTTCAGCGTGTTGGTGCCGGCCTGCTTGCGGACTTCCAGCACAACCGCGGGGACACCGTCGAGACGGGCCAGCGAGCGGGCTTCTTCGGTGCCATCGACCACGGTTCCAATATCGGAGAAGCGGATGGGAGCGCCGCCGGAGTTGGCGATGATGACGCGGTTGAAGTCCTGCGGGCGCTCAACGCGGCCCATGGTGCGGAGGCTGACTTCGCGACGCGCCTGTTCGACGCGGCCACCGGGGATTTCGACGTTCTGTGATTGGATGGCCTGGCGGACCTGCTCGACGTTGAGGTTGTAAGAGAAGAGCTTGTCGCCTTCCAGCCACAGCTGGATCTGACGTTGACGGTCGCCGACAAAGCGGACTTGGCCGACGCCCAGCAGGGATTCGATGTTCTTCTTGATCAGGTCGTCGGCCAGCTTGGTGGTCTCTCGCAGGTCGCGCGATGAGGCGACGACGATGGAGAGTACGGGGGCCGCATCGGTGGCCAGTTTCTCGATGATGGGGGCATCGGCGTCGCGCGGTAGCTGATTGAGTACCTTGGCCACCTGATCGCGGATCTCCTGGGCACCTACTTCCGGGTCCTTGCTGAGATCGAACTGGATGGCGACTTGCGAGATACCTTCGGCGGAAGTGGAGCGGAGCTCCTCAATGCCGCTGATGGTGTTCACGGCTTCTTCAATGCGCTTGGTGACCTGGCTTTCCACTTCTTCCGGTGCCGCGCCACGCAGCGTGGTGGTGATGCTGACGATGGGGAAATCGATTTTGGGGAACAGATCCACGCCCAGGCGGGAGTAAGAAGCCATACCCAGCACCATCAGGGCCAGGATCAACATCGTGGCGAAGACGGGGCGTTTGATGCAGATATTCGCGAGGGTTTGCATGGAGTTAGTTCACCTTCACGGGCGAACCCTGGATCAGAGCCGCGATGTTAGTGATGGCTACTTTGTCGCCCGCGGTGATGCCGCCGGTGGGCACTTCCACCCAGGTGTCGCCTTCGAGGCCGGGCGGGACTTTAAACTCGGCTACCTTGCCGTCACGGATGGCGAACACTTTGCTCAATCCGGCGACGCTGTAGAGCGCTTTCTTGGGCACGGTGACGATTTCGACGTCGCGTGCGGTGACCAACTTCACTTGGACAAAGGTGCCGGGGCGGAGCTTCCAAGTGGGGTTGGAGATGCGGGCTTCGACCGTCATGGTGCGGGACTTGGCGTCAAGCGACGGGTTCAGCTCGCGGACGGTGGCGTTGAAGGTCTGCCCGGGAGCGGCGTCGGTGGTGAAGGTGAGGATGGAGCCCGGATGCACCGTGCTGGTGGCGACCTCCGGAATATCGGCGCGCAAGCGCAGCGGGTCGGCCTTGACCATGCGGAGGATGGGGGTGTTCTCCATGTCCTTGATGAACTGCCCGGGTGAGACCAGGCGTTCGGTGATCGCCCCATCAAATGGCGCGCGGAGGACGGTATCGCCCAGATGCTTCTCCGCCAGCTGGACTTCCGCCCGCAGGGAGCCGACGTTGGCCACTTGGACGCGGAGGTCGTCACGGGCGGCATCGAGCACCGCCTGCCGGGCTTGCATGGCTTTGTCGAGTTCGGTGAAGCGTTCCTTGGAGATGTCGCCGCTCGCGATCAACTTGGCGGCGCTATCGTACTTGGACTTGGCGTCCGCCAGCTGCGCCTCGGCTTGCCGGATGGCGGGCGAGGTGGTGGGTTTGGCGTTCGCCTGTGAGGGGTCCAGGCCAATGCGGGCCAGCGACTGGGCCAGCATTGCCTTGGCGCGCTCCAGTTGGAGGCGGTACTCGGTCTGCTCCATTTCGGCCAGCAGATCGCCCTTGCGGACCACCTGGCCGAAATCGACCGCTACTTTGGCGACGCGGCCGCCCACTTCAAAGCGCATGGCGACGGTTTCATCGGCGGTAAGTTCACCGGTGACCTGAATGAACTTTTCCACTTTCCGCGTCTCGGCGGAGGCGGTTTGGATGGCTATCGGGTCCGGAGCCTTGACGGCGGCGGTGGTTTCCGCTTTGGGTTTGTTGCCGCAGGCGGCGAAAAATACTGCGGCCAGAAAGAGGAGGAAGTAGCGCATAGAAGTCATCGTTTTTCGAGTCCAGTCAAAAATAGGTCCACCATTTGTTCCACGGCGTCCCGGCTGGCGGCGGGGCTGCTGACGCCCGGGAGATCGCGGAACGGGAACAGTAAGCGATCGAGCGCGTAGTGCCCGATCATGGAGCAAAAGGCATAGGAAACCAGCTGCGGATCCCCGGCGCGCAGCCGGCCGGCGGAGATGGCGTCACCGATGTGATCGGCAATGCGGCGGAGAAACTTCGCTGACATCCGCTCAAAGAACATTTCGCGGAGTTCGTGCCCTTCCAGCCCACTTTGCAGAAGAAGGCGCATGAAGGTGGGGTCACTTTCATGCCAGAGGATGATCAGGTGCGCCAGGCGCTGGAAGAACTCGCGGTCTTCGGCGCCAATGGCGAAGAGGGCGTCCAGCTGATCGTAGAGCGCCTGGCTTTTGGCCATCTTGTGCTCAATGAGTGCGTGGTAGAGGTCACGCTTGGAAGGAAAATGTTGATAAAGAACAGGTTCCGTGACACCCACTTCGGCTGCCAGTTCACGCGTGGTGACGCCGCGGAAGCCGCGTTCCGCAAAGAGCCGGATGGCGGTTTCCAGGATCATTTCGCGCCGCGCGGGGGCGGCCATTCGGGTGGGAGGGGGCATACTAGTGAATGCTAGTCTAGTCTTCACTAGGTTAGCACTGGCTAGGTTAGTGGATGCTCACATCCACCCCGCGGATTCGGATTTCGCCCCAAACTTGTCGGCTATTCGTTGGCGGACGTCTCCCAAGCGGGGTGGCCGGGGAAGCTCGCGGGACGCTTCGGCAGCCCGCTCCTGCTGGTCGCGGCTCAGTGTGGGCGTTCGCCCTCAGACGATAACTACCAGAGAACGTTGGCTTTTTTGAAATCGCCGGCGCGGACGATGGAAAGTTTAGCCGGGTCGATGTACTTCTTCATCGCCAAGCGGATCTGTTCCGGCGTCAGAGCCTGGATCTTCTTTTCGATGTCGGCCTGGAAGGCGAGCGTACGATCGTAAAACAGGTTGCGGGCGATGGAGCCCACCAGTTCGTCGTCGTTGGCGCGTTCCACCATCTGTTCCTGCATCCAGGCTTTCTTGCCGGCTTCCACTTCCTCGGGGGTGTAACCCTTGTCGAGGATCTTGCGGAGCTCGTCCTCAAAGGCGGCTTCCACCTTGGGGGTGTTGGTGGGGTTGGCGATGGCGTAGGCCATGAAGATGGCTCCGTCACCCTTCACCCCGGCGGACAGCATGGAGCCCGCGCCGTAGCTTAAGCCATCTTTGCCGCGGATGCGGTGGAACAGGCGGGAGTTGATGCCTGAAGCGCCCAGGATGTAGTTGCCGAACAGCAGCGCGGGGTAGTCCGCGTCAGTGTCCTTGATCTGGACCGGGAAGCCGGTGACCCACATGGCGTTGGCTTTGTCGGGCGTCTCGATCACCTTGGTCTGCTGGGGAGCGGCCTTGTAGGCGCGGATGATGTCCTTGTAGGCGCCGGCGCTCTTCCAGGTGCCGAACAGTTTGCGGGCCTGGCTTTGGGTGGCCTCAGCGTCGAAATCGCCGATGACGCTGAGTTCGGCCTTTGAGGCCCCGTAGAAGCTCTGGTGGAACTTCTTCACTTCGTCCAGCGTGATGGCCTTCAGCCCCTCGATCTGCTCTTCGGTGGACATGATGGCGCGGACGTCGCCGGCCGGGTATGGCGTGAGGTGGCTTTGCAGCGCGGTCATGGCGATGGCCTGCGGCTCATTCTTCATCGCTTCCAGTTGGGCCAGACGCTGGGTCTTCAGACGGTCGAACTCGTCTGGTGGGAAGGTGGATTCCTTCAGCAGTTCCGCCACCAGGTCAAGCGTGGCGCTCAGATTTTCGCGCGTAGCGGTGATGCGGGCGGTGGCTCCGGTTAAGTTACCGGTGATCATCACGCGGGCCTTCAGCCGGTCGATCTCATCGCTGATCTGCTGCCGGGTGCGCTTCGCCGTGCCGCGCATCAGCAGGGCACCGGCGACGCTGGCCGCGGTCTGCTTCGACTTGAGGCTCATCTCATCGCCGAAGTGGAGTTGGAGCGTGGCCACCACTTGGTTGCCGCGGGTCTTCTTGGACAGGAACGCAAGCTTCAGGCCATCGCCAATTTGACCGCGCACGGTCTTTTTGTCGATGTTCTCGTTGCTGGCGTCAAAGGCTTCACCTTGGGAGATCAGCTGGCCGCCCTTGTAGTCCTTGACGATGGCTTCGATATCCGGCACGGCGGGCGGCTCGACGCGGACGGGGGCTTTGTCGGGCATGAAGAGGCCATTGGTGCGGTTGGAGGCGATCAGATATTTTTCCGCCGCCTTCTGCGCTTGAGCCAAGGTGGCCGCTTTGACGCGGTCACGGTAGATGAACATCAAGCGCCAATCGCCCATGGCTTGCCATTCGCTCAAGTAGAAGGCGAGCGTTTCCGGGTCGTTCAGCGACAGCTCAAACTCCTTCAACTCGCGGCCACGGATGCGTTCGAATTCTTCGGCGGTAAAGGGCTGCTTCGCGATCGATTCGACGGTGTCGATCAGGACGCGGTTGGCTTCCGCCAAGTCCGTGCCGACGCGAACGGTGGCGGCGGCCATGACATAACCGGCGTCGCGCGCTTGGCGCGAGAACATGTTGGCGCTGGCCGCTTTCTTGCCTTCGACCAGGGCCTTATAGAGCCGGCCACCGGGCTGATCGCCGAACATGGAGACGGCCAGATCGAGCGCGACGAACTCTTCATGCGAGGAGCGCAACGTCACGGTGCGTTCACCGTCCTGCACCGGTTCCACGGTGTAGGTGCGGCGGAGCGGGCGGCTGGGCTTGGGGATGCCGGCGAAATGCTTGGTCACCAGACCCAGCGTTTTGGCTTCCTCGATCTTGCCCGCCACCACCAGCACGGCGTTGTCGGGCTGGTAGAAGTGGCGGTAGAAGGCTTGGAGGCGCTCAATCGGCACCTGCTCCAGATCCGACTTGGCGCCAATGGTGGACTTGCCGTAGTTGTGCCACAGGAAGGCCGTCGACATGACGCGCTCCATCAGGATGCGCTGGGGACTGTTCTCGCCCATTTCGTACTCGTTGCGGACGACGGTCATCTCGCTGTCGAGATCCTTCTTGGCGATGAAGCTGTTCACCATGCGGTCTGCTTCCAGGCTCAACGCCCATTCGAGATTCTCGTCCGTGGCGGTGAAGGTCTCAAAGTAGTTGGTGCGGTCGAAGCTGGTGGTGCCGTTGGGCCGGGAGCCGTGATCGCCCAGTTCCTTGGGGACGTTGGGGTGGTTCTTGGAGCCCTTGAACAGCAGGTGTTCCAGCAAGTGGGCCATGCCGGTCTCGCCGTAATCCTCATGGCGGGAGCCGACCATGTAGGTGATATTCACCGTGATGTTGGTCTTGGTGGGATCAGAGACCAGCAGCACGCGCAGTCCGTTGGCCAGCCGGTATTCGGTGATGCCTTCGATGGAGGTGACGCGGGTGACCCCCGCTGGCAGCGCCGTCTGGGCCTGGGAGGCGAGTGCGGCCGTGCAGGCCAGCGCGGCAAAGCGGACAAAGTTTGAGGAGATCATGACAGGCTAGTCATTATTTTACTCCTGTATTCGGCCATCTCCGGGCGCTGCCGGCGCGACCGGGGGCGGAGAGGTGGATTATTGGGGCGAACGGTGGCCGTTCCGGCAGTGCAGCTACTGTTCCAGCATCGCCTTCCAGGCCGTATCGTCCTGCCCGACGGACACCAGCTTGCCGCACCGGATCAAGGGCAGGCGCAGGAGCGCGGGGTTCTGTTCGATCTTGCGCAGCAGTTCCGGGTCCGGCAAACGGATGTATTTCAGGCCGGCGTCGACGTAGGCTTTGCCTTCGGTATCGAGCAAGGCCGGCACGCCAAACTTGTCGGTGAAGCGCTTGATCTCAGCCGGTGCCATGGGCTTTTGCTTCAAGTCCACCCAGTGGATGGTGATGCGGCGCTCCTTGAAGAAGCGCTCTGCGGCGCGGGTGGCGGAGGAGTTCTTGAGACCGAAAATCTGGACGCTGAGCATCTTCCGTTGATTGTGACAAAACCTGACGGCGGGAGGACCGGTTCATGCTCGCGCCGGCGGATTCCGATATGATTCTGTCGGGTCAACACCGTGAACCCATCGGCCAAACTACACTCGCGCCGAACCCTCCTGGTGGGGATAGCTGTCGGTTGTCTAGTGGTTGCGCTGGGCGGGGGCTACTACGCCAGCCAGTATCGTCCGCCCACGCGGCCGCTGCGGATTGCGGCGTGGAACGGACCGCCGTTTGAAATTGTCCGGCCCGATGGCACGGTGGGTGGACTGGGGCCGGATGTCGTGAAGGAAGCGGCCGCGCGGCTGGGCATTCGGTTGGTGTGGGTAACGCCGCCCGAACGCCCGGAGAAGCTTTTGCCGACCGGCCAAGTGGATCTTTGGGCGGTGCTGTCCGTCACGGCGCAGCGGAAAGCAACGTTCTTCATGACCTCTCCCTGGGCCGATAGCTACTTCGGCCTGGTTTCGCTGACCGCACATCACGAAGAGCCTGTCACCAGCGTGGGGCTGATGCAGGGCTCGATTCAAGTCGCCATCGCCCGGCGTCATTGGCCCCAGGCCCAGGTACAGCCGTTTGCTGACCATTACGAATTGTATGATGCGCTCTGCCGGGGCGAATTGAAACACATTGTGATGAGCCAGCGGTGGCTGATGGAGAGCTCCCTCACTCGAACTCCTGCCTGCCAGAGCGCCTCCTTTGGGGTGACGATGCTGCCGGACGCGCGCGTGGACGTCGCCACAGGAGCAGCCCCGGGCCAGGAAGTGCACGCCCAGGCGATTCGCGACGAAATCGACCGCATGGCGGCCGATGGAACCTTGAACCGGATCGCGGCGCGCTATCCGGTGGGCCTGGGCGGCACCGACTGGATGTGGAAACTCGCCGACGCCAAGCGTCAGCAGCAAGCTTTGTGGGGTGGCCTGCTGCTGGCGGGCTTGATCACTTTGGTGACAGCCTGGCAGGTGCGCCGGGTGCGGGCAGCGCGGCGGCAAGCCGAGGTTGCGCTGCGCGCCGCCGAGAAGGCCAACGCCGCCAAGTCTGAGTTTTTGGCCTCAATGAGCCACGAGATCCGGACACCGATGAATGGCGTGATCGGGATGGCCAATCTGCTACTCGAAACGCCGCTCAATGACCAACAGCGGCAACTGGGAGAAAACCTGCGCAGCTCGGCGGATTCGCTGCTGGTGATCCTGAACGACATCCTTGATTTGTCGAAGATCGAAGCGGGACGGCTGACCCTGGAGAAGGTGCCCTTTGACGCGGTGGGGATGGTTTGCGGCGCGGTCCACAGTTTCGAAACGCTGGCCGTATCGAAGGGATTGAAGTTGGCGCTTGAGACGACCGTGCCGTCACTGCCGGTTATGGGCGACCCGGGGCGTTTGCGCCAGGTGCTGTTGAACCTGCTGGGCAATGCCATCAAGTTTACGGATCAGGGTGCGGTGCGCGTGCGGCTGACGGCTGAAGTTGAGGGCGGCGAAACGAAGCTGCGGCTGGCGGTTGAAGATACGGGTGTGGGCGTCCCTGAGGATAAGCGGCAGCTTATTTTTGAACGGTTCCAGCAAGCTGATGCGTCCACCACGCGGCGCTTTGGCGGTACCGGGCTGGGGCTGCCGATCTCGAAGCTACTGGTGGAAGCAATGGGCGGCGCGATGGGCGTTGAGGCGGCCGCCGAGCAGGGCTCAGTGTTTTGGGTGACCGTCACTTTGCCGGTGGCGGCCGAGATACCGCAGGCTAAGGCGGCAGCTCCCGTGGCCATTCAGTTCACCCGGCGCCCCCGGGTGCTGGTGGCTGAAGACAACGCGGTAAACCGCATTGTGGCGGAGCGGACGCTGTCCAATCTGGGGTGCGACGTGGAATTGGCGGTGAATGGGCTGGAAGCGCTGCACCGCGTGTTGACCGGTCAGTATGACGTGGTCTTCATGGATTGCATGATGCCGGAGATGGATGGCTATACGGCCACCCAGGAGATCCGCCGCCAGGAGGGCGGTGGGCGCCATACGCCGATTGTGGCGATGACCGCCAGCGTGCTGGATGCCGAACGCCGCCGCTGCTCCGAGTGCGGGATGGACGATTTTGTACCCAAGCCCTGGCAGCCGGATGAGGTCCGGCAGGTGCTGCTGCGCTGGCACCGGACGGTTTCAAGCGATTGATGAGGGCCGGTTCCGGCCAGGGTGGCTGGCCTCCAGTGCGTGGCGGAAGGATAGCCCGGAGACCGCTTGCTGACGCGCGCGGCTCAGTAACAATCCGGTCCGTTTTCTGACGCACGGTGCTCAGTCGAGCGCTGCTGAGCCACGACCGTCAGGGAGTGGTCTTTGGAAATACTGCCGCCTTACTTACGCGGTTTGCACTTGTTGTGATTGCAGGCCCAACTGCTCGATCTCTGTTTGCCGGATCTTGAACTTCTGCACTTTGCCGGTAACGGTTAAAGGGAAGGTGTCCACGATGCGGATGTGCGCGGGGATCTTGAAGTGGGAGATGCGGCTCTTGCAATAGTCGCGAAGCTCATCGGCCGTGGCGGTCTCACTCGGCTTCAGGCGGACCCAGGCGGCCACGATTTCGCCGAACTTCAGATCCGGCAGGCCCACCACTTGGACTTCCGCCACCTTCGGGTGCGAGTAGAGAAACTCTTCGATCTCGGCGGGGTAGATGTTTTCCCCGCCCCGGATGATCATGTCCTTGGCGCGGCCGGTGATGTGGAAATGGGCGTCGTCGCGCATGGTGGCCAAGTCTCCCGTATGCAGCCAGCCCTCGGCGTCGATCGCGCGGGCGGTGGCCTCCGGGTCGCCGTCGTAGCCTTGCATCAGCAGATAGCCACGGGTGCAAAGCTCACCCTGCTGGCCGATGGGCACCGTTTCACCCGTCACCGGATCGATGATCTTCACTTCTGTGTTGGGCACCGCTTTGCCGACGGTGGAGGTGCGCTGCTCAAAGTTATCTTCCGGGGGATTCATGGTGATCACCGGGGAGGCTTCGGTCTGCCCGTAGACGATGTTCACATCCCGGCAATGCATTTCACTATTCACGCGCCGCAACAGTTCCACCGGGCACGGTGCGCCACCCATGACGGCGACGCGCAGGGAGGTGGTGTCGAAACGGGAGAACTCCGGATGCGCGAGTTGCGCGATGAACATGGTGGGGACGCCGCCAAGGACAGTAGCGCGTTCCTGCTCGATCGCCTCCAGCACGGCACGCGGATCGAATAGAGCGGACGGGAACACCATGGCTGTTCCATGGACGACGGAGTTCAACACGGAACAGACGCACCCCGCGCAATGGTAGAGCGGGAATGGGATGCAGAAGACATCCTCTTCCGTCATCTGCATCCATTCGCCGGTATACCAGGCGTTGTTCACCAAGCCGCGATGCGTCAGCACGACGCCTTTGGGCGACCCAGTGGTGCCGGAGGTGTACTGCATGTTGGTGGGGTCGTCCGGCAGCACGGGCCGGGTAGGCAGGTCCGCGCCATTGGCCAGCATGGTGCTCCACTCATCGCTGCCCAGGTAGACGACGTGTTCCAGGGCCTGGCCAGGCTCCCGCGCAGCTTCCAGGATCTCGCGGAAGTTGGTGCGGGCGTCTCGCTCAAACAGGAACAGCGCCTTCATGCCGGACTTGCGCAGCACGTAGGCCAGTTCATGCGAGCGGTAGGCCGGGTTGACGTTCACCAGCACGTAGCCCGCGCGGGCACAGGCATACTGCAGCAACACCCATTCCAGGTGATTTGCAGCCCAGATGCCGACGCGGTCCAGCGGCTGGAGACCCAGCCCGGCCAAGCCGCGTGCGGTGCGGTCCACTTCGGCGTCGAACTCGCGCCAGGTAAGCCGGACGTTCTGGTGCCGGACGACAATGCCCACCCGGTCCGGCCACCGCTGCGCGGTTTGGCGGAGAGCTTCACCGATGGTGAGATCGAGCAGGGGCTCGGTGGGGCCGGCAGAATAGCTGAGAGGGAGTGCGCTACTCACGCTTCGGACACCTCAATCTCGCGGCCAAAGCCGGGGCGATTGGAGGGGCGCATGTAGATGCCTTCGGGTCCGCGGGAGATACCGTATTGTTCTTCAAACATGTCGTAGACTTTCTTGGGTCCGCCGGGGGGCGGCAGGAACAGCTCCGCCCAGGGGCTGTTGGAGGTGGCGAAGATGAAGTGCGCGCCATCGCCCAGCCCGCCACCGTGCGGGATCACCGGGATGTCGTAGGCGGCGGCCAGGGCGGCGATGCGGCGCAGTTCGGTTAAGCCGCCGCACCAGTTGATATCGGGCTGCCAGATGGACGCGCCATTGTGTTCCAGCAACTGGCGGAAGCCGTAGCGGCCATACTCATGCTCACCCGTGACGATGCGGGTGGACTTGATGGCGGAGTTCAAGCGACCAAAGCCGGCATAGTCGTGCGGCTGCAAGACCTCTTCCATCCAGTAGACGCGATAGGGCGCCATCATCTCGGCCATTTCGAGCGTGTACCGTTCAGTCCATGCCATCCAGCAGTCGAGCATGATGTCGCCATCGGGTCCGAGTTTATTGCGGGTCTCTTTGACGAGTTCGAGATTCTTGCGTTGGCCGGCGAGGCCGTCGGCGGGTCCGTGGGCCATGGCCAGTTTCAAGCGCTTGTAGCCGAATTCGATGTGCTGGTCGACGTCGTTGCCGGTGCAATAGGCCGGGATGCGAGCCTTGGTTTCGCCGCCGATCAGCCGCCAGACGGGCTCGCCCAGCGCTTGCCCGACGATGTCCCACAGGGCCAGATCGACGCCCGAGATCGCGTTCATGGTGACGCCTGCACGGCCGTAGTGCATGGTGCCGCGCCACATCATGTCCCAGTTGCGTTCGATGTCAAAGGGATCACGGCCCATCATCAGCTTGGCCAAGTGATCAGTAGCCACCGGACCGCCGCCGGGGCCGCCGTTGCCGTAGCCTTTGATGCCTTTGTCGGTGGTGACCTCGACGGTGAAGCCGCCAATCTTGCCGGCGTCCGGGAAGTAGGATTCGCGCCGCAGCTTGTATTCCGGGTAGACCGACATGGGGCTGGCCACCTCGACGCCTTGGGTGGACCAGGCACCCGGCGAGGGCGTGTAGGCCGGCGGCTGCTTCTTCAGCCGCGTCTTCACCAGACGCATCCCAGTGATCTTCAGCTTGGATTTCTCCTGCGCGAAAGCCAGCGCCGGCAACGCGGCCGCGCCCAGTGACGTGAGAAAGTTACGGCGATTCATTAGGAGGCGATTGTGTCAAACCCCGAGGTCAGCGTCAAACGGCGGATCGCCGGTTCCGCCCCGGCCACTCGGCATGGCTCAGCTTTCGCAAATCAGTTGCATCTGGCTTGACACTACGACTACTTTGGTCGCATATTGGAAGTGCAGATTTCATGGGCCGCCCCAGGGTCCGGCGAGGGAGCGAGAATTGCGCAAGATCATTTTCTGGATTCACTTGCCGGTGGGCATTCTGGCCGGGTTGATTGTGCTGATTATGTCGGTGACCGGCGTGATCTTGACGTACGAGAAGCAGACGGTGGCCTGGACTGATCGCGGCTACGAGTCGGCGGCCAAGCCGGGAGCGACGCCCTCGCTGGAAGCGATCCTGAATGCCGCGCAGACCCGGGGCGGGGCCGCACCCACCGCCGTCACCGTGAAGTCCGACCCGGTGGCACCGGCATTGCTCGCGATGGGGCGCGAGAGCGTTTATGTGGATGCCTACACGGGCGAACTGCTGGGCAAGCCGTCCCCGGAAGGCCGCGCGTTCTTCCGGGCGGTGACGGACTGGCACCGCTGGCTGGCCACCGCCGGCGACAACCGCGCCATGGGAAAAGCGATCACCGGCGCGGCCAATCTCGGGTTCCTGTTTCTGGTGGTGAGCGGCGCTTACTTGTGGTTGCCCCGGGTGTTTGGGGCCAAGCAGTTCCGGGCGATCACCTGGTTCCGGGGCGGCTTGTCGGGCAAGGCCCGGGACTTCAACTGGCACAACGTGATCGGCATCTGGTGCGTGGTGCCGTTGTTCTTGATCGTCATCTCCGGAGCCGTGATGTCGTACCCGTGGGCCAATGCCCTGGTGTACCAACTGGCCGGGACGCCACTGCCGGCTGCGGCACCGGCACGGGCTCCCGAGAAGCAGCCGGAGCCGGTGGTGTTTGCCGGTGCGGACGCGGCTTGGCAGAAGGCTTCCGCGCAGGTGGCGGACTGGACCACGATCACCTTCCGGGTCCCGACTTCCAACCGGGCTCCGTGGAGCTTTACGATTGACGCCGGGACGGCCGGTCAACCGCAGAAGCGCGGCACGCTGACCGTCAACCGGGAGACCGCGACACTAGTGAAGTGGGAGGCATTTGCCGACCTCGAAGCAGGACGCCAGTGGCGCAGCTGGGTGCGGTTTGTCCACACGGGTGAGTATTACGGCGTGGCGGGACAAACGGTGGCGGGCCTGGCTTCATTGGGCGGCGTGTTCCTCGTGTGGACCGGCATTGCTTTGAGCTTGCGGCGGTTTGCCGCCTGGCGGGAGCGGCGGTCGAAGCCCGCCCTGGTGCAGCAGATGGCGGCGCGTTAGCCGGTCGTGCTGGCAGGTGGCGCTGTCAGAAACAGATTGAACGCAGCTGAACGCGGCGCGGCCGCATCAGAGGAGCCGCATCGTGATTTCAGAAGCGGCGTGTATGCTAATCGATAGGGAGAGATTGATGATGAAAATGATGAGCCGGCCTTTGGGTCTGATCCTCGTGTCCATGGCGGCCTGGGCGCAACCGAACGCAGGAGCGCAGAAGCCGGAAGCGACACTGCCGTTTAAGATGACCACGGTGTCCACGTTCTCACTGCCCTGGCGGATTGCCTTCCTGCCGGATGGGCGGATGCTGATCACCGAAAAGATTGGGCCCATCTGGCTGGTCTCGGCCGAAGGCGAAAAGATTGCGCCGCTGGGCGGGACGCCGCCGGTCTACTGGCAAGGCCAGAACGGTATGTTGGGCATCTTTGTTTCGCCCAACTATGCCACTGATGAAAGCGTCTATCTCACCTATATCGAACCGGGCGAATATGGCGGCAGCCAGGTGCTGGCCAAGGCCAAGCTGAATGCCGGCCGCGCACCGCGGTTGCAGAATCTGGAAGTGATCTGGCGTCAGATGCCGCGCGGCAAGGGCGGCCAGGCGGGCGGGCAGATCGCGTTTGCTCCGGATGGCAAGTCGCTGTTTATGTCGGTGGGCGACCGCCAGCGCATGGTCCCCGCGCAGGATCCGAACCAGCCCGTCGGCAAGATCGTACACCTGACTCTCGACGGCAAACCGCACCCCGACAACCCGAACTTCGGCAAGACCGGCGCGGCCACGATTTCGTTGATCGATCCGCCGCGGGACACCGAACTGGCCAAGACCGCCAAGACCGTGAGCAGCTACACCTTCCCCGGCCCCAACATGACCCCGGCCGAGACCTGGGCCAGTGGTTTCCGCGCGCCTTACGGCTTGGCCTTCTCGCCCACCGGTGAACTGTGGGAAGTAGAGCATGGCCCGCGCGGTGGTGACGAACTGAACCTGGTAGA
The DNA here is from genome assembly GCA_026394075.1 of Acidobacteriota bacterium. Classification (GTDB taxonomy): domain Bacteria; phylum Acidobacteriota; class Terriglobia; order Bryobacterales; family Bryobacteraceae; genus JAPKYZ01. The sequence goes on from JAPKYX010000199.1 coordinate 18,760, forward strand.
GAAGGGCAAGAACTACGGCTGGCCGCTCGTGTCGTTTGGCATGAACTACAACGAAGTGAAGATCCCCAGCCACGATTCACGGCCCGAGTTCACCAAGCCCACGATTTACTGGACCCCGGTGATCGCGCCGGGCAACCTGATGTTCTACAAGGGCACCAAGACGTTCCCGCAATGGAACGGCAGCGGCTTCATCAGTGGATTGGGAAGCCATTCACTCAACCGCATCGTGTTCGACGGCAAGGGCGGAGCCAAGACGGCCGAGCGCTGGGACCTGGGCAAGCGCATCCGCGACGTGGAGCAGGCTCCCGATGGTTCGCTGTGGGCGCTGGAAGACGAGAATCCGGGCGCGCTGATCCACATCACGCCACGGTAAGCGCACCCTAACGGGGTTCGATTGATTGAGACAGTCGCGAAGAGGGGCACCTGGGCCGGAAGGCGGGTGCCCCTCTCGTGTTTTGAGTTGGCTGTTGGTTTCGGTCTAAATGGCCAGCCCAGAGTTTGCGGACCGCTTCCTTGCGGTCGCGGCTCGGTTACTCCAGGGATTAGCGGGTGGTTTCGAGCACAGCGTCCAGATCCGACGCTTCGCCGAACTTGAGACCGGTGCGGGTCGCATCGATCTTCTTGAGCAGTCCGGAGAGCACCGTCTTGGGACCCACTTCGACAAACGTCGTGACGCCCTGTTCGGCCAACAGCCGCACCGTGGCGGTCCAGCGGACGGAGTTCGGGACTTGATCGATCAGGCCTTGGCGGGCGGCATCGCCGGTGGTGACCAGTTCGGCGCGGACATTGTTCACCAGAGGCATGGCGAGGTCATGGAAGGCGATCTGCGCCAAGTCCGCCGCCAGACGTTCCTGGGCGGGCTTCATCAGCGGGCAATGGAAGGGTGCGCTGACTTGCAGCTTCAGGCCGCGGGCCAGTTTCAGCGCCCGGTCCACCGCTCCGGCGTGCCCGGCGATCACCACCTGATCCGGCGCATTGAAGTTGGCTGCGGTCAGCACTTCACCTTCGGCCGCCTGATCGAGAATGGGCTGGACGGCGTCTTCGGAGGTGCGCAAGGCGGCCATCGCTCCCACGCCCGCCGGGACCGCTTCCTGCATGTATTGCCCACGCTTGCGGACCGTACGGACGGCGTCTTCAAACGAAAGAGCGCCGGCGGCCACCAGGGCCGAGTATTCACCCAGGCTATGGCCTGCCACGAAGGCTGGCTGGACCCGGGTCTTCAGCACTTCCCACGCCGCGATGGAGGCCGTCAGGATGGCCGGCTGAGTGTTCTCGGTCAGCTTCAAGGCATCTTCAGGCCCTTCAAAACAAAGGGCAGAGAGTGAAAAGCCCAACGCGGCATCCGCTCGATCAAAAATCGCCCGGGCCTCCGGGAAGGTGTCCGCCAATGTCTGGCCCATACCGGCAAATTGT
>JAPKYX010000077.1:0-20294 GCA_026394075.1 Acidobacteriota bacterium
ACTCGCCCGCCACGGGGGACATCTGGGCTCAGATGTGGGATGCGTGTTATACACCGAAGTACGATCATGCCGGTTGCCCGGCGGTACCCAGTGCGGGCTTTCAGATTTTCCGCAGCTCCGATCTGAAGAACATCAAGACTCTCACTTGGCAGGACCGGGGAGGACAAGCAGTTCATTTCCCCGGCGACGGTCGGCGGGCGATCGTACCGGGCCCAACTCTGCGGATCTTCAACAGCCAGACTTACGAAGTGGTCGAGGAGCTGATCACACCGACGCAGGCTGCCGCTTCCAGCATGGATGGACGGCGGGCAGTCATCCTGTCAGTGGGCCATGTCCTAATCTCGGAGGTTGCCGAGCTAGGGTGCGTCAGTCCGCCGGTGGTGGCGGCGCAGGAGTTCACTTTCGATGGAACGCTGAATGACAGCGTCGAAGTGGCGCATTTTCGAGCCTCGGGAAAGCTCGATTTTGTCCCCGGCCGAGTAGGCCAGGCTCTCCGGCTGCAGGGTGGCGAAGCACGGATGAGCTCGCCATCGTCATTTCGCCTTGGTGATCGCCTTACCGAGAACGTCTCTCTTGCCTTCTGGTTTCGGGGACGAAGAACTGGGCACTTGGTCCAGCGGGATAGCCCCGTCTATTGGCGCCTGGACTGGGTAGACGGGCAGTTGTATGCCTACGTCGGCCAACAGTTGAAAATGGGCGCCGACGCGCCGGCGAACGTTTGGCATCACGTGGCCCTTGTGCGGGACCATCAAACCTACCGCCTATATCTGGATGGCCGGCCTGTCGGCGCCGGAGAAAGCGATACCCAGCGCGGCGGCGAATTCGATGGCGACTTTATCACCTCCGGCGACCATGACCTGGATGAGTTCTTGACGTTTGGCTCCACACTGAGCCCACAGGCGGTGTCGAAATTGGCTGCGGCGGGGCCGGGCGGTTATTGCCCCTGATGGGGTGATGCAATCGAAGTAGTGTCAGGATACTCTTTTGCTTGAGGCGAACCCCAGTCCGGATTCGGAGTTTCGATCGTTTGGCTGATCAAGCGACGAATCCGCACACAGCCGACAACTAGATTGCAGCAGTGCCACTTCGTCTTGGCGCGAGCAGATGGACTCTGCCGATACGGCACTACTTGGCGTCTCCGTCAACGGAGCCTGCTCCGCAGTCTCTATTGCCACTCGCACTCTAGACGGTGGAGGACTACGCGTCTGACGGACGCTATTCCCTTCGGTGTTTGTCACGCCCTGGAGTTAACCTGACCGCGTTTGTCCACTAGCCCTTTCAAAAAGATGAAGTGACGTCCTGCGTAATTCATTGATTCTATTAGGCCACCGCCTACCCGCTGATTCTGCCAAAATCGCCAAAATACCCGCGTTTGCTGACAAGAATGCGGACAAAAAGACACGCATGGGAAAACCGAGAGACGTAAGTAATTGAAAACATGGAGCCACCCGCGAGAGTCGAACTCGCGACCTGCTGATTACGAATCAGCTGCTCTACCAACTGAGCTAGGGTGGCCCGCCTCATCCAGTATAAACTCTAGAGTTCACGGATCTCAACCATGCCTACTGGAGCCGAGCTTTTTGTTCAGACCCTGCGATCGTTGGGGATTGGGGAGATTTTTACTTTGGTGGGCGATCACTTGAATGAAGTGCTCGCTGTGGCGCAGCGGGAGGGGATGCGGATTGTGGATATGCGGCATGAGTCGGGCGTGACGCATGCGGCGGATGCCTGGGCGCGCATTCACCGGCGGCCGGCGGTTTCGTTGGTGACGGGTGGCCCGGGGCACACCAATTCGTTGACGGGCATTGCGACGGCTAACCTGGCGTGTAGTCCGCTGATCGCGGTGAGTGGCAGCCGAGCTTCCACAGTGGCCGAGCGCGGGGCGTTTCAGGACATTGACCAGGTTTCGATGACGCGCGGCATGGTGAAGTGGGCGGGTGAGCCGCCGAGCGCTTCGCAGGTGCCGTTCTATCTGGGGCGCGCGTATCAGGAGGCGAACTCCGGGCGGCGCGGGGCGGTGCACCTCACGATTCCGCTGAACGTTTTCCTGGAGCAGACCAGTGCTCCGTCACGCGTTCCGCTGTTGTCGGCCAGCGCAAGCGGGCGGCCTGATGTGCGGGAACTGGTGGCACTGCTGCGACAGGCGGAACGGCCGGTGGTGATTGCGGGCAGCGGGATCTGGTGGGCCGATGCGGCAGGTGAGCTGCGGACCTGGATCGAGCAAACTTCCCTGCCCCTCTACACGATCACGATGGCCAAGGGCTGCGTGCCGGACAACCATCCGCTGTGCCTGGGCTATGCGGACCCGGCAATGAACTACGCGGTGCGCACAGCGTTCCAGGAAGCCGATGTCGTGGTGGTGCTGGGCAAGCGCCTCGATTACCGGTTGGCGCTGGCGGGTCCGAGATTGTTCTCGCCGCGGGCCCGGTTTGCCCAGGTAGACATCCAGGCCACCGAGCTTGGGCTGAACCGGACGCTGAAGGTGGCGATCCAGGCGGATGTGAAGCAGACGTTGCAGGCGCTGATCGACGAATCAGGCCGCCACGACTGGGCCCCGCTGCCGTGGCTGGAACGCTTGCAGGAATTGAAGGTGGCGCATACGCAGCGGCTCGCGCTGGCGGCCAGTGACGTTGGTTCGCCGCTGCACCCGGCGGCGTTTCATGCTCGACTGCGGGAGTGCCTGCCGCCCGACGTCCTGTTTGCCTGGGACGGTGGCGACTTTACGCACTGGGGACGCGCCACGATCCCGGCCAGCGAACCCGGTGGCTGGTTACGGTTGGGGCCGCTGGGCACGATTGGGTCGGCGTTGCCCAATGCCATCGCGTTGAAGCTGGCGCACCCGGAACGTCCGGTGGTGATGCTGACGGGTGACGGATCGCTGGGTTTCTATCTGGCGGAAATGGACACGGCGGTGCGCTACAAGCTGCCGTTCGTCATCATCGTCGGCAATGACGCGGGCTGGGGCCTGGAGCGTGAACTGCAGGCGGCCACCGTTGCCGGGTCACCCAACATCGCCTGCGAGCTGGCGCCGACGCGCTACGACCTGATCATGAAGGGCTTTGGCGGCGATGGCGAGACGATTGAGCATCTGGACGAAGTGGCTCCGGCCATGGCCCGCGCGTTCGGGTCACCGGTGCCCTATTGTGTGAACGTCCGCATCCGCGGCATGCGGTCGCCCTTTACGGAATGGCAGATCGCGGGCAAGAAGTAGTTAGTCCACCACCGCCGCACCGGCCATGGTCATAAAGGCGCTCTTGACGGAGGCCGCCTCGCCGGGGCCGCTGGCTTGGATCAGGAACACGCCCACCAGATCCTTCTTCACATCCACCCAACCATGCGTACCGAAAGCGCCGCCGTGGCCATAGGTGCCGATGGAGAGCAGATTCAGGGTCCCCATCGCTTCCTTCGTCACTTCCCAGGTGAGGCCGAAGCCATTGCCTTGGGCGTTACCGGCGCGGATGTCGCCGGTCTGCAGTTGGGTCATGGTGGCGACCGACGCGGGTGAGAGATAGCGCTTGCCGCCGTAGGTGCCGCCGTTCAGCATCATCTGGTAGAAGTGCGACAGGTCAGCAGCGGTGGAATAGAGGCCGTAGGATGGCGCGGAGAACTTGGCACCCGGGCGGTACTCGCCGGGAACACCGCCGTAGAACAGGCTCTTGGAGCGCCGCAGTGCGCCCGGACCTGCCACTTCATGCACCAGTGCGATGCGGCTGGTCTTTTCAGCCGGCGGGAAGATGAAGCTGTCCTTCATGCCCAGCGGCCCCAGGATGCGCGCTTCCAGAAACTTCTCGAATGCCATGCCGCTCTTCACTTCGATGATGCGGCCCAGGGTATCGATGCCCATGTTGGAGTACTGCCACTTGGTGCCCGGCTCAAAGTCGAGCGCGACGGTAGCGTAGACCTTCACCGCCTCGGCGAGGGTGAGGTCCATCTTGGCGTACAGCGCTTCAATCGGCTTCGGCGGTTGCGTGGGCATGCCGGAGGTGTGCGTCATCAGATCGCGAATCGTGATGGGCCGCGTGCCGCCCTTCTGGCCTTTGTACTCGGGCAGGTGCTTTTCCACGGGATCGCTGACCGACAGCAAGCCTTCCTCGGCCAGCATCATGATCGCGACACCGACCACGGGCTTGGTCATCGACATGATCTGGAAGATCGAATCCTTGGCCATCGGCTTCTTGGAGTCAATGTCCTGATAGCCCACGGCGTCATGCTCCACCACCTGGCCATGGCGCATCACCAAGGTCACCACGCCAGCGACTTTGCCTTCGTTGACGAAAGTCTGCATCCGCGCCGGGATGCGCTTTAGGCGTTCGCCGTCGACGCCCGGGGCTTTGTCAGCAGCCAGCAGGCTAACGGTGGACACCAGCGCGAGCGCTGCCGGAAACAGAGTTCTGAATCTAATCAATGGGTGCTCCAAATCTTTCAACCGATCACGCCAAACCCAGCAGCGGCGCGCCGCCCAGCCAGGAGTCTAGATCGCCGAAGCTTCATAGTTTCTCAAGAGTGACTTCTGCATTGTAGTCCGGCTCGCCAGACTTTGGATCGTACTGGCGGTGGATCAAACCGTTCGCCTCCGGCCAGTGGGCCTGGATGCTGCCGGGCCGGACATCGCCCAGCTTGACTCGAGCGGTCATGCGGCCCAGGGCGGAGGTGAGGGCAACCGAATCGCCCTCCTGCAGCTGATACTGCCGGGCATCAGCGGCGCTCAAGATGATCTCGTCGCGGGCGCAACCGGTGAGTGCATCGCGCTCTTTCAAGATCATCGAATTGAACTGCGTGCCGCGCCGGGTCGCCACAAACAATTTGTTGTCGCCGCGGGCTTCCGGCAGCGGCAGTGGAGAAAACTGGCCCACGAAATCGGGCGCGGAACACAGCAGCCGCCCGCCGTACTGGAAGCTATCGCCTTCCGCTTTCAGTTGCGCGATGCCGCGATACATAGGCATCACGCGGTCTATCTCGTTGCGAATGGCCTCCGCGGATTCCAGCTTCAGGTCGACCCCCATCGCTTTGCCCAGGTCCACCAGAATGCGCCATTCACAGCGCGCTTCGGCAATACGATGACCGGGGATCTCCGGGGTGTAGCGCAAGCGCCGTTCGGTGGAGGTTTGCGTACCACCGCCTTCCTGCTCATAGCGGGTCTGGGCGGGCAGCAGGACAGTCAACTCACCGGCGTCTTCCAGCATCGATGAATTCAGCAGAATGTCCTGGTGGACCCGCAGCGGGACGCGACGCAATGCCTCCGATACATGGGCCGGGTCCGGCATGGTCTCCAGAAAGTTTCCGCCAATGGCGTACAGCACATCCAGATCTCCGGCCGCCGCGGCATCCAGCATCGCGCCACAGTGCATGCCATGCCAGCTGGGCACCTCCGGGACGCCCCAGCGTTCGGCGAAGATGCGCGCACTCTCCGCGTTGATCGGCGCGCCGCCCGGGAACTGGTTGGGCGCGGCACCACATTCGGAACCTCCTTGCACGCCGGAATGGCCACGGATGGGCACCACGCCGCAGTTGGGCTTGCCCAGCATGCCGCGCGCCATGGCCAAATTGACCACCGATTTGACGTTATCGACACCGTGCGGATGCTGGGTCAGGCCCATCGACCAGATGAAGATGGCCGACTTGACGCCCGCGTACATCGTCGCGAACCGTTGCATCTCCGCGCGCGGCAACCCCGAGCTGGCTTCAAGCTCCGGCCAGGTCTGCGACTCGATCATCTGCTTGACGGCCGGCCAGCGTTGCGTGTGTTGGTCGATGAAGCTGTGATCGAGGGCGTTCATCTCGATCAGGCACTTCAAGACGCCATTCGAGAACGCGACGTCACCGCCCGGGCGCACTTGAATGAACTCATCGCGGAAGCGGGTGCCGAACAGCGCAGACATGGGCAGCGAGGGAATCCAGTAACGTTCGAGGCCCGGCTCGCGGTAAGGATTCACCACCACGATGCGTGCGCCGTTGCGCTTCGCCTCATGCAGGTACTTCATCGCGACCGGCTGGTTGTTGGCCAGATTGGTCCCCATCAGCACGATCAGTTCGCAGTTCAGCCAGTCTTTGTTCGAGACCGTCGAGGCCCCCACTCCCAGCGTCTCTTTCAGCGCCACGGATGAGGCGGCGTGGCACAGCCGGGCGGCATTGTCGATGTGGTTGGTGCCATACAGGCGCGCCAGCTTGGCGGCCACGTAGTAGACCTCATTGGTGATGCCGCGCGAAGTGGTGAAGAAAGCCACGCGCTGACGGTCGGCCGGTTTCAGCCGCTCCGCAATCGCCGCCAGCGCGGTCTCCCAGGTGACCCGTGTAAAGCCCTTGTCGCCGGGCTTGCGCAACATTGGAAACGGGAGCCGGCCCAGCTTGCGCAATTCCGTGCTGGAGCGCTTCTTCAAGGCCGCCACGTCATCAAACAGCTCCGCGCGAATGGCGGGCATCGTGTTCAGCCGCAGCAACCGCATTCGAGTCAGACAAAGGTGGGTGCCTTCGAGAGTGTCGTCCCGCAAACCGCGCGGCCCCAACGAGCAACCATCGCAGACGCCATGATTCAGCACCCGCCAGGCATACGGGAGGTTGTCGCGGTTCTCCCAGACCACTTTGAACATCTCCCAGTAGTGGTGGGGTTTCTGAGAGCCGAGGCCAAAAGGCGATAGACCGGCAATACGCATGATTGATACAGTCTATCTGTGACCCGCCGTGAGAGTTTGGGGGCCATCAGCGCCGCCGCGCTAGCCGCCCCCGCCCCAACCACTTTTGATGCTGACCTGATCCGCCGCCATGACGAAGCCGTGGACTATTACCTGAAGAATCAGGTGACCGCTGAGTCCAGCCGATGGCGCGGGGCATTGCCGGATGCGTACGGCTTGCACGCGCCTGGGACGGCCACGGGATTGTGGGAGGTCTATACGGCAGCCTACTGTTGCGCGCAATCGCGGCACTACCGCAAGCCCGAGATGGTGGAGCGGATCGCCTTGGCGGCGGGCTTCCTGGAACGGTCGATGTCGCCCGAAGGCAACATCTACCTGCCGATCACCAATTTCAATTCCCCGCCCGATTCCGCGTTCGCGGTCCGCAATTCGGCGAATACCGTACTGAACGCCCGCCAGTACAAGGCCACCGAGATTCTGCGCCTGATCGAACCGCTGGTGAAACGAATGGCGGACGCTATCTCGGTGGGTGGGATCCACACACCCAATCACCGCTGGGTGGTGTCGGCGGCGCTGGCGCAGGCCTATGAGCTTTGGCCGGAGGCGCAGTACCTTCGCCGCATCGACCAGTGGCTGGCCGAGGGCTTCGACATTGATTCCGATGGCCAGTGGAGCGAACGTTCCACCGTCACCTACAACACCATCTGCGACCAGGCGTTGACCGTCATGGCGCACAAGCTGAAGCGGCCGGAGTTGCTAGGGCCGGTCCGGAAGAATCTGGAGAGCATGCTCTACCTGATCCACGCCGATGGCGAAGTGGACACCAGTTTCTCCCGGCGGCAGGATGCATTTACGCGGGGCACGATGGCGGGCTACTGGTTCCCGTTGCAGTATCTGGCGGTGAAGGAAGGCGACGGCCGGTTCGGCAACTTGGCCATGAGCCTGTGGCCCAAAGCAGCCTCGCTGGGGCTGCTGATGACTTATCCCGAACTGAACCGCCGGGATTTGAAGACGGCACCGCTGCCCGAAAGCTACGTGCACGACATGCCCCACAACCAAGTGGCCCGCATCCGGCGCGGACTGGCCTCCACCACCATCCACACCGGCGGCCGGGATCGCGTAGTCAGTTTGCGTTACGGCGACGCCGTGATTAACGCCATCCGCTTCGCCTCGGCCTTCTTCGGCAAAGGGCAGTTTGTGCCGCAAGCAACGACCCGCACCGGCTCCGGCTACACCATGACGCAGCGGTTGGAAGGCCCGTACTACCAGCCCTTCAGCCCGACCCGCGTGATCGGCGCGGATGAATGGGATACCACGCAGAAGCAGCGTCCGCAAACGCAGGTGGCACGGTTGACCCAATCGGCGACAGTGACCGAAATGCCCAACGGGCTGCGCGTCGAGATTGTGGCGGAAGGCACCAGTGATGTACCGGTAGCGGTGGAGATCAACCTGCGTGAAGGCGGGAAAGTTTCCGGCACGGAAGGCCAACTGCTCACCGCCCAGGAAGGTGTTTTCACACTGGGCCAGCACGCCATCAAGATCAAGGGCGGCGGTTGCGAGCACCGCTACATTGAGATCCGGGGCGCCCGGCCCCAGCTGGCCGGTCCCAGCATCTACATCACCGGCTCCACCCCTTTCCGGCGGGTGCTCGAATTCAGCTGGGCCTAGATCCGCTAGAGAGCTGTTTCGGTGCTGCACACCCCCTGCCGGAGCTGGGGGACCCACCGTTCGAGTCGTGTTGTCACAAATTAGTAATCTGACGGGTCTAGGCACATTAACGCGGCTCCAGCACTTTTCTCGCCAGCGGACCAGAACCACGACATGATTACTGCTTAATTACGAAGTCGTGCAGAATGAGCGGGAAGCGCTGTTTGTTAAGTTATGTTAGCGGCTGTATCCCTTAACGATTACATACCTGAGAGACTGGTCAACAAAAGCCGGACCAGCCTTGTCTTTTTTTTAAGTATCCGATAAAGCCCTTAGTGACGGGTCCGATACGCCCTTGTATGGAGTTGGATGCCTTTCGGGCGTCGAGCTTCACAACGAAAGGATAGACTCGCTTGCCGATATCGTGACGATTCGCTCCCACTCATCCCGGTGCCGACACCAGATTCTCTTCAGCCATTACCTCAGCAGTATTAGTGGCTACTTTGTCAGCCCTAATGGGTCTCCCGCTCTTTGCACAGACCACGGCCACGATCAGCGGCACCGTCCGCTCCTCTGATGGCAAACCAGTGTCCGCCGCGACGGTGGAATTGGTTGGTACCAGAACGAAGCAGCGCTTTGAAACCACCACCTCCGCCACAGGCACCTACTCCGTCGGACAACTGCCGCCGGATAGTGGGTGTGGGCCAATCCCGTACGCTCGATTTCAGCTTGAATCCCACGGCCGAAGGGTCCGTGATTGCCATCTCCACGGCCGGGGCGACGATGGATTACACCTCCGCCCGCCTGGGAGTCAACATCACGGGAACTGAGGTAGCGGGCATGCCCTTGAATGGCCGGAACTACTCGCTGCTGGCCATTGCGGCACCGGGGGCAACCGTTACCGGCGCCGGATCGTTTGATCAGCTGCGGTTCAACGGCAAATCAGCCGAGCAGAACAAGTTCGCCTTTGATGGCATCGACGCCTCGGCGGTATTTGATGCGGCGCCGGGCTGGCTGACGGTCAGCGGCTCCCAGTTCCGCCTGCAGAACAGCGTCGAGACCACGCAGGAATTCCGCGTGGATAGCGGCCTCTACCCCGCCGAATACGGCACTGGGGTCGGCGGTCAGATCAACCTTGTCTCACGCTCCGGTGGCACGCAGCTTCACGGGTCTTTGTTTGAGTAGTTCCGCAACGACAAACTGGGCGCGCGCGACTTTTTCGACGGCGGCCGCAAGTCCCGGCTGCGGATGAATCAGTTCGGCGGCAACGCTGGCGGACCGATCAAGAAAGACAAGCTGTTCTTCTTTGCCTCCTACGAATCGCTGCGCCAGCGCTCCGGCCTGAATGTGACGGAAACGGTCCCCAGCGCCATCGCCCGCGCCCGGGCGGTCCCGGAGGTAGCGCCACTGCTGGCGGCCTTCCCGGCGGGCAGCGGCCGTACCGGCAACCCGGACATTGATCTGGCGGAACGCTCCGCGGTCTCCAGTCTGAATGAGACCAACTTCGGCGGACGGTTGGACTACAACCTCTCGATGAAGCACAAGATCTTCGTCCGCTATCTGAAAGACATTGGCAACCTGGACGCGCCGGACTACACCGTCACGGCACGTCGTGTCGTTGCGACCAGCAAGCCGGACAACGCCGTTGCGACGCTGATGAGCACCTTCGGTGCCCGGTCGTTCAATGAAGCCAAATTCGGCCTGAACCGCGCCCCCATGACACTGGCCGCCGCCTCGGGTTTCCCGTTGCTGGACGGGATCAGCATCAACGTCAGCGGCTCCGTGGTACAGCCGGGCATCAACGGCGGCGCGCCCAGCGGTGTGGCCTCACCCGGTGGCATCACGCGCCAGTCCAGCGCCGGAAATGGGCGCGGCTCCGATTATCGCGGCAAGTCCTACTCCTTCATCGACAACGTCGGTTGGGGCTGGGGCGGACACACCTTTAAGGCCGGCGTTGAAACCCGCCTGATCCGGATTCCGCTGAATCAATTGGGCGGGACCACTTACACGTACAGCAACCTCAACGCCTTCCTCACCAACACCAGCGCCACCGTCAGCTACATCGGCGATCTCGGCTTCCGGGAATCGATGCAGCAGTACTACATCGGTTATATCCAGGATGAGTTTCGCCTGGGTAGCGACATCACGATGAACCTGGGCGTGCGTTACGAATACTATTCCGTCAACCGGGAGCGCAACAACCGCGTGCGGCTGTTCGATGCCGGCACGGTGGGTCTGCTGCCGAACGATCACCAGTTCTATCAGGGCGACAAGCTGGCTTTTGCCCCGCGCGTTTCGCTCGCCTGGGCTCCGAAGCAGCTTTCCGGCAAGACGGTGGTCCGGTTGGGTGCGGGTATCTACCACGGCCCCGGCCAGTTTGAAGACCTGATCCAGCCCATCGAGAGCGACGTAAACCGATTCTCGCTCTCTGGTCAACGGTACCCCGTCAATCCGGCCTCGCTGGCGGCCAACACGACCGCCGTGCAGACTCCGCGTGGCTACGACGTCAGCGGTTATCGCGTGCCGGAGCGCAACATGCAGTACGGCATCTCCATCCAGCAGCAGCTACCCTACAAGTTTGTGGGCCAAGCCGGTTACACCGGCAGCCTGGGCCGCAACCTGTTTCTGCGCAGCATCACCAACCGGATCACGGGCGTGAATCCGGCCACGGGCGCGATCACCCGCCAGAATCCAGCCTTCGGTGAAGTCGACTACAAGACCAGTGGCGGCCGCGACAGCTACAACGCCCTGCAGTTGGGCTTGAACCGCCGCTTTGTGGACGAACTCACGGTGGGCATGCAGTATGGCTGGTCGCACAGCATCGGGAACTCCCAGGGGTCGAACGAAACGACGACGGCCCAGAACCCGTTCTGCTTTAACTGTGAGCGCAGCAGCAATGCCTCGGATGTGCGGCATTACTTGAATGCGACGGCAATCTACCAACTCCCGTTTGGCGTCGGCCGGCCGCGTCTGAACAAGGGACGCCTGGCACCGCTGGTCAGCCACTGGAACATGGGCACGATGTTTAACATGCGCACCGGCTTGCCCATCAACGTCCTGCTGGCCCGCACCGACGTCGTCAATGTCGACGGCACGGGACGGATTGTATCCACGTCCGGCACCCCGGCCGCGGGCGCGACAGCAGTGATCAATACACCTGGCGGCGGTGCTTCTCGCTCCGCGAGGCGGCCCGATCTGGTGCCTGGCGTGAACCCCTTCATCAGGGACACCAACAACATGCAATGGCTGAACCCGGCCGCATTCGCGATCCCGGCGGCAGGCAGTTACGGCAATCTGGGCCGCAATGCCCTGCGGGGTCCGGGCATGTACCAGTTGGATTTCAACGTCTCCCGGCGCATGCCGATGGGAGAATCGCGCGCCCTGGAGTTCCGGTGCGACTTCTACAACCTATTGAATCACACCAACTTTGCCAGCCCTCCGGCGACGCTTCCGAACGCGCTTCCAGCCCTTCAGCCGGGAATGCCCTTCAGCGCGGCGACGGCTCCCGGGTTCGGTGTCATCACCTCCACCATTGGGCGCAACATCGGCCTGGGCACGGCGCGGCAGATTGACCTAAGCCTGCGCTTCTCTTTCTAAAGGGGTCGAGATGATGAGTAATGTCATGAGCCATACGATGAAAACCTTAAAAACAATAACCATCACCCGTCCGCTGGCTGTTCTCGCGTTATCCACTCTCGCCGTCATCGCCGCAGAGCCAGTAGCCATCACCGAAGCTCAAGGCCGCAAAGCTGCACTCGCGAAGGCCGAACCGGAGTACCCGGCGATGGCCCGCCAAATGAAGGTCGCAGGGCGCGTTCAGTTGCAAGCCCTGGTGGACCCGGACGGCAACGTCGTCAAGACGGAAGTACTGGAGGGGCATGCTCTGTTGGGCAGCGCCTGTTCCAACGCCGTCAAGAAGTGGAAGTTCAAGCCGTTCTCCGATGAAGGCAAATCGGCGTCGGCACTGGTGAAGCTGAGCTTCGATTTTCGGATGTAGGACATGATGATCCAAGCATTTCTGAGCAAGGGCGGCTTGTCCGCGCGCATGATGGTGGGCTTTGTCCTGGCGTCCATCATCACGCTCTCGGTGGGCGTGGTGGGGATTTGGCAGGTGCAACGGGGAGGAGAGATCACCAAGGATCTCTACGAGGACCAGTTCCAGGGAGTGCTGCAACTCAAGCAGGCCGAAGTGCAGCTCCTGCTGGCGCTGGGCGGGCAGAAGAACGCCCTGGGCTCGTTCACCCCCGAGCAGCGGAAGACTCACCTGGACACGATGGCGCACGCGGAGAAGACCATTGATGGCATTCTCCAGAACCTCAACCAGCACCCGGGTTCGCCTCAACGCAAGAGCCTGCTGGCGGACATCTCCAAGAACTGGCGGGTGTTCCGCTCGGCTAACCAATTGGTGGCCCAGAAACTGACCGCGGATCAGGTGGAAGAAGCCTTCAAACTGTCTAACGGCGATGCCACCGCCGCCTTCACTCAAACCCAGCAAGCGCTGGACCGTCTGGTGCAGAGCCAGATGGCCAGCGCCACCTCCGGCTACCAGCAATCACAGGAGAACGCCCAACAGGCGGCCTTCATCCTGATCGGCCTCTCACTGCTGTGTGCGGCGGCCGGCATGGCCGTGGGCTACTACATCATGCGCGGCGTGATGGTGTCGATTGTGCATTCGGTCACGCAGGTGGGCGATATCGCCAACCGGTTGGCCGCCACTGCTTCTGATACTCGGACGACCTCGGAGGCACTGGCCGCCGCCGCTTCCTCCCAATCCGCTTCACTGGAACGGACCTCCTCTTCCAGCGAGGAGATTAGCGCCATCACGCGGCAGAACGCCGATGCGTCGCAGTCCGCCGTCAATCTGACCCTGCGCGTCAGTCGGCAGATCCTGGACACCAGCCGCACGCTCGACGACATGATGACCTGCATGAAGCAGATCACGACATCCAGCAATCAGATCTCGAAGGTGATCAAGGCCATCGATGAGATCGCGTTCCAGACCAACATTCTGGCCCTCAACGCCGCGATTGAAGCGGCACGCGCCGGAGAGGCGGGCATGGGGTTTGCGGTTGTGGCTGACGAAGTCCGCAACCTGGCCCATCGCTCCGCCGAGGCTGCGCGTGAGACCACCACCATGATTGAGGACTCCATCAGCAAAGCCCGCAGCGGCTCTGAGAAGATGGACGCCGTGTCCAAAGAGTTCGGGGGCATCAAGGTGGACGCCACCCAGGTGGAAAAGCTGCTCCAGAGCATGAGCGAAGCCCTGCGCCAGCAATCCCAAGGCATCGCCGAAGTGGCTTCCGCTGTCGCCCAAATGGGCAGCGTGACCCAACAAACTACTTACCATGCGGATTCGGGTGCGCGCACCAGTTCCGAACTGGCACACGAATCCGAAGAGCTGACCGAGATGGTGGACAGCCTGCGCGACGTAATCGGCCAGTCGCGATTCGCTTAGTGCGGTCCGCGGCACCCCGACGCGGATGCGATCGATCGGGAGAAGTACGCCCACCGGCGCCTCAACTCGTCCGGCAGCCTTACTTTTTCCTGCGGAAGTCAAGAACCTGGACGATGGTATACTTAAGTTGTTAACGCGCCAATACCGTCTGGGTATGAGGCGAATTTGAATTCCTCTATGGCCCACTGCACTTTACTGCGCGCTTCGGCCGGTCAATTCCGGCTTAATAGGCCGGAATTGTGCAAGAAGCCAAGTGATAAGCTGTGGGCACGATGTGGCGCGCCAGCGAACGGCCCGCGCCCAACGGATAGGTCTCGTCACCAAGCCGAATCCGGCGATGTTCTGCCGGCGCGGTGGTGAGAAGGCTCGGCGCTGCCCCTCAATGTCCCTCCTAAAAAAAGGAAAACTGACATTCCTCCAGTTGCTGGAAGCATCTGGTGCCTCCAGCTGGCTGTCCGGCACTGGTTGGCGCCATGACCGGCTGCTGATCCTGTGCTATCACGGCATTGCCCGCTTCGATGAAGACGAGTGGGACAGCTTGTACCTGTCGGCAGCCACCTTCCGGCGGAGAATGGAACTCGTCGCTGAAGCCGGGTGCAACGTGCTCCCGCTGGGTGAAGCGCTGGAACGGCTCCACAACCACACTTTGCCGGAACGTGCCGTCGCCATCACGTTTGATGATGGCTTCCTTGATTTTTACCAGGTGGCTCTGCCAGTGCTGGAATCGTTCGGTTATCCCGTGACCTTGTATTTGACGACTTACTACGTTGACTACAACCGGCCGGTGTTTGACCCCATGTGCAGCTACCTGCTGTGGAAGGGCCGTGAAAGAGGCGTCCTGCAATGGCCGGGGGTGTTGGCCCAGCCCATCAACCTGGACAAAGCGGGATGCAGCCAGGCAGTGCGAGAGATCAAGCAGTTTGCGAAGGACCGGAAGCTCTCCGGCCAGGAAAAAGACGAATTACTGGCGCAACTGGCGGCTCAGCTGGGCGTGGACTACGAGGAGCTTTGCCGGCGCCGGGTGCTGCATTTGGTAAACCCGGAAGAGGCAGCGGAACTGGGAGCCCGTGGGGTGGATCTTGAACTCCACACGCATCGCCACCGCGAGTATCGGGGACGGGTGCGGATGTTGGGCGAGTTGGATGACAACCGGCGCCGGTTGGCCACTTTCTCGCCACGCGAACCAAAGCATTTTTGCTACACCGGCGGGATGCACCTGCCGCAGTACCCCGACTACCTGAAAAGCTACGGCCTGCTTTCAGCCACCACCTGTGAAGCCGGGCTGTGCGACGTCAACACCAATCCCTATCTGTTGCCCCGGTTGGTCGACACGCAGGCCTTGACGGATCTTGAGTTCCGGTCATGGCTGGCCGGGGCACCTCAATTCCTGCCCACCCGCCCCTATTTTCCGGCGGAGGGCCAACTGCTGGAAGACCCGGACCCCGCCGATTGAGGGCCGCACGGTCCTGAAGACCAGCCCCGATTCCCTTAACGGTAGTAGTAGAGCAGATCAGTGGAGGGCGGCACATGGCTCAGTTGCCGGAGCATCATCATCACTTGGCCCCGGTGCAAGGTGCCGTGATTCACCACGTGTAGCATCGCCTGATAGCGCGGCATCGTGAACTGCTTGCCCGCCAGATTGGTGAAGGTGAAATTCTCCATCACGCCGGAGTCACCGTAGCTCCGGATGCATTGCTTGAAGCGATCCACCAAACCCGGCCAGGCGGCGGCCATTTCTTCCAGCGCCGGAGCCTCGCTCTGGTCGCTCATCGTCAGCCGGGCAGCCGTGCCGCTGCCGGAAGCTTCAAAGCGGGAAAGCCAGATACGATCCGCGAAATAGATGTGGCGGAGCGTGCCCAGCAAGCTGACGTAGGACGCTTTCAGATCACGCTCGCGCTCTTCCGGGGTCAGCTTGGCCGCGGCCTCCAGCAGGAGCGAGGTAGCGTACAGCGTGTAGTCAAAATGTGTCAGCAGAATATCCGCGGAGATGCCCATGGCGGCCATTATCGCCCGTCTAGGCGGAGGAAGGCATCCGCTTCTGCCCCAACAGCATCGCGGTCCAGGTAGCGTCGATGGAACAGATCTTCGCCATCCCCAAGCCACGCGGGGCGATCAGGTCGCGCACGATGTTCTGAGTGAGGTCGGATTGCGTCCGGGACCGCGCGGGGGACGAAGCACCCTTGATGCTCTTCTTGGGCCACGCCACCCATAGCCGCCCCGGCGCGGTCCGCAGAGCAAACGTGTCCAGCCCCGCTTCCAGCTCCGCTGCCGAATGGACGAACCAGATGGCCAGATCCGCACCCGCCAGCCGCGTCACCACGCGTGCCCCCTCCGGCAGGTCCCCCAGCATCTCTTCAAACTCCGGCGGCGCGCCAATGGCCGCCACCCGCATGCCTTCCTTGATGCTGAGTTTCTTGGGGAGCGGCGACTGGTAGTCGATCATCCCGCGAGGAATAACGGGCGCCGTCACCGCCGCCTGGCCCTCTCCAAGCGCCTTGGCCACGGTTTCCACGGCATCGGCGGACGCGGCATAGTAGGCATCCGGCAGTGACTTTCGGATGCGCTCCACCTTCTCCGGTGGACCACCCAGATAGACAAGCGGCAGATGCCGGGTCCGCTTCAACTGCCGCAGATAGATGCCCACGACACGCCCGCTGGCGGGTGACCGGTCCAGCGAGATCACGACGGCATCGGTGGGTTCCTGCCGCAGCACATGCCAGTCTTCGAGCCGGACCTGATGCCCGGCTTCCCGGAGGCGCTCCACCAGTTCGCTGGCCTCTGCGGGTTTCCAGTGGACAACAAAGATCTCAGCCATGGCCAGGGCAGCGCTCTAAGGATTGGGCCAGCTGATGTCCAGATTCATGACAGCGCCCTCCCGCAGATCGACGATGGACTCTTCGTCACGGTGGCCTTCCTTTTTGAACTGGATCCGGTGGCGGCCGGCAGGCAAAGTTAGCACCGTCGGAGTACGGGACGGCCATTCCCGTCCATCCACCACAATCGTGGCTCCGGGCGGGTTCGATTTGGCCATCACGGTACCAGTGGATCGCTCCAGCACCAATTGGAGGGAGGACGCAGAGGGGACGTCGATCACCTTCAGCAACGGCCGGAAACCGTCCAACTGCGCCCGTAAGGTGTGCCGCCCCGCCGCCAGTGTCACCTTGCAGGGGGTGGTGCAAGTGAATGCCGGAATGTTGTCAAACGTCACCAGTGCGCCACCAGGAGTTGATTCCAGGGAGAACGAATGCGCGGTCAACGGCGGAGGCCCCGCTTCAGTCGCCTCACCTTTGGGCGCGGGCGGAATTGGCGGATCAGCCGCTGCGCTGGTCCCCTTGGAGACCGGACCACTTTCGGGCACCTTCGCCTCGGGCGTATCGGCGGGGGCGGATGTCGCGCCTGAAGTCGGGTTGGGAGACTGAGGTTCCGTTGGACCGGCATCGGCCGTGGATTCGCCCACGGACGGGCTGGGCTTATCGCCTTCCACCGGCGTGACGGCCGGCTTCTGGGTGACGCTATCGTTGAGCAAGCCGATGGGTCCGCCAGACGGAGTCAGCAGGTAGATCGCCAGGGCCACGGCCGAGAATCCGGCGAGGGAGAAGAAGAACGCCACCACCCCGGCCCAACTGCGCGACTTGGGCGGCGGAACCCGGCTCCGGGTTGTCCGGCCCGTGGTCTCCGCGGCCACCATGGTGGGGGCAGCGGCGGCCTGCCCGCGCGGCACGGGCATCCAAGCCGCGTTCCCGAGCGAAGTTTCCAAGGCGTAGATGAACTGCACCACGTTGGCATAGCGCGCCGCTGGGTCTTTGGCCAGCGCCCGGTCCAGGACGGCGTCCGCTTCCGGCGGCAGCGTGGGGTTGCATGATGACGCTGGCGGCGGCAACTCATTGCAGGCCTTGTAGACGATCGAGGCCAATGAATAGCCGGCGAAGGGCTTCTGGCCGGTCAACAGTTCATAGGCAATCACCGCCAGCGAGAACTGATCGCAGCGCCCACCGACGGGCTTCATCTGGATCTGCTCCGGCGACATGTAGTTGGGCGTGCCCAGCGCCGGACCGGTCAGCGTGGCATCTTCGGCCATGATCTTGGCGATGCCAAAGTCGGTGATCTTCACCACCCGGTCCTGGTGCAGCATCAGGTTGCCGGGCTTGATGTCCCGATGAACGATGCCTTTGGAATGGGCATAGTCCAGCGCAATGGCCGCCTGCCGGATGATGTCGAGCACCGTCTTGGGAGACAGCGCGCGGTTGGAAGACATCAAGCTTTCCAGCGTCGGCCCTTCCACGCATTCCATGCAGATGTAGACGGCCTCACCGGATTCGACCACGTCGTACACCGTGACGATACCCGGGTGGGACAGCACTCCAGTGACCTTCGCTTCCCGGCGCAGACGCTGGGCCTCGGCGCTGCCTGCGCCCACCGGAAAGGTCTTCAGGGCCACCGTGCGGCCAATGGCCGGATCATGGGCGCGGTAGACGATGCCCATGGCACCGCGGCCCAACTCGCCCAGAATTTGATAGCGGCCGATGAATTGCGTTCCGGTCACGGTAGTTTCTTGCCCGGCGGATTCCGGCACGTTCCCTTCAACAAGACCGTGGCGCGGATCTGCCCCTTTACAAAGATATGCGAAGCGCCCGCTAAACTGTAAGTTGTCTCATGTTTAAAACTCTCTTTGGGCAGACTCCGCCAGACGCGGGTGGGCCCGTCAGCCTACTCGACCGGCTGAAGCAAGGCATTCAGAAGACGCGCTCCGGATTGGTGAGCGCCCTTGATGACGTTGTCCATGGCAAAAAGACCATCGATGCCGACGTGCTGGATGAGCTGGAGTACTCACTCATCAGCGCCGACATCGGCGTGCGCACGGCCTCCGAGATCATCGACACGGTGCGCGAACGGGCCGCCCGGCATCTGCTGGACGACACTGCGCAGCTGAAGCAGTTGATCCGTGAACAGCTGCTGACGGTGCTCGAATCCGTGGACCGCCCGGTGCCACTGGTGAAGCAGCCGCCGGCCGTCGTCATGGTGGTGGGCGTCAACGGCGCGGGCAAGACCACCACCATCGGCAAGCTGGCGCATCGCTACAAGAGCGAGGGCCGCACCGTCCTGCTGGCCGCCGCCGATACGTTTCGCGCCGCCGCCATCGAGCAACTGGAAGTATGGGGTCAGCGCACCGGCGTGGAGATCATCCGCCAACAGACCGGGGCCGACCCCAGCGCCGTGGTGTACGATGCGGTGGCCGCCGCCAAAGCCCGCGGCGTGGATTACGTGATCATCGACACGGCGGGCCGCCTGCACAACAAAGAGAACTTGATGCTGGAACTGGAGAAGATGACCCGCACCGTGCGGAAGATCATCCCCGATGCGCCGCATGAGGTCCTGTTGGTAGTGGATGGCACCACCGGCCAGAACGGTCTCGAACAGGCCCGTAAGTTTACCGGCTCCTCGGGCGTCACCGGCATCGTCTTGACCAAGCTGGACGGCACGGCCAAGGGCGGCGTCGTCGTGGCCATTGCGCGTGAACTGGGATTGCCGATCCGCTACATCGGCGTCGGCGAAAAGATCGACGATCTATTGCCTTTTGATGCGGAGAACTTCGTTGCCAGCCTCTTTGATTAGTCCTTTCATGCGCGAGGCGCTGACGCTAGCCGCCCAAGGGTTGGGCCAGACGTCGCCGAACCCCGCCGTGGGCGCGGTGATCGTTCAGAATGGTGCCATCGTCGGCCGCGGCTATCACCTCTATGCCGGCATCGACCACGCCGAGGTAGTCGCGTTGCGCGAAGCCGGTAGCGCCGCTCACGGGGCCACGGTCTACGTGACGCTGGAGCCCTGCTCCCACCAAGGCCGCACCGGGCCTTGTGCGCAGGCCTTGATCGAAGCGGGGGTGGCCAAAGTGGTGGCCGCCATGGAAGATCCCAACCCGATGATCAAGGGCAGCGGCTTTGCCATGCTGCGGGCCGCGGGCATCCAGGTCGAACTGGAACCCGAAGCCACCGCCGAGGCCACGGCTTTGAATGAGCCATTCATCCACTTCATGCGCACCGGACGGCCGCTTGTGACCCTGAAAGCCGCCGCGACGCTGGATGGCAAGATCTCGGCCCCGGACGACAACGAAGGCTGGATCACCTCACGGACCGCGCGCGAGCATGTCCAGACGCTGCGCCATCAGCACGACGCCATCCTGACCGGCATCGGCACCGTGCTGGCCGACAACCCCTCGTTGAACGACCGCAGCGGCCAGCGCCGTATCCGGCCCTTGCTGCGAATCGTGCTCGACTCCCAGTTGCGGTTGCCGCTCGACTTCAAGATGGTCACCACCTGCAACAGCGATCTATTGGTGGTTACCACCTCCGCCGCTTCGCCCGAACGTAAGCGGGCGCTCGAGGCCCGGGGCGTCGAGGTGGTGGCGGTGGATGGCATGGATGGCCGGACGTCGATCGCGGGCGTCGTGAATCTGCTGGCGCAGCGCAAGTACCTTTCGCTGATGATCGAAGCCGGCAGCAAAGTGAACTGGACGGTGCTGGAGGCGGAGGCCGCCGACAAGGTGTTTCTCTACTACGCGCCCAAGA
>JAPKYX010000077.1:20312-53949 GCA_026394075.1 Acidobacteriota bacterium
GATCCTGGGTGGCCTGCAATCGCTACCGTTGGCCGGTGGCGTGGGGCGCCGGCGCCGCGTGGACGCCATTGAACTGGAGCGTGTCCGCATCCATCCCATCCCGCCCGACGAGTTTGCAGTCGAGGCCTACGTCAAGAAGAGCTAACCGATGTTTACTGGACTGGTTGAAGAAGTCGGCTTGATCGCCCAACCCGCGCCCCGCATGCGGATCGCCTGCTCGACCGTGCTGGACGGCATCCGGGAAGGCGATTCCATTTCGGTCAGCGGCTGCTGCCTCACCGCGCTCGACATTGGACCGGACGGCTTTTCCGCCGATCTGGCGCCGGAGACGTTGGCCCGCACGTCACTGGGCGAACGGAAGGTAGGCGACGCCGTGAATCTCGAACGGTCACTCCGCGTCGATCAACGCCTGGGTGGGCACATCGTGCAGGGCCATGTAGATGGCACGGGCGAACTGCTGGCGATGGACGAACTGGGCAACGGGAACTGGTGGCTAAAGGTCGGCATTCCCGCTGACCTTGATCGCTACATCGTCGAGAAGGGCTCGCTGGCGATTGAAGGCATCAGCCTGACGGTGGCCCGCATTGCCGGGGGCGTTGCGGAGGTCACCATCATCCCGCATACTTATTCCCACACCTCCTTGCGCGACCGGCGGCCGGGCGCGCGGGTGAACTTGGAAGTTGACATTCTGGCGAAGTACTTGGAGAAGCTTACCCATGGCTACACGCGCTGAGACGTTGGTATTTCCGGTGGTCCGCGAAAAGGCGGAGACCATTCCCTGGTTCATCTGGGCCTCGGTGGTAGGTGTCACCAGCGCCATCATTGGAGGACACTGGGACATCTCCTGGCACCGCTCCATTGGACGCGATGATTTCTGGACCCCGGCTCACATCGCCATTTACCTGTGCGGCATCATCGCGGGCCTGTCGTCGGCCTACCTGATTCTGAAGACCACGTTCGGCGGCAGCCTCTACCCGCGCGAGGCGACGGTGAAGATGTGGGGCTTCCGTGGACCCCTGGGCGCCTTCATCACCGCCTGGGGCGGCGTGGCGATGCTGACGTCGGCTCCGTTTGATGATTGGTGGCACAACGCCTACGGACTGGATGTAAAGATCGTCAGCCCGCCGCATGTGCTGCTGATCATGGGCGTGCTGGCCATCCAGACGGGCGCGTTGATGCTGATGCTGGGTTACATGAACCGGGCCACGGGCGCGTTGAAGCGGACCTATGATCTGTTGTTCCTCTACACCGGCGGCATGATCCTGACGCTGATGTCGGTGCTGATCCTGGAATTTACCAGCCGCGCCTACGCGCACTCGGGCTTCTACTACCGCACCGTGGCGCTGGCCGTGCCGGCCGTGCTGATCGCGGTGGCGCGGGCCTCCGGGCTGCGTTGGGCCTCGACCTTCGTGGCGGCGGTCTACACCGTGGTGCTGTTGGGCTTCCAGTGGATCTTGCCCTTGTTCCCGGCGGTGCCCAAGCTGGGGCCGGTCTACAACCCGGTGACGTTCTTTATCCCGCCCCAGTTCCCGATGCTGCTGATCATTCCAGCGCTGGGTCTCGACATGGTCCGGCCCGCGATGGCAGGCAAGTCGAAGTGGTTGCAAGCCGTGATCTCCGGCCTACTGTTCTTCGGGTTGTTCCTGGCGGTCCAATGGCCGTTTGCTGATTTCTTGCGGACCGAGGCGGCCAAGAACTGGTTCTTTGGCTCGCACTACTATGACTACCTGACGGGTCCCAGCTCCGCGCTGGTTCGCGGCGTGTTTGTGGCGGAGAAGACACCGCGCGAGTTCTGGCAGAACATGGGCTTGGGCGTGGTGTTCGCGGTCCTGCTGTCGCGCCTGGGTCTGGCCTGGGGTGAAGGCATGCGCAAGGTGCAGCGCTAACATGAACCGCTTTCTGTTGGCTTCGTTCGCGGCTCTGATTGGGGCCAGTGCGGCGTTTGCCCACGTGGGCTCGCCCGATGTCTTCTTTGAGGGCAAGGCGGGCGAATACCGGGTTTTCGTCACCATCCGCACGCCGCAAGTCATCCCCGGCGTGGCTGAAGTGGAACTGCGCTTTCCGGAACCGGGCGTGGAGCAAGTGAAGATCACCCCCACCCCGCTCACCGGACTGGGCGCGAAGTTTGCACCCACGGCCGATACGGCCACGCGCTCGCAGCTGGACCCGCAGTCTTATGCCGGATCGCTGTGGATGATGTCCTCGGGCGAGTGGCAGGTGCGCATCAACGTCACCGGACAAAAGGGCACCGGTGAACTTCGAGTTCCGGTACCCGCGCTGGCCCAGCAGACCATGGGCATGGATCCGAAGATGGCCGGCGCTCTGCTGGCTTTGATGGTGTTCCTCGCCGTGGGCATCGTGTCGATCTTTGGCGCGGCCTCGCGTGAAGGAAAGCTCCCGCCGGGCGAACAGCCCTCGCCGACAAACATCCGCCGAGCCCGCATCGTGATGGCCGCTACGGCAGTGGCGGTGGTGGGCATCATCTTCCTTGGCAACCAGTGGTGGGGCGCGGAGGCGGCGGACTATTCCCGCAAGATCTTCAAGCCGCTGGCGGTGAAGCCGACGCTCAACGGCCGCTTTCTCAACCTGCAACTGGAGCACACGGGCTGGATGCAGTCCCCCGCGTTCGACGATCTGGTGCCGGACCACGGGTACTTGATGCATCTGTTCGTGGTGGCCAAACCCGGCCAGGGGCGCATCTGGCACCTCCACCCGGCGCTGGCCTCCAATGGAGTCTTCACGCAGGATCTCAGTTCCCTGCCCGCTGGTAAGTACCAGTTGCTGGGCGACATCGTGCACCGGAGCGGCCTGCCTGAAACGGTGGTGGCCGAACTGGACATTCCCGCGGATCTCGACGGCGGACTGAAGGGTGACGACAGCACCAATTCCCTCAGCGACGGTCTGAAGATGGTGATGGAGAGTCCGGCGACACTGAAGGCGAAGTCGCTGCAGGTGATGAAGTTTAAGCTACTCGATGCCGGCGGCCAGCCCGCTACTGGCATGGAACTCTACTTGGGCATGCCGGCGCACGCGGCGGTGCTGCGCGATGATTTCTCGGTCTTCTCGCACCTGCATCCCAGTGGCACAGTGCCCGCCGCGTCGCTCGCCATGGCCCAGCCTGCCGACGGCAAGGCGGACCCGCATGCCGGCCATTCCATGTCCACGGCGGAACTTCCGGCTGAAGTGACGTTTCCCTATGGGTTCCCCGAACCGGGCAACTACAAGATGTTTGTCCAGATGAAGCGCGCGGGTAAAGTAGAAACCGGCGTTTTCGCGATCACGGTGACCAACTAGCATGCGGACACTAGCCTACGAAGTCTGGGATGTCTTTACCGCCAAGCCGCTCACCGGCAACCAATTGGGCGTTTTCCTGAACGGGCGGGGCCTTTCTGATCAGGAAATGTTCTCGTTAGCCCGGGAGTTGAACTTCTCGGAATCGGTATTCCTGTTCGGCCAGACGCCCAAAGGCCACCGGGTGCGCATCTTTACCGCCACCGAAGAGCTACCCTTTGCCGGGCACCCCTCCTTGGGGGCCGCCGCGGCCATCCGCCAGCGGATCCATGAGCAACGCATTGTGCTTGATTTGAACGCCGGGCCGATTCCGGTGGAGTTCGACGAAACCGGGTACGGCGAAATGCAGCAGGCCGAACCCGTGTTTGCCGAAACCTACCAGAAGGCCGAGATCGCCCGCTGGATCGGCGTCCAGCCGGATGACATCACCGATCACCCGGTCGAAAGCGTCTCCACCGGCCGCCCAAACATCATCGTCGGCCTGAAGAGACTGAAGGCGATCCGCGCCGTGAAGATGGATTGGGCGTCGATCGGCCCCCGCGCCTTCTACCTGCTTTCGCTCGAAACCGAGAACCCCAAGGCCCGCGCCCATGCCCGCAAGCTGACACCGCGCCTGGAAGACCCGGCCACCGGCTCAGCCGCCGGTTGCGCCGCCGCCTGGATGGTGAAGCACCCGGGAGAGCTATTTGTCTCCGCCCGCAACGACGCCGGCAAAATCACGGGCGTCCGGGTGGGCGGACACGCCGTGCGCGTGATGGCCGGAGAGCTGACCCTTCCCTAGCGCGCTGCGGCTACTCCGAATCAGGCAGCAGTTATTCCACTTCGTAGCGGAATGCGCCATCACGGCCAATGTCAGCCAGGATGTGGCGGATCGGTTCGCGTTCTCCCAGCCGCGATAAGACTCGCCGCGAGATCTCAGGGATCAGCGTACCGGTGAGGATGTTGTCGACGTTGCGGGCACCGGTGTCGGCATCGGTGCAGCGTTGGGCCACGGCTTCCACCAGTTCGTCGGAACAAGTCAACGTGATGCGGTGGTGATCCATGATGCGCTGCCGCACCTTGTCCAGCTTCAGGTCGATGATGTGCCGCAGCGTGGCGTGGCCGATGGGATAGTACGGCACGGTGATCAGGCGGCCCAACAGCGCCGGCTTGAAGGTGCGGCGCAGCTCCGGCCCAATGGCTCCGGCCAGTTCGTCGGGAGTGGGCAGCCGCCGGGGATCCGCACACGCTCCCTGGATAATCTCGGCGCCCGTGTTGCAGGTCATCAGGATCACCGTATTGCGGAAATCGATCTCCCGGCCTTCACTGTCTTCCATCCGGCCCTTGTCGAAGACCTGATAGAACAGCTCCATCACATCCTGGTGCGCCTTTTCCATCTCGTCCAGCAGGACCACACAGTAGGGCCGCCGCCGGACCGCTTCGGTCAGAATTCCGCCTTCGCCATAACCGACATATCCGGGCGGCGAGCCCTTCAGGCCGGAAACGGTGTGGGCTTCCTGATACTCCGACATGTTGATGATCACGGCGTTCCGCTCACCGCCGTAGAGAATGTCGGCCAACGCCAGCGCGGTCTCGGTTTTGCCGACACCACTGGGGCCGACCAGCAGGAACACGCCGGTCGGGCGCGAGGGATCGTCCAGGCCGGCCCGGGACGAGAGAATCCGCTTGGCAATGATGTCGAGGGCGTGCGATTGGCCGACGACGCGTTCCCCCAACTGGTGCTGCAGGTTGAGCACCGAATGCGCCTCATCCTGGAACATGCGGCCCACTGGCACACCCGTCCAGGTGGACACGACCTGGGCCACCGTTTGCCGGTCCACCACGGCTTGCACCATGGGGTGCGTACCCTGCGTCGCGGCCAGCTGCGCATTCAAGGCGGCCAATTCCTGCTGCTTGGCGAGCAGCGCCGCGGGCGCCGATTCCGAAACGTCGGCCGCCAGTGCCTCAGCCTCACCGCGCAGGCGCATGACGCGTTCCAGCAGGTCACGCTCTTCCTCGAAACGGTCTTCGAGATCGGCCAGCCGCGTCTCTTCGGTGGCCAACTGCTCGCGGAGAATCCCCAGGCGCTCCTGGTGATCACTACCAGTAATCGTTTCCCGCTCCAGCACCAGGATCTCGGTGGACAGCGTGGTGATCCGCCGCTGGCTATCCTCAATGGGCGGTGGGATGGAATTCAAGCCAATGGCGACGCGGGCGCAGGCGGTATCGAGAACATTCACCGCCTTATCCGGCAATTGACGGCCCGTGACATAGCGGTGCGTCAGCCGGACGGCGGCATCCACCGCTTCGTCCAGCAGCCGGACACCGTGATGCTTTTCAAGCGTCGCCACCAGCCCCCGCATCATGTCGATTGCCTGCTGCTCGCCGGGCTCTTCAACCTTGACGACTTGGAACCGCCGGGTGAGCGCGGCGTCCTTCTCGAAGTACCGCTTGTACTCGGCTTGCGTCGTGGCGGCGATGGTGCGCAGTTCGCCACGCGCCAGCGCCGGCTTCAGCAAGTTGGCGGCGTCTCCCTGACCAGCGGGGCCACCCGCGCCAATCATCAGGTGCGCTTCATCAATAAACAGAATCACCGGCACCGGCGACGCCTTCACTTCGCTGATGACCGATTTCAGGCGGTTCTCAAACTCACCCCGCACGCCCGCACCTGCTTGCAGCAGACCCAGGTCCAGCGTCCGGACACTGACGTCTTTCAGACTGGGCGGCACATCACCATTGACGATCCGCAACGCAAAGCCTTCGACGATGGCCGTCTTGCCCACACCCGCTTCGCCTGTCAGGATCGGGTTATTCTGGCGGCGGCGGGTCAAAATGTCGATCACCTGCCGGATCTCATCATCGCGGCCCAGCACCGGGTCCACTTTGCCGAGGCGGGCATTCTCCGTCAGATCGATGGTGTATTGATCGAGCGATGGCGAATCAGTCCGGGCACCCGGAGCACTGCTGACGCCGCCGCGCGCCTGCCCCTCCGCGCTCCGGTTCAGGATGTCGCTCCAGTGCTGCTTCAGCACGGCGGCATTCAACTTCATCAGGTCCGGCGCGGCCTCAATCACCAGGCGCGAGACATCATCGGCCGCCAGCAGGGCCAGCAACAGGAACCCGGAGCGAATCTCACCGGCCGAATATTCGAGCGACGCCACCGTCCAGGCATCCGTCAACAGCTTGGTGACGCGCGGCGACAGGGACGGGCTGCGGTAGTTGCCGGTCTTCAGCTTGTCGAGCGACCGGGTCAAGTCCCGTGACAACCGGCTCGGGTCGATCCCAAAGTGCTGGAAGATCAGCTCCACATCGGCATTCTTGGCTTCCATTAAAGGAAACAGGAGATGCTCGATGTCCACCTCATAGTTGGTCCGCGAGAAGCAGGCAGCGGCCGCCGCCTCCATGGCTTGACGGCAGGTGGGGTTCAGTTTGGCGACGAGAAACTTAAGGGTGACTTCCACGCGTGTTGTCTGCTGTTCGGGCTAAACCACTATAGCGAGCGGGTGCGGCGGACCAGGGCTTGGATCTGCTCCCGGTTGGTAAAATCAGCGGCGGCCCGGGAGGCGGAAGAGAGATCGGGAAACAGGCTGACGCGCACGGCGTACCACATCCGCAAATCAGCATCGGGTGCCTTAAAGATCCGGGCCTGAATGTTCCGCTCCTTTAGCTCCGCCACCAACTGTTGGGCATTCTTGGGTTCCCGGAAGCTGCCCAGTTGCAGCGTATACTCCCCTTCTTCGCCGCGCACCACCGGCGGCGCGGACGGCTTCACTTCCGCCGCGGCTTGTTGGGGTGGCGCAGTGGGGGCCGCAGCAGGCGATGCATTGGCCGCCGCCACCGGACTCGCCTTGTCGGCTGCGGCGGGGACGGGAGCGGGCGATGCCGCCACCGGAGCGGGAGCCCGCTCTAACCGCGCCGGTTGCGCCGCTTCCGGCTGAACTATGGGAGCAGCGGGCGGCACTTCCTTGCGCGAAGCGCCCGTGCCTACCGGTTGCGACTGGCGGTAAGCCTTGGCCAGCAGAATGTCCTGCTGCGTGGGTTTCCACAAAGCCAGTCCCACCACCAACCCGGCCAGGAACATGCTGCCCATCACCAGGGTGCTGCCCACCAACAGGATGGTTGTGGTCTTGCGCGTGAGTACGATCGTCGCCAGCATCGCCTTAGGCCACCTGTACCGTAAACTGCCCGGGGACATTGATCGAGATCACACCGGCCCACATGCACATCAATTTGGAAGAGTTGTTCAACGCCGGCATGTTGGCGATCAACACTGTCGGACTACCAGGAACCCAAGGAGCGGCCGTCGCCGGAATGCAGGGCATGGGCGTCAAGACACCCAAGGCGGCGGCGGTCGCGGCGGCCACCATCGGGTTGGCGATCGAATTACACATGCCAAACGGCATAATGTTCAGCATCGGCACGTGATCCATAATGTTCGCCGCCGGGGTCTGGGTGAGCGTGCGGTTCACCGGCAGCACCACCAGGCTGGACGGTGCCACGCCAAAACTGCACTGCAACATCGCGCCCATGCAGACTTGTTGCCCCATAACCTCGTAGTCTAATACAGGTGCGGTGCCGGGCGATGTGCGATTTTGCTCACTTCCGGCCGGGTTCGGCGGCGTCCCAAAGGCCGGACGATTATGGCTCCTGCGCCACAAACCGCAGCAACTTGTCGGCGGCCATCCGGATTCCGATTCGTGGCGTCACCAGCACTCCGGCCGGTTCTGGCCCGGCAGCAATGAAGAGCGGCCCCGGAACCGTGAGATCCGCGCCATTGTGCTGGCGGCCAATGCCGAACGCCTTCGTCAGCCGTCCCGGTCCGTTGACATCAGCAACGGCCCGGATCAGGACGCAGCCCGCGGTACCGGGCCGTTCACAAGTGACGTTCAAGCAAAGGTGGAGGCCATAGATCAGGTAGACATACGCATGGCCGGTGGTCTCAAAGATCACCCGCGTCCGCGGCGTTACGCCCCGGGAGGAGTGGGCCGCCGGGTCGTCCTGGCCCAGGTAGGCCTCCACTTCCGTAATGCGGCTGGAGCGCGAGCCGGAGACCAGGTGCTGGCCCAGCAGAGCACGAGCCACAGTGACCGGGTCACGCTCGTAAAACGATCGCGGCAATGGGGTGAGCGGAGGCAATCGATCCATGCGATACCATTCTTGTTTATCCGATGCGGCTGTTCTGCGGACTCGCTCTCGCCTACGAAACAAGGCGCAATCTCGAACTGATGCTCCAACACCTGCGGCCCTCCGCGTCCATCAACTGGAGCCCGCCCGAGAACTGGCACATCACCACCAAGTTTATCGGGGAGCAGCCGGAAGACCAGTTACCCGAGATCGTTCGCGCCTTGGGCGAAGTGCCCGCACCCGGTCCACTGGAAATTTCCATCGCCGGCCTGGGCTGGTTCCCCAATCCGCATCAGCCGCGTTTTCTATTCGCGGGCGTCCAGTGTCCGGCGACGCTAGCCGATCTGGCCCGCGAGACCGATGAGCGGCTGGCTCTGGTGGGCGTCCCCCGTGAAACCAAGCCCTACACCCCGCACCTGACCCTGGCCCGGATGAAGCCCCCCAGCGAGATCGCCGATCTCCGCCGCGCCATTGCCGCACTGCCGTTGGCCGACTTTGGCCGGTTTGTGGCGGCTAAACATCTGCTCTACCAAAGCAAGCTGGGGCCCAACGGCAGCCAGTACACGGTTCTGGCGGAGTTCCCCTTATGATCAGCGCTTTTGGCGTCCTCATTATTTGCTACCTGATCGGTGGCATACCTTTCGGTTACCTGCTGGTGAGGTGGCGGACCGGCGAAGATGTCCGCGCCAAAGGCAGCGGCAACATCGGTGCCACCAATGTCCTGCGGACCACCGGGCGGGCGATGGGCGTGGTGACCTTGCTGCTGGATATCGCCAAAGGCGCGTTCGCAGTCTGGTTGATGGATCGCACGGTGGCCGGGTTAACCCCGGAGACCCAAGCGCTATGGACCTCACTGGCGGCGGTGGTGGTGATGCTGGGCCACGGATTCCCCGTCTTCTTGAAGTTCCAGGGAGGCAAAGCGGTAGCCAGCTTTATTGGGGCCTTCCTGTACCTGACGCCGCTCCCTCTGTTCGCGGTGCTGCTGGTGTTTGTGGCGGTGGTGTGGGTGACACGCCACATTTCGCTCGGCTCAATTCTGGCGGCGGGATTGTTCCCCTTGGCGGTCTACCTGATCCTGCACCCGGAGCCGGCGGTATTGGCGGCCTCGGCGTTCAGCGGAGCATTCATTGTCTGGCGGCACAAGAGCAATCTGGACCGGCTCCGCGCCGGCACGGAGAACGTCTTTACCTTCTCCAAAAAGAAAGCCTAAGGCTACCCCGGCATGACCCAGCTGACGATTCTTGGTGGCGGCAGTTGGGGCACGGCTTTGGCGCTGGCGCTGGCACCCCGATTCACTGGTATCAGGCTATGGGTGCATGAGCCGGAGTTGGCCCGGAAGATTGAGGAGACCCGGGAGAACGTCCCGTTTCTGCCCGGCTTTCCCCTGCCCCCGAACGTCTCGGTGACTTCTGAACTGACCGCCGCGGGCGCGGACCTGGTGCTGGGTGTCATGCCGTCGCAGTTTGCGCGTCAGGTCTACTCGCAACTTTCTCTCGAAGTGCCGGTGGTGAGTGCCACCAAGGGCCTGGAAAAAGGCACGCTGCGGCGCATGTCGGAGCTGATCGCCGAAGCGCAGCCCGGCATTCCGGTGGCGGTGTTATCCGGGCCGACCTTCGCCCGTGAGATTGCGGCCGGGTTGCCCGCAGCCGCCGTCATCGCCTCCTCCGATGCCAACTTCGCGGCCCAAGTGCAGCAAGCCTTCAGCGGACCTTCGCTGCGCCTCTACACCAACGATGACGTTTGTGGAGTGGAACTGGGGGGAGCGCTGAAGAACGTCATCGCCATTGCTGGTGGCGTCGTCCAGGGCCTGGGATTGGGTCACAATGCATTGGCGGCGCTGATCACGCGGGGCTTGGCGGAAATCACCCGCTTGGCGGTGGCGGCTGGCGGCGACCCACGCACGCTGGCGGGATTGGCGGGCCTGGGTGATCTGGTGCTGACCTGCACCGGTGAGCTGAGCCGCAATCGCCGCGTCGGCGCTGAACTGGCCCGCGGCCGGACGCTGGCTGACATTCTGGGCAGTACCCAGATGGTGGCCGAAGGCGTGGAAACGACGGCCAGTGCGCTGGAACTGGCGCGCCGCCTGCAGGTCGAACTGCCGATCACCCAGCAGATGGACGATATGCTGCATGGCCGCCGGTCGCCGGCCGAGGCCATCCGCGAACTAATGGAACGCCGGCCAAAGGGCGAGTAAGCTAAGGGATTAACCGGACCGTAAAACATGCCTGAGCCGCCGGAACATTTCTTAACAGAGCGTGTTCAATCGGATATGGCGGTGGCGCTGGCGTTGGAACATGACGCACAACTGATGACCCGGGTGCGCGGCGGCGATACGGCCAGCTTCGCGCTGTTGCTGGAACGGCACCGCCATCCGGTGATCCATTTCCTGTACCGGATGGTGCAAAACCAGGCCGTGGCGGAAGAACTGGCGCAGGAGGTATTTCTGCGGGTGTACCGGTCTCGGGAAAGCTATGAGCCAACGGCCAAGTTCACCACCTGGCTCTACCGGATCGCCACGCATCTGGCGCTGAACTATCTGCGGGACCACCGACGGGAGCGGGCGGAGCGGTCCATGGATGTGGAGACCGAAGACGGCCCGGCGCAGCAGTTCACCGACTACCGCCCCAGTGTCGAGCAGGACCTGGTGCGGCAGTCAAAGTTGCAGGAAGTCCGTCAGGCGATTGAGCGGCTGCCCGATAAGCAGAAGGCGGCGGTGCTGATGCACAAGTATCAGGAACTGGAGTATTCCACCATTGCGCGGGTGTTGAAGTGTTCGGAGTCGGCGGTGAAGTCGTTGTTGTTCCGGGCGTATGAGACGCTGCGGATGCGGTTGTCGCACATGGCTTGAGGGAAGATGCAACCTCTTGGGTAACTTGAAATGAAACAGAATCAGCTCTCCTGTCCCATCAGCGGTCCGGCCCAGCCGGAACTGCTGCTGGACTATGTAGCGGGGCGGTTGGATGCGCGCCGGGCGGCGGCGCTGGAAGATCACGCGGCCGATTGTGAGCCCTGCCAGCAGTTTATTGCCGATCAGGCCGTACTGTGGCGGGAACTCGATGCGTTTACCCCGGCGGAGATTTCGCCCGGCTTTGATCAGGCAGTGTTTGCTCAGGTGGCCGCGCATGACCGGGCTCCGTGGTGGGTCCGAGGTTGGCGGCACGTCTTCGCGGCTGGTGAACCGGGTGCCTGGCGTCCGGCGATGGCGTTGTCCGCGGCCTGTGCCGTGGTGCTGACTGTGGCTCTGGTGCGGATGCCGGGGGCGTTGCCTTCCGGGCGCGCGACGGTGGCCCATCCAGCCGCTGTGGATCAGGCGGTGTCCGCTTCGCCCGTCGAGGTCCGCGACATCGAGTTGGCGGAGAGAGCACTGGAAGACATGGAGATGTTACAGGTTGTCTCGGGAGACAAGCTTTAGCGGCTGACCGCGAGCGGATTTCGTCGTATGGAGAACTTTCTGACCGCACGATTCAGGCCCATACCGGCTGCCTTGATGGGCGCGGTTTTGGTGGGATCGTCGTGGTTGACCGGCCCGGTTTACGGCCAGGGCCCGGAGCCGGACCGTCCGCCGCCACCGCCGCGTGGTGCTGGTCCGCGTGGCCCGCATGGCCCGGGTGGTCCCCCTCCGTGGATGCGGCCCGGTGGCCCAGGTGGACCCGGCTTTCCGAACTTTGAAGCGATTGAGCGTTTGAGTTCCATGCCCCCACAGCAGCGGGAGCGTTTTCTGAGCCGCCTTCCGGCGGATCGGAGGCGCATGATGGAAGAGCGGATGGAGCGCTTCCGCAGCATGTCACCGGAAGAGAAGCAGAAGCTGCGGGAACGGATGGCCCAGTTCCAGCAGATGGACCCGGAAGAACAGGAGCGGGCCCGGCACGCCTTCCGGCGCTTCACCCTCCTGCCGGAAGACCGCCGCGAGCTGCTGCAAGGTGAGATGGATACACTACGCCGGCTGGGGCCGGACGAGCGTCGCCGCTACATCCGCTCCCCCCAGTTCCGTGATAAGTTCCCACCGCCGGACCGCCGTCTGGTGCTGGAAATGATGGGCCTGTTTGAGCCGGGGCCCATGCGGCCGCCCCGGAATCCCGACGATCACGAGTAGACCTTGGGTGGCGGCATGCTTGGCCGCCCTCAAGCCGGACTATTCGGCCTTGGCCGTCTTCTTGGGTGCGCCGCCCTCCGGCGCCGGGGCAATGCTGACCTTCACGCCATTGTCGAGCCTGGGCAGCTGTGAGGTGGCCACCGATTCGCCGTCTTCCACGCCTTCCAGAATCTCCACTTCCTGCTCAAACCGGTCCCCCAGCTTCACTTCCCTCGCCTCAATGGTGCCGTCTTTGATGATGTAGGCTTTGTTGGAACCCAGGATGTAGTTCACCGCCCGGGTGGGCACCAGCAGCGCCCGGTCGGTCTTCTCGGTGGGGATCCGCGTGCGGGCGTAGCTGCCCGGCTTCAACTGGCCGTTGGAATTGGTGATCAGCGCTTCCACGATAAAGGTGCGCTTGGCCTGATCAACGGTCGGAGAAATACGCCAGATCTTGCCCTCAAACTTGCGGTCCGTAAAGGCTTCCAGCGATACCTGGGCCACCTGCCCGACTTTCACCCAAGGCGCCATCCGCTCCGGCACTTCCATGCGCAAGCGAACGGGGTCCGTTTTTACCAGCACCAGCAGCGGCGTGTTGGCGCGGACGTACTGCCCGGCGGTCACCTGACGCTCCTTCACGGATCCGGCAAAAGGTGCCTTGACGGTGGTGTCGCGCAGCTTCTTGCGCTGCAGGTCGACGATGGCGCGAAAGCGTTCCACTTCCTGGATCAGGTTGCGGGTCTGATTTGAGGTGGCATCAAGAGCCGCCTGCGCGGCGTCAAACCGAGATTTGGCCTGATCGAGGTCCTGCTGGCTACCGATGCCCTGGTCGGCCAGGTTCCGGACTCGCTTGTAGCGTTGCTCGGCATCAAACAGGTCGGCCTGGGCGCGGCGCATATCGGGCGTCTGGGCAACGTCGGCCACGCGGTCCTTTTCGTTGCGAAGGCCCAACCGCTCCATCGCGGACTTCATCTGGGCTTCGTTCTGCAAAAGCAGATACCGCTGCTCCTCGTCCCCGATGTGGACCAGGATCTGCCCCTCTTTCACGACGTCGCCCAGGTCGAAGCTCACCTTGTCCACGCGACCATCGATCTCCGCGCTGATGATCGCCTCGTCAAACGGGAACAGGGTGCCGACACTATCCACAATGCGCTGGATCTCGCGCATGTGCACCTTGGCCGCGGTGACGGCGATCGGTCCCGCTTTGTCCTTCTTGGCGACGGGCGCTTCCTTCTTGGCGCAAGAGGAGAGGACCGCAAAAGCCAGAATCGTGATGGGGAGGAGGCGAAGGGACAAAAATCTCATGAAGCTCGTATTATACGGCGGGCAGGCGGGCCACGACGTTACCGGCAGGCGCAAAAAAGCTCCGCCCGAGTGGAGGTGGCGGGCGTAACCGCTTATTTTTGTGACCTTTGCCGCCTCCGAGGGCCGCTAGTCGGTTTCCGTCTTTTCCACTAGTTTTTCGACGGTCATGGAATAGATGGCCATCTTGCCGTTGCGGTCACTCTGGAAATAGATCCGCTGGCTGGAGGGGGAAAAGGTGGGGTTCACTTGGTCCGGGTGCGAACACCGGTGTTCGCACAACGCCAGTTCCCGGCGTGTCACGCGGAGCATCAGCAGCACATAGGGTGACGCTTTGCTGCCGGAAGCGCCGACAAACACGCTTGCGTCCGCGTTTCGTCCGAAGGTGATGAACTGGCTGGTCTTGGCCACCAGGGCATCGGCATTGCTATCCGGGGTGTGCTCCCGCAATTCCGAGCCCGAGAGGTAGGTGAATGCCCGTCCGTCAGCAGACCATTGGGGGTTGGACGTCACCGGCCCCGTCTTGAGCTTGCGCGCCGCCCCACCTTCAAACGTGGCCAGCCATGTGCTCTCTCCGTCGCGGCACAGCACGCCCGCGCGCTTGGGCCGGATCAGCGGAATCGCCGCGTCGGCAGAGACCTCCGCCAACGCTTTCGCGGTCCCCTTCACCGCCAGCGTCGCCAGCATCAGCTTGCCGCCGCTGCAATAGGCGGCAAAAAGGCCGTCCTCGCTGACTGAAAATGGCCCCACCTCCGTGGCAACTTCGCGATCCCGCAGCATGGCAAAACTGGTTTGCTTCAGGGTGGTGCCGTCGAGGTAGTAAATCGACTTCTCGTCCGCGGCCAGCGTTACGCTCCGTGGGTTGAGGTTGGCCGCCTCCGTCAACACCTTGGACTCGCCGGTCTTGATGTCCATCCGCAGCGCTTGCATCGAGCCCGGCCGGTCAGAGGAATAGATCAAGAAACCAGACCGCGAAGACGCGGACCGCAGCCACGGTGCCGGCAGGAAACTCGAGTACGCGGGGTCGGTCATCCGCAGCACTTCCATTTCGGTTGCGCCATCGGCGAACCGGGCCCGGTCAGTAGGTAGCAGTTGACCGCGCGGGGTGGCGGCCATGGCGGGCATCGCCAACAGAAATGCGCGCCGGGTTAGAGCCATGGCAACATCCTAGCGCTGCGGGAAGGCACGATTCTCGGGGCCAATGGCCAGGGATAACGAGTCACTCACTTCAATGGATGCCCGAAATCGGTGCGGCGTTTCACGGCCTTCGCCCGAAGGCCGCGAAACATCAGCCAGAAAAGCAGCGCTATTCGCCGCGGGCCTTGGACGGCTTGGACGGATGGGCTTCCTGGTAATGCGCCTTCAGCACATCCCCGCCGAAATCAGCCTTCAGGTCGCGCCAGACACTGTGGACGTGGTTGGCACCGTTCTGAGTGTTGTCGTATTCCACCAGGAAGCCTGGGCCCTGAACACGATAGTAATGCGGTCCCTTCTTCTCTTCGACGCCCGCCCAGGCGAAGTTCAGGTTGGTCCCCGCTGCCTTCACCAAAGCCGTCCGGCCTTCCGCCACATCCTCCGGGACGTTCTGGCAGTATTCGTCCAGCACCGCCGCCAGCAGTTCCCGCTGCTTGGGCGTCATCTTGGCGGCGCTCAAACCCGAGGGCTGACCGTCGAGAGCGGCGGAGCGCTTCACCGTGGTGAGAATGTCCGGATAGGCCTTGGTGTCGACAATGGCCACTTTCTTCTGCTCCGGCGTCAACGCCATCAGCAGGTCGCGGCCCAGATCTTCCTCGCGCGCCAGCACGCGGAGCCCGGTGCGCGGTCCTTGGCGGACTTCGGCCGGATTCGAACCAAAGAAAGTCGGCGCGGCCAGCACCTTGCCACCAGCGATGACAAACGTCAGGCTGATGTGGTGGCCTTCAATCCGCATGCCCCAGGTGGCGGTCTCCGACGGCTCACCGTAGATCGAGAAGTAGTACTTTTCCGGGTTGCGGCGCTCACCGGAGTCGCTTTCCAAAATCCGCAGCACATCTTCCAGGCTCATGATGGTGGAGGCCTTCATGAAGCCGCGCTGGCTGAGCGAGGAGGCCAGCATGGCCTGCGCCAAGTGGCGCTGCGCCGGGGTCATCTCCCGCAGCGTCAAGCCCTTGCGGGAGGTCTTGTAAAACTCCTGGTAGTTGTTATCCGGGACGAAGTGCCATTGGAGGCGCGCCTCGGTGGTGAGGTCCATTTTCGCCTTCGCCGTCTGTTCCGGCGTCAGGGAGGCGAGAAATGCCTTGGCTGCGCCCAACATCGCAACCGGGCTTTGAGTCTTCAAGTGCGCAGCGCTGAACAGCAGTACCGCGCTAGAGGCCAACAGGATCCGCGAAAGCATCGACTCGGATTATATGCGACCGGGCAACGCAATGGAAGCGATACCGGCGAATTGCTGTCTGGGACAATAGGGCGTGGACTCTGATTCCCGTACTACCCAGCCCGCTCAACCGATGCTTGCCCTGGATGGCCAGCAGCAGGCGATGATCCTTGAACAAGCCGCCCAGCACGCGATCGCCTTTCTCGAAGCGGCGGGAGAACGTCCCGCGGCAGCAGCGCAGCGGCCCTTACCGATGGCGGCTCTGCCCGAGAGTGGCCTGGGTGCGCAGGCGTCGCTCGAACGTTTCTACGCCACCATCGAGCCGTATCTGTCGGGCTCCTCGGGTCCGCGTTATCTGGGCTTCGTCACCGGCGGCAGCACGCCCGCCGCGATTGCGGCCGACTGGTTGACCAGCGCCTATGACCAGAATGCGGCCCTGATTGGTGGCTCCGCCGCGTGTGCCGTGGAGTTGCAGGCACTCGCTCTGCTGCGGAGCCTGTTCGACTTGCCCACCTCTTTTGAAGGCGCACTGGTGACGGGCGCAACCATGGCCAACTTCACCGGGTTGGCGGTGGCCCGACAGTGGTGGGGGGAGCGCCGGGGCATCAATATCGCCGAGGCGGGCCTGGCCGGTCTGCCCGCCCTGCCCGTGCTGTCCGCGACGCCGCACGTCAGCGCGTTGAAGGCGCTTTCCATGTTGGGCCTGGGCCGTCGGGCCATTGAGCCGGTGCCCACCCTGCCCGGCCGTGAGGCAATGGATATGGCCGCGCTGGAGCGCCAGTTGCAAGCCCACCAGGGCGCGCCGGTGGTGGTGCTGGCCAGTGCCTGCACGGTCAACACGGCCGACTTCGACGATCTGGAAGCGGCCGCGGCACTCTGTCGCCAGCATGGTGCCTGGCTGCACGTCGATGCCGCGTTTGGCCTCTTCGCGGCCTGCTCGCCCGAGTACTCGCATTGGGTCAAGGGCATCGGCCAGGCGGACTCCATTGCCGCCGACGGACACAAATGGCTGAACGTCCCCTACGATTGCGGCTTTGTCTTCACCCGTCACCTGGCCCTGCACGAGCGGACCTTCCAGACCAGCGCGTCCTATCTGGACCCAGGGGCCAACACGGTGCCGGAGCTACTGCACCGCACACCTGAAAACTCGCGCCGCTTCCGGGCATTGCCCGTCTGGGTGGCACTGCTAGCCTATGGCCGCGAAGGCTACTGCGAGATCGTGGAGAGCAACTGCGGGGCGGCGGCGGCACTGGGGGAATGGATCAGCACCAGCAGCGAGTTTGAACTGCTGGCTCCGGTGCGCTTGAACATCGTCTGCTTTGCCTTGACGGAAGGCACCGCAGAAGGCACTAAAGCGTTCCTCAAGCAGCTGGAGACAGATGGCCGGGTCTACCTGACACCCACTACCTACGCCGGACGCCCCGGCATCCGCGCGGCGTTCTCCAACTGGCGGACGACGCTGGAGGATCTAGCTGTGATTCAGGCGGCGATGCGGGATTGCCTCAGCTAGCTGCTTTCCTTCGCAACATGGGCCATCGCCCACCGCTCCCTTGCGGTCGCGGCTCGGTATGGAGCGCATTCCGAGCCGCCATGCGCCAGCATGCGGTTGGCTGAGTTTGATGAAATGCTGCCGCTAACGCTTCCGCATCAGCCAGACCACCAGCCACAGCGCGCCATTCAAGATCAGCATCGTAGCCAGCGGCAGATAAACGGTGGTGTTGCGGCCCTGCCAGACAAAATCGCCCGGCAGACGGCCCCAACGGACAGGCAGCCGTTCGCCTATCATGAGCAGCAAACCAATGGCGGCGATGGCGAAGCCGATGATGACGATTGTCCGGCCCATACCCATCGCCGCCTGATTCCGATCCGTTTAGAGCGAGTAGACGCGGCCCTTGTGCAGGCCCAGCAGGATCTGCACCAGCCGGTGCGCGATCAGTTCATGCAAGGTCAACAACTCCTTGTTGGCCTCAAAGATGGCGTAGCCATCCTGCGGGTCCGTGCTGGTGACCAGTCCGCCGGCCTTTAGCGCATCGGTGGCACCCTTGATCACGCTGTCTTCCAGAACCTCGCCCGCCATCTCCCACAGAGTGATGAAGCGGTCGATCGCGCTGGGGAAGCTGACATGGAAGACGCCGTGCGTGGAGGTGGTGCGCGGCGGCTTGTAATCGAGGTTGAACGGCCCGTGGAAGTCATGGCTGCGCAGCAGGACCAGAACGTTCAACCAGTCCAGCGGATTCACCAAGCCCACCGCGATATCGACGTCGTGTTTCAACCGGTAGCCGTCGTTGATGTCAAAGTGCCACAGCTTGCCGTTCACCAGCGCGCGCGCCAGCGCCGCCCGGACGCTGCCACCCCACATCAGTTCGTGCAGGTACTCCGGGTTGAGGCCCACCATCTCGGGATGTTCGAGCAGCCCAGAGTTGATGAAGCCCAACATCGCATCCGAGGTGGGCAGCAGGATCTCGCCCTGCGGCTCAAACGGCTTGGCTTCCATACAGTGCTTCAGCGTCGGGCGGCCCTTTTTGGCCGCGATCTCAAGATCAGCCTTGCAAGCCGCATTGAGGCCGTCGGCGTACCACTTCAACGTCTCGGTTTCTTCGACCGCACCGGGCGTGTAGTAGCCTAGCGAACCCGGCCAATAGACGGCATAGCTGGCGCCCAGCTCATGTCCAATGGCCACCGTGTTGGTGACGCGGAACTTGGCGTACTCGCGGATCGACGGCGATTCAGAAGCGGGCGACGTCGCAAACACCGGGTGGAAGAACGTCTCCGTGGTCACCATGGAGCATTCCATAGCGTTCTTGCGGAGCGCTTCGCCAATCTGGCCGACGATGTCCCACTGCTCCTGCTTGCCCAGCGCGGTGGCCGGAATCACGTCTGAATCGTGCGTGCACCAGTAGTTGATGCCGATCTCGGCATAACGCTCGATGATCTCTTCAAACCCCACCGGCCGACGCGTTGGCGCATGGAACAAGGCGTTGCCTTCATAGGCACCCGCCCACTGCGGTCCGGTGATAAAAAACTTGCGCCGCTGCTCGGGCGTATAGGCTCCACCGCAGGCCGCGTAGAGCTTCTCGACTAGGGGTTGTTGCTGGTCAACGGGAACAGGATTCATAATGCCCCCTCATCATATCGAGTGTGGCGGCGCGGTGGTATGTTGAGGAATATGCGAGCGGTGGGCGAGCTGGTCAGCATCGACGAGTACCTGAGCAACCCTCTCTATGCCCGCTCGGAATGGGTGGAGGGGGAGATTGTTGAGAGAGGTATGGGCACTGGCTTTCATGGCGAGCTGAGTGGTGATTTGTTTGTAGCCCTGCGCTCCTACCTTCGTGCACACCCGATCGGCGGCGTTGGCGTCGAAGTCCACTGCCATTTTGTCCTGGCGGGAGAACGGATTTATCGCATCCCCGATATCGCCGTCGTCCTGGGTGTGCGCATGCGCAATGTTCACCACATTGATGGCGCTCCGGCGATTGCTTTCGAAGTCCGTTCCCCCGATGAAAGCGTGACCTCGCAAATAGCCAAGTGCCGTGAGTACGTCGAGGCGGGATCGCTGTACGCAGTGTTGCTGGTGCCCGAGACGCGGATGGTGCACGTGTTGACGGCGGGCCAGCCACGCCAGGAGTTGACCGTGGCGGATACCCTCCGGTTTCCAGAAGTGCTGCCCGGGTTCGAGTTGCCGCTGGCCGAACTGTTCGCCTGAATCCAATCCCCCGCCCACTTCGATAGAATCGCTTAAAGCATGAGCGATCAGAATCCCCTCGCCGGGAGCATCTTCCCCCCGTCACCTGAATTTGTGGCCCAGGCCAACGTCTCCGGCATGGCTGCCTACCAGGCCCTCTACGATGAAGCCGCCGCGCGGCCGGAACAGTTTTGGGGGCACCTGGCCGAGACTGAACTGGCTTGGCAGCAGAAGTTCGACCACGTCTTTGAGTGGGCGCCGCCCTTCTCCAAGTGGTTTGTCGGCGGCAAGCTGAATGCCAGCTACAACTGCCTGGACCGTCACCTCGACGGACCCCGCGCCCACAAGGCGGCCATCATCTGGGAAGGTGAGCCGGGCGACACGCGCACCATCACCTACACCGAGCTGCACCGCCTGGTCTGCCGCTTCGCCAACTCGATCAAGAGCCTCGGCTATCAAACCGGCGACCGCGCCATCATCTACATGCCGATGGTGCCGGAAGCCGTGGTGGCAATGCTGGCCTGCGCACGCCTGGGCATCATCCACAGCGTCGTGTTCGGCGGCTTTTCCGCCGAGGCGTTGAAGGCCCGCATCCAGGATCTCGGCGCGACGCTGGTGATCACGGCCGATGGCGGCTGGCGCCGGGCGAAGGAAGTGAAGCTGAAGCCGGCTGTCGACGAAGCGTTGCTGGAATGCCCGGAAGTGAAGCACACGATCGTGCTGCGGCGGACGGGCTCTGAGCCCGAGATGATGGAAGGCCGCGACCTGTGGTGGCACACGCTGGATGAGACCTCGCATGACGACTGCCCGGCCGTCCCCGTCGATAGCGAGCATCCGCTGTTTGTGCTCTACACCTCTGGCACCACTGGCAAGCCCAAGGGCATCCTCCACACCACGGCCGGTTACCTGTTGCAGACCACGATGTCGATGAAGTGGGTCTTTGATCTCAAAGAGAACGACGTCTACTGGTGCAGCGCCGACATTGGCTGGGTGACCGGCCACAGCTACATCACCTACGGGCCACTTTCCGCCGGAGCCACCAACGTCATGTACGAAGGCACGCCCGACACTCCGGCGTTTGACCGCTGGTGGCAGCTGATCGCCAAGTATAAGGTGACGCTGTTCTACACCTCGCCCACCGCCATCCGCGCCCTGATCCGTCAAGGCGACCAGTGGCCCGAGGGGCATGATCTGTCGAGCCTCCGCTTGCTGGGCAGCGTCGGCGAGCCCATCAATCCGGCCGCCTGGGAGTGGTACCACCGCGTCATCGGCAAAGGCCGCTGCCCGATTGTCGACACCTGGTGGCAGACCGAAACCGGTGCCATTCTGATCGCCCCCATGCCCGGGGCCGTACCGCTGAAGCCCGGTTCCGGCACGCTGCCGATGCCCGGCATTCTGGCCGAAGTGGTGGACCTTGATGGCAAGCCCGTGCCGCCCGACGCCGAAGGCTATCTGATCATCCGGCGACCGTGGCCCGCAATGATCCGCAACATCTGGGGCGACCCGGACCGCTACGCGCAGACCTACTGGGGCCGCATGGAAGGCGTCTACTTCACCGGCGACGCCGCCCGCCGCGATGCCGATGGCTACTTCTGGGTGCTGGGCCGCGTCGATGACGTCATGAACGTCTCCGGCCATCGCCTATCGACTATGGAAGTGGAATCCGCGCTGGTGCGTCACCCCGCCGTGGCCGAAGCCGCAGTGGTGGCCAAGCCGCATGAGATCACGGGTCAAGCCGTGTGCTGCTTTGTGACCCTCAAGAAGGGCGATTATAACCACGACGTGTTGGGCAAGGAACTGCGCCAGTGGGTGGCGCATGAAATCGGCGCGTTCGCCCGTCCAGAAGAGATCCGGTTCTCTGAAGCCCTGCCCAAGACGCGCTCCGGCAAGATCATGCGCCGGCTGCTGCGCGAGATCGTAACTTCGAACACGGTGGCGGGTGACGTGACCACGCTCGAAGACATGGGCGTACTCACGCGTCTGGCGGCGCAACAGGACGAGCCGTAGAGCGCGAGCATCAGTGAACACATTGGGGCGGGCGATCCACTGCGGATGAGCCCGCCCTTTGTTTTTGCCGCGCAACGTGATATTGCTCTTAGGCGATGTTCACCCGACGCACACTGCTCCAGGCGCCGTTGGCGCTGTCCGCTGCTTCCCGTTTGTTCGCGGCTGTTCCCACGCGGCACGTCAAGGTAGAGACCGTATTCAAGTCTCCCGGCCCGGCACCGAACGGCTTGCAAGCCACCGCTGACGGCTTATGGGTGCTGGATCAGCGCGATAATCATGCCTATCTGGTGGGCTACGAGAAAGGCGAGATCCGCCGCAAGCTGAAGACCGATTCGGTCTCCGGCAGCGGGATTACCTTCGACGGCAAGGCGCTGTGGCTCGCCTCCACCTACAGCCGCGAGATCATCCAGTGTGACGCGCAGTCGGGAGCAACCCTCAAGCGCTTTCCCAGCCCTGGTGTGGGCGTCGTGTCGTGGAAGCCATCCGAAGCTCGCCGCAGTCCGCTACAACCACCACCCCCGCCGCCCGACCCGAATGCGGCCAAGAAGCCAGCCGGTCCGGGCACTCCGACCGGTGCGCACGGACTGGAATGGCGCGACGGCAAGCTGTGGATCTCGAATCCACCTTCCAAGACCGTCTACCGCATGAACCCGGCCAACGCCCAGATCGAGTTCCAGTTCCCCACTGTCTTCAACCGCCCGCACGGCCTGGGCTGGGATGGTGACTACTTGTGGTGTGCGGATTCAAACCTGAACGC
The DNA here is from genome assembly GCA_026394075.1 of Acidobacteriota bacterium. Classification (GTDB taxonomy): domain Bacteria; phylum Acidobacteriota; class Terriglobia; order Bryobacterales; family Bryobacteraceae; genus JAPKYZ01. The sequence continues at coordinate 42,880 of JAPKYX010000077.1, forward strand.
CTTCCACAAGCACGATCCGAAGACCGTCAAGCTGATCGAGCAGATTCAACTGGCCGATAGCGACCCGCAGCCGCACGGCATGAGCATCTGGCAGGGTTGGATGTGGTACTGCGACGAGGCCGGCGTGATCTGCCGCTTGAAGCTATAGCGACTTCGTGACGGACCAGCTTACTGGCCAGTAGGGCCACTCCCGATAACGGTGATGGAACTAAACCCCTCCTCCAACGCGGGAGCTGTCAAGCGTCGGGCCAGTTTGTCCATGGCCTCCTCCGGCACGACCCGAGCCCGCAGGGCATTGCGCCGCTTGCATTCAGCCAGCGGCACGTCAAGAAAGACGGCCTCCGCCGTTGCTCCATGGCTCTGCGCGATCTCGATGTAGGGCCGGCGTTCGGCGGCGGTCAGGTTGGTGGCGTCGATGTAGGTGGCCTCCATGCCAATGGCCAGGCGCTGTTCCAGCAGATACCGGACGGTTGCGAACACCCGGTCGTTCACGTGCTGGCTGGCGGCATCTCCGGTGAGCAGGCGGCGCACTTCGTCGGAAGAGATGGCAACTTCATTACGCTCGGCCAACCATGTCGACTTGCCGCAACCGGGCAGGCCCACCAGGAGAATCACTTTCATCTCCCTCATCTTAGGGTAGGGTTGGGCTTGTTACCCATCGGTACTGGACCATCGCCCGCCGAATGAAACCTGATTTTTGCGTAGTATTCATCCGTCCCGCGATACACTAAAGAGGTGGGAACCCCTTCCACAGCTCGACCTTCCTTGTTCGGCGGCGACTAACCGCCCTGTCTCCTAAGCGGCCTACGTCCTGTTGGCTGGTGGTGTTTTTTCGAGGAGACTCCCATGACAGTTCTAGATGCTCTCGCGCGGACGCACGTCCCTGGCGCGTTGCCGAAGCTGGTGACGGCGCTGCCCGGCCCCCGCGCGGCAGAGATCATTGCTCGCGATGAGGCGGTGCTTTCGCCGTCCTACACGCGAGGCTACCCGCTGGTGATCGAACGCGGCGAAGGGGCGGTGATTACCGACGTCGACGGCAACCGCTTTCTTGATTTCAACGCCGGAATTGCCGTGCTGGCAGCCGGACACGCCCATCCGCGCCTGACCAAGGCCATTCGTGAGCAGGCCGAAAAATTCCTGCACTATTCGGGCACCGATTTCTACTACCAGAACATGGTGGAGCTGGCGGAGAAGCTGGCCGCGCTTGCACCGATCGGGGGGCGCAAACGGGTCTACTTCGGCAACTCCGGCACGGAGGCGCTGGAGGCGGCCTTTAAGCTCTCGCGCTACCACTTCTCGCAAGGCCAGGGCAGTAACGATCAGGCTGGGGGCCGCGGCCGGGACAAGATGATCGCCTTCTTCGGCGGCTTCCACGGCCGCACGATGGGCGCGTTGTCGTTGACTGGTTCCAAAAGCGTCCAGAAGAAGGGCTTCGGCCCGCTGGTGCCCGGTGTCCAGCACATCCCTTATGCCTACTGCTACCGGTGCGCTTACGGCAAGCAGCCGGACACCTGCGCGGTGGAGTGCGTGAAGGTGATCGAAGACACGCTGATCAAGCACATCCTGCCCGCCGACGAGATCGCCGCCATTGTGGTGGAGCCGATCCAGGGCGAAGGCGGCTATGTCGTTCCGCCCGTGAAGTTTTTCGACGAACTGCAATCCGTCGCCCGCCGCCACGGCATCCTGATCATTGCCGACGAAGTGCAGAGCGGGATGGGCCGCACCGGCAAAATGTGGGCGTCCCAGCATTTCGGCCTGGAACCGGACATGATCACCATCGCCAAGGGCATCGCCAGCGGCATGCCGCTGTCGGCGGTCGTGGCCCGGGCTGATGTGATGACCTGGAAGCCCGGAGCGCATGCCTCCACCTATGGCGGCAATCCGGTGGCGATCGCCTCCTCACTGGCCACGATCGAGTTGCTGGAAGAAGAGCTAATCAAGAACGCCCGCGTGCTGGGCGAGTACATGCTGGGCCGCATGCGCGACTGGCCGCGCCGCTTCACCACAGTGGGCGATGTGCGTGGCAAAGGCCTGATGCTGGGCTTTGAGCTGGTGAAGGACCAAACCACCAAGGAGCGCGCACCGCAGCTTCGCGATCGGATTGAGCAGTTGGCGTTTGAGCGCGGGTTGCTGGTGCTGGGCGCCGGGCAGAACTCCATCCGCCTCTGCCCGCCTCTAGTGATCAGCCGCGATCAGGCGGAGTTCGCGCTGGACACACTGGAGGAGTGTCTGCGGCTGACGTCCAATTTCTAGAATATTGGTATGATTCTAGAAAGATGGCCTTCAGCATCAAGAACGAAGCGACTGACCAGTTAGCGCGCCGGTTGGCACGCGAGACTGGTGAGTCGCTGACCGATGCCGTCACCATTGCTCTGCGAGAGCGACTGGAGCGGGTGAGCGTCGATTTTCGGACTCACCGCCCCGGTGAATCGGTCCTGAGTGACTTGGTGGATGAGTTGGCGGCCATGCCAGACCTGGATCCGCGCAGTCCTGATGAGATTCTCGGGTATGACGAACGGGGCCTTCCAGGCCGATGGTAGTGGATTCGTCGGCCCTGGTCGCCATCTTATTGGCTGAGCCGGAAGGGCCGCGACTGGAGCAGGCGCTTCTGTCTGATCCCTTCCGGCTGATGTCAGCCGCCTCCGTACTTGAGGTTTCTCTGGTGCTGTCCGCCCGCAAGGGTGCGGCGGTTGACGGCATCATTGATCGCGCCCTTGAACGGTTGCGTATCTCTGTCCGTCCGGTCAGTTTGGAAGAACTGGCCGCCGCCCGGCGCGCTTTCCTTGAGTTCGGCCGAGGCCGCCATCCCGCAGGCCTCAACTATGGGGATTGCTTTTCCTATGCGCTGGCGAAAGTTTCCGCTGAACCCTTGCTGTTCAAGGGAGCAGACTTCTCCCGGACGGACCTCACGCCAGTGCTTTGGTAGAAGCCTCGACGGCCGGCTAACTTAGGCCGACTTGCGGCGCAACGCCAGCAGAGCCAGCGCGGCACCCGCCAGCGCGACTGTGGCCGGCTCCGGTATGTCCACCGCGAAGTTGTCGATGGCGAAGCCGTTCAACGGATCCTGCGAGGTATCCGGCGAGGCGAACGTGATCTTGATCGAGTTCACCGCAGCACCCTTGTATTTGTAGAGACCCTCAGCAAACACCAGCGACTTCTGGGCATTGGCCTTTTCTTCTCCCACCTTATTGCCCCGCTCGTCATAGCGAGCCACCGTGATGGCATCCGCGACATCACCAAAGAAGGTCAAGGTAAAGCCGAACTGGAAGTTATCCAGCGGGGAGCCGAACACGATCTCCAACACTTCGTCCTGATTGGGCTGGCCCACGATGGCCGGTCCATTCAGATAGAGCGCCTGGGGAGGGCCGCCAAAGTTGTACTGCGCATCCACCTGCGAACTGAACGTGAAGTCATAGCCGTTCTTGCTGACCGTCAAACCGTTCACGGTTTGCTGGGAAACCTCATCCATCGTCAGCACGACGCCGCCCCACATCGATACCGAAGTCAGGGCGAAGGTGAGGAGTGTAAAGAATAGTCTTGTCATCTGATTTCCTACGAAAACGTTTTCAGTGTTCTCTACGATAACCCATCGAGGGTAAGGGTACTAGGGCCGCAGGCCGAAAATCTTCGGTTCATCCGGCCGTCCCGAGACACGTGATTTTCACCATGCGCTGGCTCCACGACGGTCGTGCCGCGTGGCACAATAGAAGTTCTCCCACCTCTTTTCCAACTATGAGCGAAATCATCCAAATCACTGGCCGCGAAATCCTCGATTCGCGCGGCAACCCGACGGTAGAAGCTGACGTCATCCTGGCCGATGGCAGCTTCGGACGGGCCGCTGTGCCCTCTGGCGCCTCCACCGGCGAACATGAAGCTGTTGAGCTTCGGGACGGCGACAAGGGCCGCTATCTGGGCAAGGGCACGTTGAAGGCCGTTGACAACATCAACGGCGAGATCGCCGACGCGATCGAAGGCCTGGATGCCACTGAACAGATTGAGCTGGACCGCTTGATGATCGAGCTGGACGGCACGCCGAACAAGGCTCGTCTGGGCGCCAATGCCATTTTGGCCGTGTCGATGGCGGCGGCTCGTGCCGCGGCCGATTCGGTGGGCACCCCGCTCTACCGCTATCTGGGTGGGGTCGCGGCCCGCACCCTGCCCGTACCGCTGATGAACATCCTGAATGGCGGCGCGCACGCCGACAATTCAGTTGACCCGCAGGAGTTTATGATCGCCCCCGTGGGCGCCGGTACGTTCGCGGAAGCGCTCCGGATGGGCACCGAAGTGTTCCACACGCTGAAGGGCGTGCTGAAAAAGGGCGGCTATGCCACCTCCGTGGGCGACGAAGGCGGCTTTGCGCCGAACCTGAAGTCCAACGAAGAAGCCATTGAAGTGATTCTGCAAGCCATTGAAAAGGCTGGCTATACGGCCGGTAAGGACATCTTCCTGGCGCTCGATTGCGCCGCCAGCGAATTCTACAGCAAAGACACCGGCAAGTACGTCTTCAAGAAGTCCGACAAGAGCGAGTACACGTCCGAACAGATGGTCGGCCTGTGGGCCACCTGGGCCCGCAAGTACCCGATCATCTCCATTGAAGACGGCATGGCCGAAGACGATTGGGATGGCTGGAAGATGTTGACCGACGAGATCGGCAAGACCGTCCAGATCGTGGGCGACGACCTGTTCGTCACCAACACCCAGCGCCTGAAGATGGGCATCGACCGCGGCATCGCCAACTCCATCCTCGTCAAGGTGAACCAGATCGGCTCGCTGACCGAGACCCTGGAATCGATCGCCATGGCTTCCGGTGCCAACTACACCTCGATCATCTCCCACCGTTCCGGTGAGACCGAGGACGCCTTCATCGCTGACCTAGCGGTGGCCACCAACGCCGGGCAGATCAAGACTGGCTCGGCCTCCCGTACGGACCGCATCGCCAAGTACAACCAGTTGCTCCGCATCGAAGAAGAGCTCGGCGCGTCCGCCCGTTACCCGGGCAAGGCCGCGTTCAAGCAGTAGGAGCCACGGCGAATGTACAAGATCGTACTCATCCGCCACGGCGAATCGACGTGGAACAAAGAAAACCGCTTCACCGGCTGGACCGACGTGGACCTTTCCGAAAAGGGCGTCGAGGAAGCTCATGAAGCCGGGCAGGTGTTGAAGCGCGAAGGCTATGCTTTCGACATTCTCTACACCAGCCTGCTGAAGCGCGCCATCAAGACGGCCAACATTGTGGCCGAGGAACTGGATCAGATCTGGCTTCCGGTGGTGCGTAGCTGGCGCTTGAATGAGCGTCACTACGGCGCGCTGCAAGGCCTGAACAAGGCCGAAACCGCGGACAAGTATGGCGAAGCCCAGGTGAAAATCTGGCGCCGCAGCTACGACACGCCGCCGCCGCCGCTGGAACTGACCGACGAGCGTTTCCCGGGCAACGATGCCCGCTACGCCAAACTGGGCTCCTCCGCCCTGCCGGTCACCGAGTGCCTGAAGGATACCGTCGCCCGCTTCCTGCCGTTCTGGGAAGACACAATCGCCCCGGCCATCAAGAGTGGCCAGCGGGTGGTCGTCGCGGCGCACGGCAATTCCATCCGGGCCCTGGTGAAGTTCCTCGACAACGTCAGCGAAGAGGACATCGTGGAGCTGAACATTCCCACCGGAATGCCGCTGGTCTACGAACTCGACGCCAACCTGAAGCCGATCCGCAGCTACTATTTGGGCGATCCGGAAAAGGTAAAGGCCGCCATGGACGCGGTGGCCGCGCAAGGCAAGAAAAAGGCGTAGCGCTCACGCTTCGCCGTCATCCAAAGGGATGGCTATTCGTGGCAAGCAGTGCGCTTGTACGGATAGTTCATCCCTTTTTTGCTGTCTGCTGATTCGACGCGTGCCGACAGTCCGTCGGGTGTTGCGCGATAGATGATGCGCTGCGGAAAGTCGTGCGCCAAATTCTCGAAGACGGCTTCCTCGGCCGTCACCTTGGTGGCGGTGAAGACGGTGTCTCGGCCTTTGATGGTAGGGATGTCCTCGGCCGTCACCTTGGTGGCGGTGAAGACGGTGTCTCGGCCTTTGATGGTAGGGATGTAGGCGAGCACTCCATCGCGCGGTTCGATGCGAAGGTACTCATACCCGGCGGTCTTCCCCGCCCGTTCCGTTTGGCTATGCCCCAACATCATGCCACCCAACGGCCGGCTCCAGACTTCCAGGACCGTCGTGCCTCGCCCTTCCGCCTGCCAGCAACCAGTCAGAAACTTCAACAGCAGCAACATTTCAGCCATGGAGTTAAGCTACACAATCGCGAGCCACCTTGTCTTCAGAAAGTCATGGATTTTGCGTGATTCGCCCCAGCGAAGATTGGGCCGGGCATAACAAAAAGGGCCAGCCATTTCTGGCCGGCCCATTCAGCAACAGTTGGTAATTTACAGTTACAGCTTCGGCAGGATGACGCTGTCGATCACGTGGATCACGCCATTGGAGGTCTCGATGTCAGCCTTCACAACCTTGGCCTTGTCGATCGTCACGCCACCGGCGGTGGCCAGCGTAGCGGACTGACCATTCACGGTCTTTACCTTGCCAGCCTTGACGTCCTTGGCCATCACTTTGCCGGCAACCACGTGGTACAGCAGCACCTTCTTCAGCTTTTCCTTGTCCTTGCCCAGCATTTCCAGCGTCGCGGCCGGAACCTTGGCGAAGGCTTCATCGGTGGGCGCGAACACGGTGAACGGGCCAGCGCCCTTCAAGGTGTCCACCAAGCCGGCATCGCCGACCAGCTTCACCAAAGTCTTAAAGCTGCCCGCGGCCACCGCGGTGTCCACAATGTCAGCCGCAGCGGAGAGACCAGCAAAGGCCATCAAACCCGCGAACATCAGAGCAAAACGCTTCATTCACAATCTCCTTAGTCAGTTATAACTTCTAACATTTGTGAGATGTAAGCGGATTTACGCTGGAGCTAATTATTTTTGGAAGAATCGCTTTTCTTGGCCGGTGGCACCACCACCGTCACCGTGCCGCGCTGCGCGGAGGCATATTCGCCCCGCAGCCGGAAACCGACGCGCAGGTCACCTTGCGGTCGCGGGAACTCATGCCGTCCGGAGCGCAGGCGGTCCAGCGGCAACTCATAGTCAATGCCGTTAATCCGCAGCTCCACGCCGGTCGCACCCGATAGAAAACCCACCGAAGGATTCCAGCTCACCGTGACCGAGCGGGCGTCCGTATAATCAACAGCCAGCCGGACCGGGCGGTCCAGCGCAAGGAACGTCGCGCCCGCGACGGCCGCCACCGCCGCCAAGAAGGCCGCCACTCTCGGCACGGCCGACCGGATCACCATCCAGCGCGAACGTGCCGCGCCCGTGGAGGGCGGTACCAGAGGAACATGCGGCGAAGAAGCGGTGGGCACGGTATCGGAGGCTACGGTCGCGGGGGGCACCTGGATATCCAGCTTCTCTAGCTCAGGAGCCATCAATTCAAATTGCACGCCACGGTTTGACGCGGCCCGGTCCGGCCCAGCGGGATCCGGGGCTGATTGCGGCGGTCCCGGCCGGTAGTGGATCAGGGCAGCCGCCACCGGACGCTGGGTGGAGGGTCGCAGGATCAGCGCCAGCGCACCCTTCTTGCCGAAGATCGCCTCGCAGGCCTCACCATCTTCGGGCGACAGAGCGGCCATGCCGCGCGTCCTTGAGCGGAACCAGCCGATCGGCTTCAGCGTGCGCAAATCGAGGTCACTCATCCAATCGCTGACCATTCCCTTGGCCACCGCCAGTTCCCCGGGCGGCAGCGGAACGGCCGGGCGGGAGGGATCCTCCCGGGGCAGTTCCCGCCACGCAAGAATACGCCAGCGGGTATTGGAAGCCCGGCCGTAGAGAATGCCCGCGATCTCGCCGCCAATGGGCGATTGCGCTTCGTAGGCCTCCATCACGCGGAGGCGCAGTTGCTCCATCGCCGTTCCGTCCCAATCCACCGGCTTGCCATTCACGCTCAGCGACATTCGCCTACCAGTCTGCCACGGGCGCGGAACCAGGGAGAAGTCTTAGGCTGGACCGCCGGAACGCAACGAAAGTTAACCATCGCAGCGACAACCTGCGATCATCAAAATAACGATGCACGGATGGTTCCTTTTCTATACAACCGCCGGTTTGGCGGTGGACTCCATGAAAGCGCACAAGTTGCGCACCTTTCTGACACTGCTAGGTGTCTTGATTGGGGTTCTTAGTGTCGTGCTGGTGGGCGCGGCGATTGAAGGGCTGGGAGTCACGGCCAGCGAGATTACCTCCAAGGCCTTCGGCACCGAGACCTACTTGATCGCGCAGATCGCCTCGCCCGGCGGCCTCAGCCGGCGGCAGGTGTTCGAGAAGCTGCGCAAGAACAAGCAGATCCGCAAGGAGGATCTGGCGCACCTGCGGATGATTACGGGCGACCAGATCCTCTACAGCCCCTATCAGCAGCGCCCCGAGGATGTGAAGTCCGGCGAGCGGACCTTTGAAGGAGCCATCATCATCGGTGTCGCGGCCGCGCTAGCTGACATACGCGACGTCGCCGTGGCCGATGGACGCTTCTTCACGGACCAAGAAGAACAGACGCGACAGCAGGTCTGTGTGATCGGCGAGGATCTGCGCATCGCCTTCTTCGAGGGCACATCACCCATCGGTAAGACCATCAAGGTGCGGGGCTATGACTTCCGCATCGTCGGCGTGCAGGAGAAGCTGGGGTCTAGTTTTGGCCGCACCCAGGACAATTCGGTCTATATGCCCGCCGCTGTGTATGCCCGGCTTTATGGCTATCCCGCGACGATGTCGATCTTTGGCCGCCCGCGCGCGGGCACCGGACTTACCCTGGACACCAGCCTGGATGTCACGCGTGTGGCCTTGCGGTCGCGCTTCCGCGCCAAGCCCGGTGCGGACGATCCGTTTGAGTTTTTGACGCCGGATTCCATCCGGGGTTTTGTCGACAACATCCTGGGGTTGATCAGCGTCGTGGTGGTACCAGTGACGATGATCTCGCTGGTCGTGGGCGGCATCGTGATCATGAACATCATGCTGGTCTCAGTCACGGAACGGACCCGTGAGATTGGCGTGCGCAAGTCACTCGGCGCCCGGTCCAACGACATCCTTTTGCAGTTCCTGATGGAATCGCTGATCGTGTCCGGAGCTGGGGGCATGCTGGGGTTGGCGTTTGCGGCGGTGCTGTGCGAGATATTGAGCCAGGCATTTGGCGCGGCGCTCAAGATCACGACGCCTTACGTTTTCCTGGCGATCTTTGTGTCTTCGGCCACGGGCGTCATCAGTGGCTGGTATCCGGCGCGCCGCGCCGCGCGGCTCGATCCAGTGGAAGCGCTCCGCGCGGAATAGGACAAGGGACCCCATGCAAATCACCCCCAGCGAAAATCTACGGATGGCGATTGAGGCCGTCTGGACCAACCGCTTCCGCAGCCTGCTGACCATCTTGGGAATCGTCATCGGCATCACCACGGTGGTGACCGTGGCCAGCCTGCTGACCGGGCTCCGCAAAGGCATCGTCACTTTCTTCCAGGAGTTCGGACCGGACAACATCTTCGTGGCACGATTTTCGGGCGACCCCGGCTCCCAGGGCACACCGAAGGAAGCCAAGCGTCGCCCCTTGCGGCCTGAATACGCCGACCTGATCCGGCGTCTGTCGCCATCGGTGGAGGACGTGTCGATCCAGATGTTCGTACCCGGCAACGTCGGCAACCGGCCGATCACGGCCAAGGTACCGGGCTTCGAATCGGACAATGTCAGCCTGGTGGGCCAGACCGCCAACTCCATCCAGATCCAGCCGCGCGAGTTCCGCGAAGGCCGCTACTTCACGCAGGAGGAGGAGAACCGCGCACTGCGGGTGGCCGTCATCGGTCCTTTGCTGGCCGACGTCTTGTACCCTGACGGCAATGCCGTCGGGCGAACGTTCATCATTGATGGCGCGGAGTACACCGTAATCGGAGTGACGGCCAAGGCCAAGGGCGGATTTTTCGGAGAGAACGGCATTGACCGTCAGGCCACCGCACCACTGGCCACCATCCGCCTACGCTATCCGCAACTCGACCGGTTTTTCATCACCGTCAAAGCCAAGCCGACCCTGCGTGATTCCGCCTTTGAGGAAGCCCGGGCCACTTTACGCAAGATCCGGCGCGTGCCCAACGGCGTCGATGACGACTTCAGCATCACCACGCCGGACTCCATCATTAAGCAGTTCGACACCATCACTGGCCTGATCGTCCTGGTCTCGATCGCCATTTCCGGACTGGGTCTGCTGGTGGGCGGCATTGGCGTGATGAACATCATGCTGGTCTCCGTAACGGAACGCACCAAAGAGATCGGGATTCGTAAAGCGTTGGGCGCGCGGCGGTTCGACATTGTCAGCCAGTTTCTGATCGAGGCCATCGCCCTGACGGGGGTGGGCGGAATTCTGGGAATTGTCATCTCGATTGCGGTGACGGCGCTGGTCAGCGCGCTGGTACCCTCTCTGCCGTCTGAAACGCCGTCCTGGGCGATCGTCGCGGGGCTGGGCGTTTCGGTCGCCGTGGGACTGTTTTTCGGAGTTTGGCCGGCCACCAAGGCGTCGCGCCTGGATCCGGTGGAAGCGCTCCGGTACGAATAGGACCTGACCGGCTGGACCGCTCTGGAGCCCGGCGCATAGCCGATGCCTGGCCGGACATGCTACACAGTTATAGATGCCACGGAACGACGAAGGCGAATACGAACTGATTCTGGACAACAAGAAGTTGCTCAGCATCTTCTTTGTGGTGGTGGTCTTGCTGGGCGTCGGCTTCACGCTGGGGTTCGTTCTGGGGCGGAGTTCCGGGCCGGGCTTGGCTGAGCCGCTGGCCGAGAAACCGGCCTCGAAGCCATCGGATTCCGCGCCAACGTCATCCGCAGCGGCCAGTCCGACAAAACCGGACCCCGCCCCCGCCTCCTTGCCGCCGGTCCTAACGGAGCCCGCACCGGGCCGCTCCACTGAGTCCGTCACGCCGCGCGAACCGGAGAAAGAAGCAAAGCCGGAAGCGGCACCGGCGAAGCCCAATAAGGCCAGTTCAGCTGCCGCTGCCTACCGCACCGGCGCACCTCC
>JAPKYX010000223.1 GCA_026394075.1 Acidobacteriota bacterium
GGCGACGGCCATGGCCAGCAATGCGGGGGAGCAGCCCGCCGTGGCCAGTTCCTCCAACACGCCGCTCACCCGGTCTCGAAAACCGCGATACGCCGACAGCGCGGCAAAGCCTGAGTCGGAGGTGGCTAACTGCTGCTGGGCCAGAACTTCGCGCAGCAGTTGATCGAGGCGAACGGCGCTGACGGGCGGCGGGGCCAGCGGTGCCAGAAATCCTGAGAGAGTGTCGATGACGCGGCCCGGGAAAACCCAACCCTCGCGCGCCAGTTGATGCCGTAGGTGTTCGGCGGCGGTGGCCGTGGGCACCAGCAATCGGAAGCCATACTCACCGGCCTCAAAACGCTGCCGGACCCGTTGGAGCAATCGCGTCGATTTCCCGCTACCCAGCGGGCCCGCCAGCACATTCAGCAAGACTCTAGTTTAGAGGACCGGGCGCACCGGGATGGACTCGGGACCGGGGCGAGGGGAGAGGAGCGGAGGCCCTAGCGGCCTTTGGCCTGGATGTCGTCCAGGTTCTTTTCAAAACGGCGGCGCTGGTCCTCATTCAGGACTTTCATCAGCTGGGACTTGCCGTGCTTGCGCACCTCATCCATCTGTTCCTGCAGGTCCGAGATGTACTTCATGTAGTCGTCCAAAATAATCTCGAACTTCTCTGCCTGTTGCGGAGTCAGGTCCAGATCTTTTTGGAAGCGGGCCAGCACCGTGCCCTTGTTATCCGTTTTGAGTGCCGTGATGGTGGGTCCGGTCCGGGCCGACCGCAACAGCCGCAACGACATTGCTCCCGCCCCTGCGCCGCACAGAAATACCAGCAGCAAGGCGCCCAGGACGCGTGGGTTGGACCAGGAGATGCGTTGTTGGAGCATAGGATTACTGATCAAGTGCGGTCAGGTTGACGAAGACCCGGTCGCGGTCGTCAGCCGTATCGCCCACCAAGTGCACTTCTGGGTGATCATCCATCAGGACTTGACCCGGAGCCTCGGCCAACTCCGGAGCGGTCTCGTTCGGCGTGGACAGCATCACCAGACCCATCACCAGCAGCAGCGCCACGGAGGCGTAAGCCACCCGGCGGCCGAACGGTTCCAGGAAGATCGACCAGAACGAAGGTTGCGCTTCCGCTTCCACCCGGGCGATCACCCGGGCATAAAATCCGGGTGCTGGAGCCAGTTCCGCGGCTACTTCGGGCGGCGTCCGCAACGTTTCGCGGATCAGTTTTGATTGGGCCAGCATCCACTCCAACTGCTCGCGTTCTTGGGCGTCTGAAGCTAACATGGCCTCAAAAATTTCGTTCTCCTGCGCCGGCAGGCTGCCGGTGAGGTAACTTTCCAGGTTGTTTCGCATCCGCTCGCGCATAACGTTTCCCTTAGCTTCCGAAGTACCCAAACCTACCACGACTGTGGCGCAGTCGGCGCGCCACCGGGGCTCTTCATTAACCGCTGCGCCGCCTTCACCAGCTTCTGGCGGGCGCGGAACAATTTCACCTTGATCGTATTCTCGTTCATCCCGGTCATTTGCGCCAATTCTTCCACCGAGTGACCTTCCACTTCTTTCAGCATCATCAAATTCCGGTCCTCGGCCGACACCTTCGACATCAGCTTCAAAACCAGATCCCGCTGCGCCAGTTGCGTGTCCACAGCCGGGCCACGGTCGGCACTGGCTTCGGAGTTGTCCATGCGTTTGGAGTCTTCTTCGGAGAAGTCACTCTCATAGACCAGCTTGCGGACCTTCTTCTTGCGGAGGTAGTCGTAGCACTCATTGACCGTGATCTTGTAGATCCAGGTCAGCAGGCTGGAACGCGAATCGAAGCTGTTGATGGAAAAGTAGACCTTGGCGAAAACCTGCTGGGCGATATCTTCCGTGTCGCCTTGCGTCCGCAGAATGCCGTAGATGATTGAAAAGACTTTGTTCTGGTAGCGGTCCACCAGCTCTTTGAAGGCAATCTCGTCGCGTGCCTTGACGCGCTCAACCAGCCGTATCTCGTCTGTTTGACGTTGATCCACAGTCCGCTGTCCACGGGACAAAACCGCTCCGGCGCCCGTCTCGGGCAAGACCATTCCGGTCAAGATGCTGGTTCCGTAAGCTCCGCTCATACATCATAGCCGACGCAGGCGCGCTCTCCGCCGTTTCGACAACGTGAAGAAATTTGAATGTGGACGGAACTGGTGTGAAAACAGTTCGAGCCGGGAGTTGCGTTCCCGGCTCGACAATCTGAACTGTACGCCAGCCGAGGCTGGCATTGGTCGTTTACACGCTGAAGGAGCTGCCGCAGCCGCAGGTGGATTTCACTTGCGGATTGCTGAACTTGAAGCCGGAACCTTCGAAGCTCTCGACGTAGTCCACTTCGGCGCCATCCAGGTACAGCAGGCTCGCCTGATCGACATAAACCTGCAGCGGACCAAACTTGTAGGTCTTGTCCAGCATGCCCGGGGCGTTCTCAAACGCCATGCTGTAGCTAAAGCCCGAGCAGCCGCCGCCCACGACGGCGATCCGCAGACCGGACGGCTTCGGTTCCTGGCCGTCCATGATCTCCTGGACCTTGCCGACGGCCTTTTCAGTGAGCTGAATCATTTCTCAATACCCTCTCTGGAGACAGACTTGAACTTTGAGTATAACCCACCTGTCCTAGCGCTTTATAGGGAATCGGCCGGGCCAAAGTCGCAAGAAAATGGCCGTTAGCACTAAAGAGTCTGGTGCGAACGTCGCTCCTGGACCCGGGGGCGTTGTTCCCGGGGGCTTGACGCGATAGGCTAAAGGCCATGTTTCCAGCACTGAATGCCACGATCCTGACTGGCCGCGCCGGTTGGCCGGAGATGGCGGAACTGGCCGCGAAGGCGGGCTTTGCGGGCGTCGATATCCAAAGCAAGGCGCTGGAGGCGGGTCCGGCGGCCACGCGCGAACTGCTGGACCGGCTGAAGTTGAAGCCGGCGGTGATGCCGTTTCCGGCGGAGTTCCGCAAGGATGAGGCGACGTTTCAGGCCGGGCTGAAGGAACTGGAGGCGATGGCCAAGCTGGGGGCGGCGATCGGCTGCCCGCGCATGGCCACCTGGATTCTGCCGTCCAGTGAGCTGCCATTCGCCGAGCAGCGGGCGCTTTATGTGAAGCGCATGCGCGCCGCGGCCACCATCCTGGCCGACGCTGGCGTCCGGCTGGGTCTGGAGTTTGTCAGCCCCGTCCACTTGCGCAAGCGGTTGCCGCACCCGTTCATTTACGACCTGAAAGGCATGGCCGCGCTGGCCGCCGACTGCGGCCCCAACGTCGGCCTGCTGCTCGATTGCTGGCACTGGCACCATGCGCAAAACACGGTGCAGGACATTGTCCAGGTGGGTGCCAAGATGATCGTCCATGTCCACGTGAATGACGCCGCCCGCAAAGACCCGGAGCAGGTGCTCGACAACGACCGGTTGATGCCCGGCGAAGGCGTGATCGACCTGGCGGGCTTTTTCGGTGCGCTCAAGAAGATCAACTACCCCGATGCCGTGAGTGTCGAAGTGTTCGGCCGCGGCCTGAAGGAGATGACGCCGGCCGCCGCCGTGCAACTGGCCAGTGACACCACCCGGGCGGTGATGCGCCGGGCGGGCGTGCTGTGATCAGGGGTATGGTAGAAAGACCCTTGTGAGTCTCGAAAAGCTTCTCACCGAACAGACCAATCCTGCCTCGGAACGGATTGACGTTGTCTCCACCGAAGACGCGCTCCGCATCATCAATGAGGAGGATGCTCGCGTTGCCGCCGCCGTCGGCAAAGAACTGCGCCATATTGCCCTGGCCGTGGATGCCATTGTGGAGCGGGTCCGCCTGGGCGGGCGGTTGTTCTACATCGGCGCCGGCACCAGTGGGCGGCTGGGTGTGCTGGATGCCTCGGAATGTCCGCCCACTTTCAACGTCCCGCCGGGCACCGTCACGGGTATCATCGCGGGAGGCATGGATGCGCTGTGGAAGGCCACCGAAGCCACCGAAGATGATCCGGAAGCGGGCGCGGCCGATCTGATGGCGTATGCCTTTACCGGCAAGGATGTTCTGGTGGGCGTGGCCGCCAGCGGACGCACACCCTACGTGTTGGGCGCGATCGCCAAGGCCCGCGCATTGGGCGCGGTCACGATCGGTATCAGCTGCACGCCGGATTCGGACCTTTCGCGCGACGTTGGTATCCCCATTGCGCCGCTGCCCGGCCCGGAAGTGATTGCCGGGTCGACGCGGATGAAAGCCGGCACGGCCACCACGCTGGTGTTGAACATGCTCTCCACCGGCGTGATGATCAGGCTGGGTTATGTCTTCGGCA
>JAPKYX010000146.1 GCA_026394075.1 Acidobacteriota bacterium
CTGGTTCGGCGTCGCCATGGTGGCCGGTGGGCAGTATCAGCCCCGCTTCCAGGTGGACAACTGGGAAGAGATGATGGGACCGCAAGCGCGCACCACGAAGCGGGCCTGGGACGCCGCCCAGAAGGCGATGGATCTGGCCAAGGTGCCGGGCAAGGCGACCGAACTCGAACAGCTCTACATCGCTGCGGTGGCCGCACGGCGTATTCCGGTAGCGAAGCAGAACTCAGATGACGCCTACATCACTGCGTGGAAGGCGCTGCTGGCCAAGTATCCCGATGAGGTGGAGGCCAAGACGTTCCTGTCGCTTCACCTGATGCGGGGTTTTGATCTGCCTTCTCACCAGCCCAAGCTGACCTCGATGGAAGCCATTGAGCTGCTGCGGCCGTTGATCGCCAAGCACCCGGATCACCCGGGCGTCCACCACTATGTGATCCATGGCTGGGAAGGGTCGGCCTTTGCGAAGGAAGCCTGGACGCCGGGCCACATCTATTCGCAGACCGGCAAGTGGGATGAGGCGATCGAATCCTTCAGTCTGGCGAAGGCGAAGGAACTGGAGTACATGGCGGCGGACAAGGCGTACGGCAATGGCCACCATGGCCACAACGTGCACTATCTGTCGACGGTGTATTCGTTCAAGGGTGACTATGACAGCGCCGTGCGCGAGGCGCAGCATCTGCTTTCGATCAAAGAGACTGAGGCGCAGCAGAAGTCGGCGGATCTGTTCACCGATGCTTATGCCCAAGGTTTTATTGCGATGCTCCGCGCGCTGACGCAGCACCAGAAGTGGGATGCGATTCTGGAGGGCAAGATGCTGCCCGAGATCTCTCGGCCGCGGCAGGAAGCCTGGACCGCCTGGGCGCGCGGCATTGCGTGGGCGAACACCGGCAAGCCGGCCCAGGCTCGCACGGAACTGAAGCGGATGGAGACGGCGCTGGCCCGCTTCCAGTCGCGCGTGAAGAATCCGCTGCCGCGGGAGCTGACGGTGGCTCGCGAGGAGTTGATGGCGCAGATCCTGCTGGCGTCCGGCAAGAAGGACAAGGGGTTGAAGGCCCTGGAACTGGCCGCGCAGCATGAACGCCAACTGCGTTACACGGAGCCGCCCTATTATGCCCGGCCCGCTTATGAAGCGCTGGGGCATTGGGCCGTCAAACTGGGCCAACCGGCACTGGCCCGGCGGGCTTACGAGCAGGCCGTTGATCAGTTTCCCGGCGATGTGGTGGCGTTGCGGGCGCTTCAAGGGTTGGCCCCCAGCACCCAGCAGCCCAGCGGTGGACTCCAGTAAGCCGCTGGTGATTTTGGGTGGCGGACCGGCCGGTTCCGCCGCCGCCATCACCGCGCGACTTCGGGGCCAGCCCGTCCAACTGATCGAGAAGGCTCGCCTGCCGAGGCATAAGGTCTGCGGTGAGTTTCTGTCACCCGAGGCGGTGCCGTTGCTGGACCGCATGGGCGTCTCGTTCCCGGAGGCGGCCGCGATCCGACGGGTCTCTCTGCATTTGCGGCGGGCGGAAAAGCGCTTCTCCCTGCTGGAACCAGCCTTGGGAATCAGCCGCTACACAATGGATGACCGGATGCTGCAACGGGCCGCGGCATTGGGCGCTACGGTTATCGCAAGCACTGATCTTCAACCCGACATCGTGGCCACCGGACGGAGAGCTTCTCAGCCCAAGGGACAGCGGTTGTTTGGCTTTAAATCCCACTTCGAAGGTCCGGAGAGTGACTCGGTTGACCTCTACTTTTTCGGCGGCGGGTATGTGGGAGTGAATCCGGTGGAAGGTGGGCGGACTAATGTGTGTGGTTTACTGCCGGAATCGGTGCTGGCGCCGTTGGGATTTGAGATCGATGAGGCTCTGGATCAATTTGAGCCATTACGGGAACGGTTAGCACCACTTAAACGATACTTCGACTGGTTGAAGGTGGGGCCGCTGGTATTTGGACCGCAAACGGCAACTTCCAGTGCCCGGCGCGCCGGAGATGCGCTGCAATTTGTTGATCCCTTTACGGGTTCGGGCATGTTGGCGGCTATCGAAACCGGAGTGCTGGCGGCGGAAGCTCCGGAACAGGAATACGTGCAGCGGGTCCGGGCAATCCTAGCACAACCGTATTACGTCGCTAGCATCATGCGCTCGGCACTTAGCACAACCTGGGTGGACCGGCTATTGCCACTAGTACCAGGGCGACTAATGTACCAGCTAACACGGCCAAAAAAAAGCCGGTGAGCGCTCGGAGGAAGATGCTCACCGGACTGATGCCTCAAACCAATTTGGAGGAGCTGGGCACCTAAGTACTAATAGTGTATCAGTGCACGTTTCGTGTTCAAAGTGTAATGTTGATTTTTTTAGAACAAAATCGTATCGATATGTTCCAAAAGCAACATCTTTACGAACCAAGATAAAACAGGCTGAGGCGGCGAAGGCCATTGTTTTCAAGGAGACGCCGATCCAGGAACTGGCGCTCGACCAGGGCCAACTGCTCTGCGGTCATTTTGCCACGGTAGGGGCGAAGTTGGCGGTCCAGTTCCTGACGGGCGGCCAACTGAGCTTCGTCGGTCATTTGTAGCCGGGCGAGTGCTAGCAACTTCTCTTCGAGGCCCGTCAGGCGCTGCTCCAACCCTTCCAGATCCGCGAAATGAAGCTCGGCCTCGCGGGCGAGTTCGGCTAGTACTTCTGATACAGCGGAGTATGCCGTACCGGCTCCAGCGATAGCCCGGGCGTTCGACTCCAAGTACTCGCGGAGGGCCTCCAGGGGGAATGGGGGAGCCACCGCGCCTCCGGTGCCGGTTTCGCCGCGCGCGAGATCCTCGGCCGCCTTGACAACGGCCTGTGAACAGTACGCAAGAGAATTGACGGATTGCGTCCGCTGCTTGCGGGAGCGCCACTTCTCGAAAGCAGCATCAATGCCGCGCAGGACGGCCTCGAGCGGAATGCCAGATTTCTGCCAGGTTTCGATCAACGCCCAGTCCAGCGGAGAGAGCAGGAAAAAGCCAGTGCCGCGGGCCCGGCGGAACTGCTCTTCCGTTTCCGTGAAGTAGTTGAAATAGTTAAGCGGCCAATCGGCGTCTGGACCGGATGAGTCCGGCAAGGCTACTGGTTCTTCTGCCACGTGAGTAACAGTCCTTTGAGCGTCAGATCAGGGTCGGCGGTCTTGATGTACTTGGAGCCTTCGACAATCAGCGGAGCTTGTCCGCCGGTGGCGACGACGGTGGTTTCGGGGCCCAGCTCCGCCAGCAACCGTTCCAGGATGCCGTCGATAGCGCCTAAGACGGAGTGATAGAGGCCGCTCTGAATGCAATCGACGGTATTGCGGCCGATCAGGCTGCGGGGCGCTCGGAAGTCGACCAGCGGAAGCCGGGCGGTCTTCTGATAGAGGCCGGTGGTGGCCATGCCGATGCCCGGGCAGATGATGCCTCCGATGAACTTGCGGTCCGCGGAGACGACATCGAAGTTGATCGCCGTGCCCAGGTCCACCACGACGCAGGGGCAGCCGTAAAACTCAGCGGCGGCGGCGGCGTTGGCCAGGCGGTCCGCGCCCGCCTCACGGGGATGGTCGATGTCGATGGCGAGGCCCAGGTCAAGATCGACAGAGAGAAACATGGGGTTGGTGCCGAAATAGCGCTGGCACATCTCGGTGAGCGGCTGATCGACGGGCGGCACGACGCTGGAGATCACCATGCCCCGGAAGGCTTCCAACTCAAAACCAGCCAAGGTCAGCAGCTGACGCAGCTTAATGCCCCACTCATCGGCCGTCTGCTCCCGGTCGGTCCGGAGGCGCCAAGCGGTCACCAGGGTGTTGCCGCCAAAGACACCGATGGTGACGTTGGTGTTGCCGACATCAAGCGCGAGAATCATCGAGTTTCGTCTCCTGCGGGTCGCACGCCACCAGCATAGATGGTTACCCGTTCGCCTGAGTCCTTTTGTAGCAGCAGGAACCCGGCGGCGTCGAGCCCGGCGGTCACACCGCGGCCCTGACCTTCCACGTGCACCCGCCGCCCCAGGGCATAGCTGGAGTATTGCGTGAACAGGCGCAGGATCGAGGCCGGGTCCAGGCTGAGGAAATCGGGCAGTGTCCGGCAAAGGGCGTCGAGCAGTGAGTCACGGGAAACACCGGTCAACCAGGCGGCCTCCGGGTGGCCTGGATCACTCAGGTTGATGCCGATACCGGCCAGCACTGCGCCGTTCTGCAACGTGCAGAGGATGCCCGCCAGTTTGCGGTCCCCCACCATCAGGTCGTTGGGCCAGCGGAGGTCGCACGGTACACCGACGGCTTCGCGGACCGCCAGGCCGATGGCCAGGGTCAACATGGGGATGGTGGAGGAAGGGCGCAGGACGAAGGTGACGTAGAGCCCACCTTGGGGCGATAACCAACTGTGCCCGTGCCTTCCCTGCCCGGCCGTCTGCTGATCCGCCACCACGCAGGACAGATGCGGTGCGCCCTGATCGGCCAAACGCGCGGCGTCGGCCATGGTGGAGGTGGTGGAGGGTAGCCGGACGATCAGCGGTTCGCTCACGGCAACAGGGTCAGGCGGAAGTTGAGGTCCACGGCGGTGGCGGAATGGGTGAGTGCGCCGACGGAGACGAAATCCGCTCCCGCTTCGGCATAGGCGCGAATGGTGGCGAGCGTCACGCCACCCGAGATCTCGCAGGAGGCGCGGCCAGCGATGTGCTCGATCCAGCGGCGCGCTTCGGCGGGCGTCAGATTGTCGAGGAGCAAACGCGTGGCCCCGGCATCGAGCGCTTCATTCAGCTCATCCCAGGTGCGTACTTCAATCTCGACAATCGGGTGCTGGCCCAGTGCACCTTTCAGCGCATTGGTCACCGATCCGGCGGCGGAGATGTGGTTGTTCTTGATCAGCACAGCATCATAGAGACCCATGCGGTGGTTGGTGGCACCGCCCGCCTTGGTGGCCATCTTTTCGAGCGCAAGCCAGGCGTGGTCTTGCGAGTGTCGAGCAAGCGGCAGTTGGTGCCGGCCATAGCGTCCACGTACTGGCGCGTCAACGTGGCGATGCCAGAGAGCCGCTGCAGCAAGTTCAACGCGGTCCGTTCGAGCGTCAGCAGCCGCCGCGCTTTGCCGCGCACGTGGGCGATCGGCGTGCCGTCGGTGACGCGAGTGCCGTCTTCCACCAACAACTCGATCGATTCATAGAGCTCCGGCAACAGCGACATCCCGGCGATCACGCAATCCTGGCGGGCGAAGAATGTTCCCGACGCCTCGAGTGATTCCGGTACCGTCAATTCACTAGTGATGTCGCCCGCGCCGATGTCTTCGGCCAGGGCGCGGTCGAGCAGTTCGCGAATCGCCGGACTAACCACGGAGCTTGTCCAACTGGGCTTCGTAATCGGCCAGCTTGGCGCGGAGTCCATCGACGATGTGCGCCGGGGCACGGCCCATGAACTTTTCGTCGCCCAGTTGGCGCTTGGAGTTGGCGATCACCTTCTCCAGTTGCTCAACTTCTTTTGCGATGCGCACCTTCTGGTCTTCGCTGACGACGATTCCGGTGAAGGCCAATGCTTCGCCGGGTTTTTCGACGTAGCTCAGCTCGACGCCGCTCAAGCGGCGCACGGCCTCAGCATTGTCGCGCGCGGTGACCACGAAGGCCGTATCGCCTTCCAGCGTCAGCGTCTTGGTCTGCCGTTGGTTGGCCTTGATGTCGCGGACCTTGGTGATGATCTCCTGCAGCCGCTCCATCTCTTTCTCGGCGGCGGGATCATCGAGCGCGGCGTCGGGTTGAGGGAAGGCGGCCAGAGTGATCGAGCGTCCCTCGCCCGGGTTCAGGCGCTGCCACAGCTCTTCCGTGATGAACGGCATTTCCGGATGCAACAGGCGCAGGGCGCTTTCAAAAACGTTCAGGATGTTGCGCCAGTGGTGGTCGAGGCCGGAGCCTTCGACGAAGCGCATCTTCTTCAGCTCGATGTACCAGTCGCAGAAATCGCTCCAGAAGAAGTGCCAGATGGTCTGGGCGGCTTCGTGATAGCGGTACTGTTCGATGGCGGAGTTCATGGCAGTAGCCGCGGCGTTCAGGCGGGACCAGATCCAGCGGTCTTCGAGCGTCGTGCGTTCGCCAGCTTCAGGGATGCACGGCTCCACACCAGCCTTCTCCATGTTGAGGAACAGGAAGCGCGAGGCGTTCCAGATCTTGTTGGCGAAGTTGCGGGAGGCGGGCAGCTTGTCTTCGGTCCAGACAATGTCGGCACCGGGGGCGGCGGCCGTCAGCAGGGCCATACGCACGGCGTCGGTGCCGTACTTGGCCGTGATGTCCAGCGGGTCCACCGTGTTGCCGCGCGTCTTCGACATCTTGCGCTTTTCGGCGTCACGCACGATGCCGTGGATGTAGACCTTGCGGAAGGGGACATCGCCCATAAACTCGAGGCCCAGCATCACCATGCGGCTGCACCACAGGAACAGAATTTCGTAGCCCATGATCATCAGCGACGTGGGGTAGAACGTCTTCAGATCGGGCGTCTGGTCCGGGAACCCGAGCGTGGACATGGGCCACAGTCCGCTGGAAAACCAGGTATCCAGCACATCGGAATCCTGCTTCAAGTCGCTGCTGCCGCACTTGGAACAGTCCGTGGGAGCCTCGCGCGCCACCATGATCTCCGCGCAGCTTTTGCAGTGCCAGGCCGGGATCTGGTGGCCCCACCACAGCTGGCGTGAGACGCACCAATCGTGGATGTTGTCGAGCCAAGCCAGCAGCGTGCGGCTCCAGTTCTCAGGCTGCACTTCGATGCGGCCATCACGCACGGCCTGCGCGGCTCTGTCGGCCAGCGGCTTCATCTTGACGAACCACTGCGTCGACAGCATCGGCTCAATCACGGTGGAGCAACGGTCACACTTGCCGACGCTCATGGCGTGCGGTTCGGTCTTCACCAGATAGCCACCGGCTTCGAGATCTTCTAGGACGCGCTTGCGGGCGTCAAAACGGTCCAGGCCCTCGTAGACGTCCGCGGCGGCGGTCATTTTGGC
>JAPKYX010000264.1 GCA_026394075.1 Acidobacteriota bacterium
CCCCGTGGCCCGCCGCACCAAAGCCAGCGCATTCCTCCGCCTTTACCCGGCCTCGTGGCTGCTGGCCCAAGTGACGGAAGCGGCCGCGCGAGCTTCTTTCGACCTGGGCGATTCCGCCACCGGGCTCCACTACGCGCGGCAGTCGCTGGAACTCTATCCCGAAAACGCTCTGTTGCTCGCCACTGTGGCTGCCGTGCGGGCCAACCGCCGCGAACCGGTGGAGGCCCAGCGCCAAGCCCGGGCCACGCTGGAAGTGTTGAGCAAGTTCCAGCCACCGGCCAACATGAAGGACCGGGATTGGCGGCCTGTGCAGGATCGCTTGCGCGCGACAGCGCTCCGCGTCCTGGGCGAAGCCGGTGCCCCCGCGTCCATCGCCATCCGCCAACCCGACGCAAAGTCAGCCTACTCCGGCAGTGATTCCTGCCGCCCCTGCCACGCCGCGCAGTTCGCCTCCTGGAGCCAGACCGGCATGGCCAAGATGCTGCGCCCGGCGGAGCCCGCCGCCGTCATGGCCGACTTTACCCAGCTCAGCACCTTCTCTGAATCCGGCCCCGCGATGGCGAAAGGCTTCGAGAAAGACGGCCGCTTCTTCTTCGATCTCAAGCGCTCCATTGCCGGCCGCGGCAGCCCCAGTTGGGACCGCTATCCGGTGGACTATCTGATCGGCTCCAAGTGGCAGCAAGCCTATGCCACTAAGGCCCCGGATGGTGACCTGCATGTCATTCCGCTCCAGTACAACCGGCTGGAGAAGTCATGGCTGAACTACTGGCGGCAGATCGACCCGCCCGGCTCGGAGCGCGCCGAAGTGGGGGAGTTCCACCGCCTCCGCGAGGTCACGTCGTATCAGCAGAACTGTGCTCCGTGCCACACCAGCCAGTTGCAGCCCAAGGGCTTTCTTGAGGGCGGCGTCAACTGCGAGATGTGCCATGGCCCGTCGGCGGAGCACGCCCGCGGTGCCGCGCCCGCCTTCAAGTTTCAACAAGCTGACAACCGCCGCTATGTGCAGGTCTGCGCCCAGTGTCACGCGCAGTCCGCCATCCGCACGCCGCAAGGGTTTCCGCCCCAGTATCAGCGCCGCCCCTATGCGGAGTTCTCGCGCAAGGCCTTCTATCGCGACGGCCGCTTCCGCGAAACCACCTTCATCGTCGAGGCCTTTGAACGCTCCCAGTGCTTCCAGCAAGGCAATGCCCACTGCGGCAGTTGCCACGACCCGCACCCCGCCGACGCCGCGAACAATCCCACCTCACTGAAGTATCGCGACCAGCCGGACCGGATGTGCACTCAATGCCACGACACCCGCTACAGCGCCCGTTCGCATACCCAACACGCCGCCGGTGAGGCCAGCCAGTGCGTCTCCTGCCACATGCCCAAGATCATGAACAGCCTGCTGTTCAAAGCGCGCACGCACCAGATTGACGATCGTCCGAACGCCGAGATGACGCTGCGCTTCGGCGCGACCGAAAGTCCGAACGCGTGCCTCAGCTGCCATGCCCGCCAGAACGCGGCCTGGGTTCGGGATCAATTGAAGCTGCGCTGGGCGAAAGCCGCTCCGCCGTCGCGGTCCGCCCCGGCAACACCTCGATAAGATGGACGCGTGAGTAAGCTGACGCGCAGAACGTTCTGGCCCCTGTTGACGGCTCCCCTGTTGACCGCTCCCTCGTTGGCCGGGCAAGGTGTCTCCTCGCGCGTGGCCCGCCCCGTGCCGCGCGGCAAGCCCTCCGGTCTACCCTTCAACGCGCGGTTGAGCGACATCGCCAAACAGGCCGGGCTGACTGAGCCTTGCACCTATGGCGGCACCGCCACCAAGCGCTACTTGCTCGAAACCATCGGCTGCGGCGTCGCCTTCTTTGACTACGATCACGACGGCTGGCTGGACATACTGGTGCTGAACGGCACGACGCTGGAAGGCTCCACCGCCAGCAACCGCCTCTACAAGAACAACCGCGACGGCACCTTCAAAGACGTCACCGATCAGGCCGGGCTCCGCCGCACCGGCTGGGCCTCAGCCGTCTGCATCGGCGACTTCAACAACGACGGCTTCGACGACCTCTTCATCACCTACTGGGGCCAGAACGTCCTCTACCGCAACAACGGCCCCAACGCCAAAGGCGAAGTGACCTTCACGGACGTCACGCAAGCCGCCGGCCTTGCCACCAAGGACCGCCGCTGGGGCGCGGGCTGCACGTTTGTCGACTACAACCGCGACGGCCTGCTGGACCTGTTCGTGTCCAACTACGTCGATTTCGATATCGACCGCGTGCCCAAGCCCGGCGAAAGCTCCTTCTGCAACTGGAAGGGCGTGCCCGTCAATTGCGGACCCCGGGGCCTGCCCGCGGGCCGCCACTGGCTCTACCGCAACAATGGCCCCAATGCCCAAGGAGATATCACCTTCACCGATGTCAGTGAAGCTTCCGGCATCGCCCAAGCCAAAGGCAGCTACGGCATGACCGCCGTCGCCGCCGACTTTGACAACGACGGCTGGCCGGACATCTACGTCGCCTGCGATTCCACCTCCAGCTTCTTCTTCCGCAATAATCACGATGGCACGTTTTCAGAAACTGGTCTCGAACGCGGCGTCGCCCTAAACGAAGACGGCATGGAGCAGGCCGGCATGGGCTTAGGCATTGGCGATTTCGATCTCGATGGCCACCTCGACATCTTGAAAACGCACTTCGCCGACGACTCCAGCATCCTCTACCGCAACTCCGGCGACGGCAACTTCGACGACGTTACCGTGCGCAGCGGACTGGGCGTTGAGACGCGCTTCATCGGCTGGGGAGCCGGCATGGCCGACCTCGACAACAACGGCCAGCCGGACCTGTTTATGGTGACCGGCAACGTCTACCCGGAAGTGGAAGCAAAGCTGCCCGCCTATCCGTTCAAGACACCGCGCGTCCTGTTCCGAAACCTGGGCGGCGGCCGGTTTGAAGAGCTGTTTGACGGCGCTGGTCCGGCACTGAACGAAATGCACTCCAGCCGCGGCTGCGCCTTTGGCGACTTCGACAACGACGGCGACGTGGACATCCTCATCCTCAACCTGCATGAGCCGCCCTCGCTGCTACGCAACGATGTCTCCGGCAGCGGGCATTGGTTGAAAGTGAAGCTGGAAGGCGTCAAAAGCAACCGCACCGCCATCGGGGCCAAGGTCACCGCCATCTATGGCGGCAAACGCCAGGCGCAGGCCGTCTTGAGCCAGTCCAGCTTTTATTCGGTCAACGATTTCCGCCTCCACTTCGGCTTGGGCGACGCCACCATCGCTGATCTTGAAATTCGCTGGCCCAACGGCCAACTCGAAACCGTGAAGAAGGTGGCGGCCGATCAGTTGGTCTTCATCAAGGAAGGCGCGGGCATCGTGCGCACGGCCACGATGGGCAAGCGTTAGGTTGCGATGACGATGGGCGCGTGGCTTTGGTTCATTTGGTTGGCGTGCCCGCTGCTGGCCCAGACGCCCAGCGCAAAAGTTCCACCTGCTCCGAAAGCACCGCTGGACTACACCGGCTCCAAGGCCTGCGCCAGCTGCCATCGCGCCATCTATGACCACTGGGTCGCCTCCCCCATGGGCCGCTCCATCAGCCCGGCCAGCCAACATCTGGCCAAGGCCAGCACCACCGCCACAGTCTCAAACGAAAAGCAGCGCCGCACCTTTGAGGCGTTCGTTGATCAGGGCCGCCTGATGCAGGCCGAAGCGGGTGAGGCGTTCCGGAATGTGCAGCCCGTCAGTTGGGCCATCGGCTCCGGCGTCAATGGCTTCAGCTTCGTGGTGCAACGCGGAGACCACCTGTTCCAAGCGCCGCTCTCCTACTACTCGAAACCCAACCGCTGGGAGCTTTCGCCCGGCTACGAGTTCGCTGACTATGGCTTCAATCGCCCCATCGCCGCCGGCTGCATCTACTGCCACAGCGGTGCGCCCAACGTGGTGCCCCAACGCAACGGCCTGTTCGAAAACCCGCCCTTCCGCGAACTCTCCATCGGCTGCGAGAACTGCCACGGCTCCGGCGCGCGCCACATTGCTCAAAAAGGTGCTCGCACCGCCATCGTCAACCCCAAGCGCTTGACGCCAGACCGCGCCGACGAGATCTGCATGAACTGCCACCAGGGCGGCGACACCCGCATCCTGCAACCCGGCAAAACCGAGCGCGACTTCCGCCCCGGCATGGTGCTCAACGATGTCGTCGCCATCTTCAAGCTGCCCCGCAATCGCGACAACCCCGCCGACGCTGACCTGTTGGAGCATCACGAATCGATGCGTTTAAGCCAGTGCTTCCAGGCCACCCAGACCCGCGCCAATCGCCTCTCCTGCAATAGTTGCCACAACCCGCACGCCGCCACCACCGACTACCGTCAAGCCTGCCTTGGCTGCCACACCGCGCCCCTGCCCGCCACCCATCCCAACCGCCAAAGCGATTGCGTCAGCTGCCACATGCCCAAACGCGACGTGCAAGTGATCGCCCATTCCGCGCTCACCAATCACCGCATCGTCCGCACACCGTCCCAGCCCCTGCCCGCCGCCGCCTTCTCCACCGCCCCGGTCGTGCACTTCAACGCAACCGCGCAGCCGTTGCCTTTGCTCACCCGCCTGAAAGCCTACGGCCAGTTGAGCGATCAACAGCCCGCACTACTGCAGCCCTTCGAGCAACTGCTGAATGAAGCCCGCCGTGCGCACCCCGATGATCCGCTGGTGCTGGGTACGCTGGGACGCCGCGCGCTGCGCGCCAATCAGATTGAGGACGCCGTCAACTATCTCAGCCGATCCATCGAACGCGGCTCCGTCGCCACCCCCACGTTTGAAGATCTGGGCGAAGCGCTGGCCAAAGCGGGACGCCTGGAAGAAGCCGTCACCGTCCTGCGCCGGGGTATCGAGCTATCGCCCTATGCGGCCTCGCTCTACAAGTCGCTGGCCCTGCGCCTGATAAAACTGCAGCGCTACCCGGAAGCGAAGCAGACGCTCGAAAAATACGTGGAACTGTTCCCCGAAGACGACTTCATCCGCCGCCTGCTAGCGCAAGTTTCCGGGGGCCGCTAGGTCCCGCAGCGCCTCCCGCGTCACCAGGCTCTGTGGCATCTTGCTCAGCCACCGCCCCAGTACCTGCTTGCGACCCTCCGCCGTCGCCTCCTGCGCAGCACGCAAGTGATACGCCGTCTCCCGCAGCGGGTCCAACGCGATGGCCTTCTCCAGTACCTCCACCGCCCGGGCTTTATCTCCGGCGGCGTTCAGCACCACCGCCAGCTTCTCGTGCAGACCCGCGTCGGCGGGCCGGGCCGCCACCGCGGCCTGCAGCAATTTCACGGCGTCACGATGCTGGTCTTTCAAGAACAACACCATCCCCAGGCTGGCCAGCACATCCGCGTCACGCGGGAACTTGGCATACGCCGCCGCCAGCCGCCGGTAGCCATCGTTGATTAACCGCGCCTCGCCGTCCCGCTCCCCCACCATAATCGAGGCTAGGCCCCGGTTCCGCTCGTTGAGCGCGGCATCTGCGGGTTCCCGCCACGCGCGGATCGCGGGCGCCTCCGCCCCCGTCGGCAAAGCAAACGGAGCCGCCGCCACGCGTTGGATCCGATGGTCCGTAAACGC
>JAPKYX010000138.1 GCA_026394075.1 Acidobacteriota bacterium
GAGCGCAAGGTGGAGTTCCGCTGGACGCCGGTGGCCTTGCGCGATGGTCAGCCCAGTGACGCCGGCGTCATGAAGTCCTTGGAAGCGGCCGCCACCCGGCGCGGATTGAAGCCGCAGCGCTTGCCTTCCGGTGCCGGGCACGATGCGTCAAACATGGCGGCCATCTGCCCGATGGGCATGTTGTTTGTCCCCAGCCAAGGCGGCATCAGCCACTCCCCGCGAGAGCTGACGACGTGGGAAGATTGCGCCAATGGCGCGAATGTTCTGCTGGACGCGCTGCTGGAGTTGGCCCGCGCCTGAGCTGATCCGAGCAGTGGTGGAGTCTAGTCCACCGCGCCGCGCTCTTCAATGATCAGCTCACCGGCCGCCGCGTCCATGGATGCCATCGCGCCGACGGGCAATGTTGCCTGATCACTTGTGTGACCGATCAACAGGCCGGAGAGCACTGGCACTTTCAAGTCGCCCAGAATGTTGTCCAGTACTTCATTCAACGAGAACGTCGATTCAAACCCCGGGCGGAACTCCTTGGGGCCACAATCGACACACTCACCCACCACGACGCCCGCGCATTGCGCGAACTTGCCCGCCAGCCGCAATTGGGTCAGCATGCGGTCGATTCGGTAGGGTTCCTCGCCGACGTCTTCGATGAAGAAGATCTTGCCGCGTGTATCGGGCTCATAGGGTGTGCCCATCAGCGAGGAGATCAGCGTCAGGTTGCCACCGATCAATGCGCCCCGCGCCGTACCGGGCCGGATGGCGCGCACGGGATGCGCCGGGCGCAAGGGGTTCGCCTCCGGCGGATTCTTGATCACCAGGCGTGCGGGCCCACCGGCGAAGAGAGAATCGCGGAAGTGCCGCTGGGTCCAGTCGGTGAAACGTGACAGGATCACCGGCGAATGGAAAGTCGCCAGACCGGTCTTGCGATGGATGGCCAGATGCATGGCCGTGATGTCGCTGTATCCGGCGAATACCTTGGGGTTGCGGCGGATCAGATCGTAGTCGATCCCGTCCAGAATGTGCGGCGTGCCGTAGCCACCGCGGATACAGATGACGCCCTTTACTTCGGGGTCGCGGAACATGTCGTGCAGATCGTTGAGGCGCTCCTCGATGGTGCCGCCGACATAGCCGGTCCGCTTCTTCACGTTGCGGCCCACCTTCATCTTCAGGCCGAAGTGCTCCGTCGTTAGCTTCAGCAAATCCAGTGTCACCGGATCGCTGACATAGGTGGAAGGCGTGATCAAGCCCACGGTGTCGCCGGGGCGCAGTGCTTTGGGTTTCAGTAATGCGGGCGCGGCCTGCGCGGCAACCATCCCAGCAGAAGCAAGCCCCAGGGCCGGGGCGGCGAACACTTCACGGCGAGTCATAGGGCTATTGTGACAAGATCCGCCCGCCCCCTTGCACCACGCCTATGCAGAACTCAGGCCACGCGGTGCGCGGCCGCCACGGCATCATTCAACTCAATGCCCAAGCCAGGCTTGTCGGTCAGCTTCATG
Organism: Acidobacteriota bacterium; assembly: GCA_026394075.1. Lineage (GTDB taxonomy): Bacteria > Acidobacteriota > Terriglobia > Bryobacterales > Bryobacteraceae > JAPKYZ01. The sequence continues at coordinate 1,494 of JAPKYX010000138.1, forward strand.
ACGCCGCGCTCGAAGCGCTCCGGCGGCGTCACCAAACTGGACCGCCAGTCCACTTCGCCGTAACCCAGTTCGAGAATCAGAAAGTTCGGCATCGACGCGCAGACATGGGCCGCCGCCGCATTGCCGATCGGGCTGGCCGGGCCGTGCGGCGAAACCGGCACGCCGAACGCTTCCGCCACCGCGGCGGATTTCTTCAGCTCCAGCATGCCGCCGCAGTACTTCACATCCGGCATGATGATGTCCACGCTTCCCGCTTGCAGATACTGCCTGAAGGCCGGCATGCCGTAGAGCAGTTCGCCGCCCGCCGTCTTCATGGGCGCGGCGCGGTCGATCTCGGGCAGACCGGGCGGAGGCGTTACTTCCTCCAGCCAATAGAGGTTCAGCGGGATCATCCGCTTCACCAGTTCCAGACCCGAGGGCACGTCAAAGCGATCATGCCCGTCGACCAACAAATCCCCCTTGGCCCCCAGCACCTCGCGCACGGCTTCGATGCAGGCGACGCCATTGTCGACACCGGCTTGAAAGCCCGCCGCACCAGGCTTGGGAATGCCATCAAACGGTGCCAGCTTGATCGCGTCAAATCCATCGGCCACGGCCCGCTTGGCGGAAGCCCGAAAGCCCGCCGGAGTGCGCTCCACCGTGCAGCGGTTGATGTTGGCATAGTGCCGGATGTCGCGCCGCAATGCCCCGCCGAACAGCTGATAGCAGGGCACGCCCAGCACCTTGCCCTGGATGTCCCACATTGCCTGCTCCAGGCCACTGACGGCGCTGGCGGCGGTCGAGTTCTTCTGCCGCTGAATCAGCGGGTCCGCGTGGGCATGGAGCCATTCGACATCAAATGCCGAGCGTCCTTTCAGGCTGGCAAACAGCTGCTCAATGAGTTGTATGGTGACCGCGTCGCCCAGCCCATGCGAAGCTTCGCCCAGGCCGGTGACGCCGGTATCGGTCTTGAGGCGCACGATCACCCAGTTGCCCCGATGGTTCACCTTCACCTGGAAGATCTCCATCGAGGCAATCACGGGCTTGGTGGCACCCAGTAATGGCCGATGTGCCGCCCACGCCCCGCCCAGTGCCGCGGTCAATGCCTGCCGCCGGTTGATCATGCCGTTACCAGTTGGTCAGCGATCCATCGGGCCGCCGGAAGATCGGCAGCGGAGTGGATGCCTTGCTTACTTCGGTCAGCAGCTTCAAACCTGCCGGGTTGAACTCCACGCCCAGGCCCGGCCGTTGGTTGGGCCACAGCTTGCCGTCTTTGAAATCGAAATACTTCGGCAGATAGGTCGCGGGCAGCGGACCGTTGCCTCGCATCTCCATCAACACCGGACCGGAGAACACGGCGCAGCAATGGACCAGCGCCGTCTCCGCAATTGGACCGGTAAAGTGTGGCGTCAAGCCCACGTAGTGCGTCTCGCACAGTGCCGCCTGCTTCATGTACTCGGTGATGCCGCCGCAGTTGGGGATGGAGACGCGGGAGTAGTCGATCAGCCGGCCCTCCACCAGTTCATGTAGGCCGTCCCATTTGTCGGCGAAATGTTCGCCCACCGCGATCGGCACCTTCACCATGGGCCGCAGCTGGCGGTAGACGCCCGGGTTCTCGCTGCGCACCAGATCCTCGACAAAGTACGGCTCCAGATTCTCGATCAGCCCGGACAACCGCACGGCGTCCGCAAAGTCCAGACGCGTGTGATAGTCGATGGCCCAGCGTCCAGCACCGCCCACGCCTTCGCGAATTTCCTTGCAGTGCTCATGGGTCCGCACCACTACTTCTTGTGAGACGAAGCGCCCGGGAACGCCGCCGCCGTGCGTGGCGCTGCCGCCGTCCAGCACGCCCGTGCGGAAGGCCCGGAAGCCGGCATCGACGCAAGCCTTGGCGGTGTCGCGGGTGTTGCGGCCGTTGGCTGGATAGCCGGTTGAATAGCACTCGACGTAGTCTCGCGCCACCCCGCCCAGCAGTTCGTGGATCGGGACGTCCAGCGCCTTGCC
>JAPKYX010000173.1 GCA_026394075.1 Acidobacteriota bacterium
ACCCGGTGGTCGCGCCGCCAATCGCAAAATTTGTCCCGCCCCCGAGAAAGGGCACCACCGGCAAACCCAGGCCCGCTCCCAAATACTGAAGCCAGTTCGGACCGTTCGAGAAAACGCCCGGATAAAACGGCGGGCTCGGCGGCGTCACCCCGCCCGTCCCAATGTAGGCATTTCCGGTATCGGCCAAGCTGTCGCCAAAAGCAATAATGCTGGTGAACTGCCCGGCAAACGCCGTTGCTCCCAACAGCGAAAAGATAATGAGTGTTTTCAAGATTGAGATCCTTCGTGTGGGACAAAACGCAACGCCGTCCCATTGATACAGTATCGCAATCCCGTGGGTGGCGGCCCGTCGTCAAACACGTGTCCGAGATGGCCACCGCAGCGGTGACACAGCACTTCTGTGCGCGTGATGCCCATACTGGAATCAGCCTCAGAATCCACCGCCGGACCCGGCAGCGGCTCCCAGAAGCTGGGCCATCCGGTGCCAGAATCAAACTTGGCCGACGAAGAGAAAAGCGGCAGCTGGCATCCCGCACAGTTGTACTGCCCGGCTCGCTTTTCGGAGTTCAGCGGATGGCTAAATGCGGGTTCCGTGCCCTTCTCGCGCAACACGGCGTACTCGGCATAGCTCAACAGTTCGCGCCATTGGGCATCGGTCAAGCGGCCATTGCCGGACTGCTCCACGGCCTTCGAGCGCTGCTCGACGGGCGCGCCCCGAAATCCGCAACCGGTCAGGGCGACCGCCGCGGTCAGCCAGCTTCGCCGCGTCATATCCCCACCAGACTCGTCAGCGTCTTCACCCATTCAAAGAAGAAGACTTTGGCGCTCTCCCGGGAGTGCCACCAGCGCTCCGGCAGAAACCGGTCGTGCGGGGCGGCCACGACGGTCATCGCGATCCCCGGCACGGCCTTCCGGAACAGTCCGCCCGCGCGCCGCGTGTGGAAATTGCTGGTCACCAAAAGATAGGAGTGCACGCCTCTTTCAGCCATCACGCGGCCAAAATATTCCGCCTCCTGCTTGGTATTGTCCAGCTCGTGCGGAAACCCTTCCATGCGCTCCACCGGACAACCCTGGCGAGCCGCCCAGCGAATCGCAAACCCATCCTCGTGCTCGCCATAAAGCACAATCGGGCCGCTCACCCAGACCTTCGGCACCAGACCTTGCCGCAGCAGTTCACAAGCCAGTAGGATGCGCCGGCCACCGTAGTCGCCACCCAGCACGATCGCCACGTCCGCCTTCTGCGGCGGCTGGGCTTCCACCAGGAAGGCACCCGCTTGAGAAAGCAGACCAAGGGCCAACAAAGGCAAAATCAGGAAAAGGGAGACCGCAATCAGGCGGCGGCGGGACAAGGCCTACTTCTCGTCGGTGGAATTGGGCTCGAGGTGCCCCACCGTCTTCAGCCGTTGGAACAAGCGTTCCACTTCCGCTTCATCATCGGGATTCAGCAGAGGGCCCCGAATGGCTTCGCCAGCGGCCACCGGTGCGGCCATCACCGGGTAACCCAAATCGCCCGGGCGGGCCAAGCACCGCGCCATGTCTTCCATCAGCAGGCGGGCTGAATCGAGAGCACCCGGATAAATCACCAGTTCACGGGAACCGTCACGCAGCAGCAACCAGATCACCAGCGGAGAGACCCACCCCGTTCGCCGGATCTCCATCACGTCCGCCCACAAGATCTGCTTTTGCCCGACCGCGAGGGAATGGTTCCGAACTTCAATCGCCGGCCGGAACGCCAAAAAGAAGTTCAGCCCGGCCAGTGCGAAGAAGACGCCCGCCGGAACCGCGGCTGAAACCCAGCGCGTCGCCATCCAGCCCGCCGCCGTCCCCAACGCCAACGCCACCGCGCCCAAGGCCAGATAGTTGCGTGATGGCTCGAAACGGGTCATGTTGCGATTTGAAAACTTCTCCGGTCTTCTCCAGACTATCGAGATTCGCGGAAACCGTCAATTTGAACTGGGGCGCCCGCCTCGCATCATGTTCACTCCTAGGCGAATATAATCCAAGCCGCTGATGACGGTTGCGGCCAGCATCACCATCGTGGCCCATGGCCGCGCCGGGGTCGCCCAGGGTTCCAGCAGAATCAGCACCCACGCCATCTGGATCGCCGTCGACCATTTGCCCAGCCAACTGGGTGGGAAATCGGTTCGCCCGCGCACCGCCCGGATCATCAGCGCACCGCTGACGATCAGGACATCACGCGCCACCACCGCCAGTCCGGCCCCTTCGCCACGCACCAGCCAGAACGTCAAGGACAGGACATCCAGCATGAACTTGTCGGCCAGCGGGTCGATGATGGCACCCAGTTTGGAGGAGACACCTAACCGGCGCGCCAAACCACCATCGAGAAAATCCGTCAATCCCGCCAGCCAGCAAAGCCAGAAGGCCACCGAATCCTGGCCCGCCAGAATCGCCCGGACAGCAAAAGGTGTCAGCACCACCCGGATTATGGAAATGAGGTTGGGAAGCTGTTGGCGGAGCAACAAAACGCTAGCTTACCAGGGCGTGGACAACGCGCGTCGCCAATTGATCAAAGCTGATCACTTCATACAGCGACGCATCGGACATGATCTTGGCCACCAGCGCCACATGCATCGCATGGCCGGCGCGCTCAGCAATCACGTTGCCCAGCAGCGGACGCCCAATCAGGGCCAGATCGCCGATCAGGTCCAGGGCCTTGTGGCGGCAACATTCGTCGCTGAAACGCAGCCCGCCCGGGTTCATCACGCCATCCTCGGTAAAGCAGACCGCGCTATCGAGCGTCGCCCCACGAATCAGCCCCATGTCGCGCATCTGGTCCAGTTCCTTGGCGAACCCAAACGTCCGCGCCGGCGCAATCTCGGTGGCATACAGTTCCGGCGTCACTTCCATTTCCAGCGACTGCCGGCCCACCATCGGGTGCGGAAAGTAGACGTCGCAGTTCAACAGAAACCGGTCACAGGGCAAAATCGTGATCCGCTTGCCGTTGCCTTCCACCGTCACCGGGCGCTTCACTTTCAGATAACGCCGCCGCCGCCGGTAGTGGCGGATGCCCGCCTGCTCGATCAGCCGGACAAACTCCTGGCCGCTGCCGTCCAGGATCGGCACTTCCAGGTTGTCGATCTCGATAAAGGCATTGTCGATGCCCATCGAATAAAAGACGCTCAACAGATGCTCGGTGGTCGAAATCAGCACGCCTTGGCGCATCAGGCTGGTGGCGTAGCTGACCTTTTCGACATAGCGCCACGTGGCGGGAATCTGGAAATTGTCCAGGTCGGTGCGGACAAAGACAATGCCCGTAGCTGGCGGCGCGGGCAGGATCCGCATCGACACCGGTGCCCCACTGTGCAGTCCGACCCCATTCTTCAATTCCACCGGGCGTTGAATGGTGGTCTCAAACCGGAGAATCCGGTCCTGAGGCCAAGCGGCGGCTGGAGGCATGGTGCTCAATTGAAACACGAGTCTAGCAGGATTGACGCGGCCACGCAAAATAAAGATACAAAAAGACTTGCAGATTCTTACCTGTGTCGTTTGCGCCACAATACAACCATCCGACTGTGGCCCAAACGCTGCGGGGGTATCATGACAGGATGCGGCGCAGGCTCTTTTTGATCGATAGCTTTGGGTTTATCTTCCGCGCCTACCACGCTCGCGCGCGCAGTGGAGCGCCGCCCATGCGTACCGCGGCCGGGCTGCCCACGGAGGCGGTCTTTATCTTCCACAACATGTTGAAGAAATTGATCTCCACCCAGAAGCCGGAGCTGCTGGCAGCGGTCTTCGAATCCGACGGGCCCACCTTCCGCGAGCAGGAGTTTGAAGCCTACAAGGCCAATCGCGCCCCAATGCCCGAGGATCTCGCGCCCCAGATCCCGTACGTCCGCAAGCTACTGGAAGCAATGAAGATTCCAGTCCTTGACTTCCCCGGCTTTGAAGCCGACGACGTCATCGGTACACTCTCTGTCCGCGCCCTGGCCGACGATCTGGATGTCGTCATCGTGTCGAGCGACAAGGACATGCTCCAACTGGTGAACCAGCGCGTCACCATGCTGAACCCGATGAAACCGGACCCACCGGCGGACTTCACCCTCTATGATCCGGCCAAAGTACTGGAATTTATGGGAGTTCCGCCGGAGCATGTGGCCGATCTGCTGGCACTCAAGGGCGATGCCGTCGACAACATCCCGGGCGCCCCCGGCATAGGCGACAAAGGGGCGAAAGATCTGGTCACCCGCTTCGGCTCAGTGGAGTCGATCCTCGATCACGCGGCGGAAGTAGAGCGAAAGATGTATCGCGAAAGCCTCATTCAGAACCGCGATCAGGTGCTTCTTTCGAAAATGCTGGCCACCATCAACTGCTCCGTCCCGGTGGAATGGGACCTGGAAGCGGCTCATCTCACACCGCCGGACGCCCCGGCGCTCCGCGAGATCTACCGCGAACTCGAAATGTACACCGCCCTCAAGGAGCTCGACAAGGAACAGGGTATTGAGCCCGCCGCCCTGGTCCAGCCGCTTGAGTTCCGCGAAGCCGCCTCGCTGGTCGAACTTTTCGCACCCCTGGCCTGGGTTCCCGCCCCGGACACTCTGGCCGCCACAGCGGGCGCAGCGACGCGCGAAGGTGAGGGAATCCGGGTGCTGGGTGACGGTCCGCTGCCGGGTGGAACGCTTTATGTTCACGACCTGAAGGCGTTGCCCCCGGAGGCCGACCGCCTTGAAACGCTCGACGTGATGCTGGCGGGCTTTCTGGTGCTGGCTGACCCGAGCGACGTCACCCTCGACCGGTTAAGCGAGCGCTATCTCCAGCGCAAGCCCGGCCCGACGCCCGAAGAGCGGGCCGAAGCGGTGTTCGCCCTCGGGCGGCGTCTCGAAGCCGAACTGGAGCCGCTCAACCTGCGCGCGCTCTACGATGAAATAGACCGGCCACTCGTCTCCGTACTGCGCCGCATGGAGCAGACCGGCATCCTGGTGGACAAGGCTCAACTGGGCACCATGGCCTTGAAGATGTTGGGCGAGATTGAGCGTCTAACCGCCGAGATCTACCAAAGCGCGGGGCATGAGTTCAACATCAACTCGCCGCAGCAGTTGGGGAAGGTCTTGTTTGACGAACTCGGCCTGCAGCCCGGCGGTCGCACGCGCACCAAGCAGCAATCAACGGCCGCGGACGTGCTGGAAGGGCTGGCCGAGGAAGGCCACTCGATCGCGCAGCAGACGCTTGAATACCGTCAGCTGACCAAGCTGAAGAGCACCTACGTCGATGCGCTCCCCACCATGATCTCCGCCAGTACCGGGCGCGTCCACACGACGTTCAACCAGTGCGGCGCGGCCACCGGGCGTCTGTCCTCCGGCAACCCCAACCTGCAGAACATCCCCATCCGCACCGAACTGGGCCGCGAGATCCGGGCCGCCTTTGTCCCTCAGCCCGGCTGGCAGCTGGTGGTGGCCGACTATTCCCAAATCGAGCTGCGCCTGCTGGCCCACATGTCGCGCGACAAGGTGCTGATGGAAGCCTTTATCAATGGCGAGGACATCCA